>CAZGXZ010000156.1:0-6165 GCA_964530035.1 uncultured Methanoregulaceae archaeon
GAGTGACCCCTGTCCCGCCGTCACAGGTGCAGGAGGGCTGCCAGGACTGCCTTGAAACCTGCGAGAAGTACAGTCCTGGTGTGGAGGATTGCGTGGACGCCTGTGCAGGCATGGCCGGTCCTGAACGGTGTGGATATTGCTACAATTATGAATGTGCCGGGACAATGGAGGGCCGTCCGGCATGTTATTACGACTGCATGATGAGGAATTCGTGTTCGTGTCCGCGGGTGAACCTGTCGTGTGGAGACTGCATTGAACACTGCAATGAAAGCCGCCCATCATTTGGCAGCCCGATAAACTGCGTCAGGGACTGCCTTGGAGGTGCGGCAGATTTCGATTTCATGAACTGCGATACCTGCTGGGAGCCCTGCAGGGCGGAGTATGATGGCGTCGAGGAGCAGACCTGCTACTTCAGGTGCATGCAGGCCAGCGGGTGCAGGTGTCCGTCCCGGGAACAGAGCTGCGACAGGTGTATTGACGCCTGCAACGCTCCGGGTATGACGCCCTCTCAACGGGCTGGCTGTGTCGAAGGATGTGCCGGTCTTGGAGACCTCCAGCATTGCGCGAGTTGCGCCAGGGAGTGTGCCATCTCCGGGGGCCAGGGAGGTATCAACGTCACCTGTTATAGCAACTGCATCCAGGAAAATGGCTGTTCATGTCCTCCGACACAGACCGTTCAGGACTGCGAAAGCTGCATATCTGGCTGTGCTTCGTCTGCTTCATCGACCGCTGAGAGGATGAGCTGTATCAACACCTGTTCAGGACAGCCTGCTACCCAGCTCTGTGCCGCATGTTCCAGCCAGTGCGATGACATAGAAGGCGATGCCCTCATCGCTGAGTGCTATTCCCACTGCATGCTGCAGAATAGCTGTTCATGTCCCCCGACCCAGACGGTTCAGAACTGCGAGAGCTGTATAACCGGCTGTGCTTCTTCTGCATCAAACCCGACAGCCAGGATGAACTGTATCACCGGTTGTTCGGGCGGGCCTGCCGGAAGCCCGTTGTGCCAGTCATGCGTCAGCCTGTGCGACGGTGCAGGCAGCAGCGCGAACAGGGCCGAGTGCTATTCCCATTGCATGCTGCAGAACGGCTGCACGTGTCTGCCGATGCAGACCGTCCAGAACTGTGGCACCTGTGTCGATTCGTGTGACGAGGAGTTCATCGAAGGACCGGTGAGCTGGGGACCGCCCGCAGGTGGTTCTGACGACGAGAACACCTACGCAGAGGACGCGAGGGACTGTTACGCGGGGTGCATGGGCCTGTCAGCGGGACAAGCATGCAGCCAGTGTTCGGCGACGTGCTCCGGCCTTGAGAACGCCCTGCTCCAGGCGACCTGCTACTCTGCCTGCGCAAGGAACAACGGTTGTACCTGTCCCCAGGCCCAGGTGACACCCGTCCCGGTATCGGGGTGTAACAGCTGCATCGATGCCTGTGACGCGGAGGCCGGTTCAGGGTCGATGACATCGTGGGGCCCCGGGGTCAACCGCGACTGTTACAACGACTGTATCTCACCGAAGACCTCGTCGTCGTGCGCATCCTGCGTGAACAGCTGTTCGACGGCCGGGAACACTACGCGCCAGCTGCTCTGTTACTCGCACTGTATCAGGACGAATGGCTGCGCCTGCCCCCAGACCACCCCGGTCACCGGCATGGTCTACCCGCGGCAGACGATTACCGGCATCACGGTGACCCCGACTCCCCGTCCGACGGTGACAATACGGGTCACGGCACTCCCCCGCATCACCCTGACCCCGACGGCCGTCCCGGGGCTGTGCAGTGCCTGTCTCGCAGAATGCCAGGGCCAGCGGGGCGCCTCGTACTCGAAGTGCCTCGGGGACTGTGCGGCGGAGAGCGGCCTTGACCGGAACTTCTGCATGCCGACCCTTGTCCCGGTCACTCCTTCGGCAACCGCGACGGCGGTGCCGTCAGGAGCGGTCTGCTGGGGCGATTTCTGCATCCTGCCGGGACAGCAACAGCAGCAGCCCCAGCAGAACTGCAGACAGGTATGGGTGGGGTGTTCACCGAACCAGCTGAACTGTAATCCGCATTACGAGACCGTCTGCTCCTGAAACCCATCCACTTTTTTTTGGCGGCCATTTCTCCCGGTTTCGGTGGTCCAGATAAAAAGGGTCCTCCCTGCAAGTCCCCCTGGAGAATGATTGATAACCCCTCAACCTGACCATCAGGTATGCCACCATCCGTCCTTATCATCGGCGGGGGGATCGCCGGTCTTGCAGCAGGCTGTTTCTCCCGCATGAGCGGTTTTCCCACCGAGGTCATCGAGATGCACAGCGTCCCGGGCGGCCTCTGCACCGCCTGGACCCGGAAGGGGTACACCGCTGACCTGTGCATCCACTGGCTGACCGGGTCGGACCCGACAAGCCCTCTTTCTGGCGTCTACCGCGATATCGGTCTCCTCCATGGGCAGGAGATCGTGAAACACGAGTACTACGCGAGGGTCACCGATCCCGACGGGCATGTCCTCACACTGTACAACAACCCTGACCGGCTCTATTCGGAACTTGTCTCGTTCTCACCACAGGATGAGCCCTTCGCCAGGTCACTCTGCAACGACATCAGGAGACTTGCAAAGATGCAGCTCTCCGCCGACATGGGCATCATGCAGATGATACGCTTCATCCCCCTCCTCCCGGTGATGAAGCGGTACAAGGCGCCCCTTACTGAAGTTCTGGCTGTCGTAAAGGACCCCGTGCTCCGCAGGCTCCTGCTCGCCGGGCTTGAGTGGCACGGCCAGTCAGCGGTTTTTTCCCTGATGGGGCTCGCCCTCCAGGGGTCGGGAAACGGGGGATACCCCATGGGAGGGTCGCTCCCGCTCGCACAGGGCGTCGAGAAACGGTTCCTGGAGCTGGGGGGCAGCATCCGCTACCGATCCCGGGTGGAATCGATAATCACTGAAAAGGACCGGGCGGCCGGGGTGCGGTTGTCGGACGGCACCGAGGTGAGAGCTGACGTCGTCATTTCCGCAGCCGACGGTCATGCGACCATCTTCGACTGGCTCGGGGGTAAGTACCTTGATGATACGCTTAAGGGATACTATGAAAAGTTCAGGCCTTTTCCACCCCTGGTCTTCGTCTCGCTCGGCATCAGTGCCGACCTCGGGAACAGGCCCCACAGCCTCACCTGTCTCCTGAAGGACCCGCTTAGGATAGGAGGTGTTCTCCAGGAGGATCTGACCATCCACAACCATTCGTACGACAGCACCCTCGCCCCTCAGGGAAAGTCCGTTATCACCCTCAGCATCCCTTCAGACTGGGCATACTGGCAGGACAAGCCCCGCGGGACCGAAGCCTACGAACATGAAAAACAGTCCATCACAGACCAGGTAACCGCGTTCGTCACCACTACCTACCCCGAGTGCAGCGGAAAGGTCGAGATGACGGACGTGGCGACACCGCACACCTTCGTCAGGTACACCGGCAACTGGAAGGGGTCGTACGAAGGCTGGCTGCTCACGGCTGACTCGTTCTTTACGCAGATGCCCATGACCCTCCCAGGTCTGTCAGGCTTTTACATGGCAGGCCAGTGGGTGAAGGTCGGGGGAGGGATACCGGGGGCCGTCATGTCGGCACGGGACACGGTAAAACGGGTGTGTAAGGACACTGGTCAACCCTTCCTCGGGCGTTGCAAGGCGTAAAGAGGACCCTCACCATATTTTCATACATTTTTGGTTGTGTGAAATCTCCATCTCTCCATTGTATCCGCCTCATAATGAGAGATCTCCATCACCCTGCAATTCCAATCAGAGGATTTAAACAGAGCCGATTTTTTAATTTTCATCCTGAACAGGCAGAGGATGAAAGGGATTCGAACCGGGGGGCTGCTGCCCCCAAACCCCCTGCATACGATAGCCCTGGCAAGCCGTAGGCGATTCCATTATCAGGGTTGTTTGGGGTATGGTTTTGGTAGTTTTGAGTCTTCAGCGAATTTTTTTTCAGTTCGGAATATTCATGAAGGGCCGTGAGACCGCCGCCGGGGCGCCCTTCGGGGGCGGCGGGGTATCTTTCCAGGGGTGTGGGGGCGAAGCTCCCACTGAAGGATTAATGTTTATGGAATATCGGGAAAGGTGAGGCTACGGGTATTCGGCAAGTTCGGGAAACATTCCATAAAGTCTGAAAAATTTCAGATCCCATTTCTTAAAACCGACAGGTTACTTGAAATTTATATCAGGTATAGAAGAATTATTCGTTAAAATTGGGCTTTTTGTATCAGTTGTAACACACACGAACAAGCGTTCATATGGGTTTCAAGAGAGCCGTATATTTCGCCGTTTTTTAGATACTGGCAGACCTCCACCAGGCATACCAGTACCCCTGTCCACCCTTCATAGCCCCACCCGGCAAACCCTTTTCACCTGTCATGGGAGAGTATCCCTGACGATGAACCTTCGGACGCGGGTCCTTCTCCTCTACCTCGTGATCGCGGTACTGGTGCTGGTCCTTATCGGCGGGCTCCTCCCGGCCACCCTCCACCAGCAGAACCTGAACTCCATCTCGAGGGACTCGATCAACCAGTTGAAGAACATCGATTTTGTCCTCTCGAACTTCATCGGTTCGGTCAGGTATGATGTCGCCGGCCTCTCCCTGGACAAGGACATAAACTACCCTGACGACTCAAACTTCACGAATTTCCTCAACGCCTCGGAAAATGCGTTCGAGTATTCATCGAGTGAACAGGAACAGGAGATTATCACGGCTTTGAGGGAGTACCACCTGACCCACCCGTACGTCAACTCGGTCTATATGGGCCGGGAAAACGGTGCCTTCGTCAGGTCATACCCCCGGGCACGGCCCACCGCCTATGACCCAAGGGAAAGGCCGTGGTACATCCTCGCCAGGCAGAACCCCGGGCAGGTGATGGTGACGGAGCCGTACATGTCCATCACGACTCCTGACGTGAACATCGGGATCGTGACCGCCCTCCGTGACACCAGGGGGGCCGTCTTTGGAGTTGTCGGCGCCGATGTCACCCTTGTTTCCCTGACGAACTACATCAACAAGTTCGAACTTGGGCGCAGGGGCGAACTGATTCTGACCGATAAAAACGGCATCATTCTCACGTCGAGGAACTCCTCCCGGCTTTCGAAGAACATCAGCGAGCTCCTTGGTGAGCAGAACGGAATTTTTCTTTCCAGCCGTGAAGGAGTCCTGCTCCTTGAAAGGGACTACCTCATCTACTACACGTCCCCTGAACTCGGGTGGAAGATAGGGGCTTTTATCCCGATTGACGCCGTTGAAGAGGAGATCAACGATTCAATCCTTAAGATCCTGCTGGCAGTCCTCGCCGCCCTGGTCCTTCTGAGTGTGATCACGGTGATTATCCTTGACAGGACCGTCATCCGCCCGCTGGAGCCCCTCACCGACGTGAGCAGGAGAATAGCCGAGACCGGGGACCTTGACCAGGAAATCAGGACGCACGGCTCGGGTGAGATAGGCACCCTGTCCCGGTCCTTCGATGCAATGGTCAGGAGGATCAGGACCGGGGAGGAGGAGAAGAACCGGGCGCTCCGGGAGCTCGCCGATTACCGTGACCACCTGGAAGATACCGTCGCTGAACGGACCCGGGAGCTCGCGGTTGCAAAAGAGGCCGCAGAATCAGCAGACCGGCTCAAGTCGGCCTTCCTTGCCACCATGTCGCATGAACTCAGAACGCCCCTGAACTCCATCATCGGGTTCTCCGGGATCCTCCTCCAGGAGCTTGCCGGCCCATTGAACGACGAACAGAAAAAGCAGCTTGGCATGATATCGGATAGTTCCGAGCACCTCCTGGCGCTGATAAACGATGTCCTCGACCTCTCGAAGATCGAGTCCGGGCAGCTGGTCGTCGCCGACGAGCCCGTGGACCTCGCGTCTCTTGTTGAAAAGGTCGTGGCGACGGTCCGTCCTCTTGCCGGGAAAAAAGGTCTCACCCTCGTTGTTGATATCGCGCCTGGCACGGGCAGGGTGAGAGGAGACAGCCGGCGGGTCGGGCAGGTCCTTCTGAACCTGATCTCAAACGCGATCAAGTTCACGGAGAAGGGAGGCATCAGGGTCGAATGCCTGCAGGTCGGCGACAGGGTCGTCACCCGGGTCAGGGACACCGGGATCGGGATCGCGCAGGAAGACATGGATAAGCTCTTCAGGCCGTTCAGCCAGATCGATACAGGAC
>CAZGXZ010000157.1:0-6003 GCA_964530035.1 uncultured Methanoregulaceae archaeon
GGTATGCCTATCTTACCCTCTGCGATTTACCACTAAGGCTGAACAGTTACAAAAATTTTATTATAATCAAATAATTCGAAAATATCCTTGCGATCCTTCCGGTCAGGTGTCGCAGTCAAACCAATCATGAATGGGGGCTGGAAATGTTGTAAAATATTTTGATATGTCCGAGCTTGTCCGTGATGAACTTCATCGATAATTATATAGCTAAATTCATCAGAGGAGAATCGGGTTAATTGCTCTTCGTTAGTTAGTGTATCTTTTGATGCGAATAATATGTCAGAATCGTATTCGTTTTCTTTGGTTTCTCCGGTCAATATTCCAATTTTAGCTTTAGGGAATACAGATTCAAAGGCTTCTTTTGATTGGGATAATATATCCAATCTATGAACTACGTACAATACTCGCCCAGGAACCCTTTCAGAATCAAGGGCGGCTAAATAAGTCTTACCAGTTCCAGTGGGAAGAATCACTATCCCTTTTTTCCAGCCTTTTTCATTGCGATAAAATTCAATAGCATCTAATGCAGCTTGTTGAAGTGGGTGCGGTTCAATTCGGTTTTCAATAATTAATTCTGGAAAGTATTTGCGGATTACCTTAAATAGAGTGGTTGATATCTTTTTCCTCCAGATGGGAGATTGTAATTGATTGTAAGAATATCGTTGTAACGCCCATCCGGCATTTATTATTTCATTTTGTCTTTGGAGATTGCTGTCAAACATATCATCTGGAATAATGCCTTCTGCATGGTAGGTTTCCCCGTTTACTTCCAGAGCTAATTTTTTATTATCTTTGAGAATAACAAAATCAATTCTTCTTGTTACTCCCTCAGAATCTAAAAAGGGATATTGGGGTTGAACATATTTTATTCCTGTTTTACCTAATAGGGGATAGAGAAACTCTCTTACAAACAATTTTTCACTATCTTGAACAATTTTATAGTTATATGCGTCTAAAAATTCCTCTAATTCGATTGATTCCCTAGTTGCAAAAATGTTTTCTACTGAAAATGAATCTAGCCTTTCTGAAGGAGATGTTTCCATTAAGAGCCTCCTGGATAAAAAAAATACAGTTCAATAATAAAGGGATTACGAATTAACTTTAAGTCCAAGTAGCTCAATAGTTGCCAACACCTGCGTAAAAATCCCCCAATTCGGTGGAAAAAAATGCTAACATCTCTACTTAAGATCATTAAAATTGATCTTATTGCAAAATGAGTTGATTTCTTTTCGTTTCTTTAAATATCTTGAATCCAAAACTATTCCCCCCAATCTCCAGACAGATCCCCCTCTTCAACCACCCCGCCCCAGACCGCCTGCCGCAATGACCGAATCATCAAAAAATTTCCCCCAAGAATACTCTCGATTCACCCCGAAAACTTGCGCGGTTCCGAAAGATCAAAACCCCCAAGAAGGCTCGATCGATAAACGAGACAAGACCGTGCCACTCCTTGTATAATGCAGCATTCAATCCGCCGGCAACAAAAATCGGCTATACCAGTATTGAACATCCTGCCCTAATCAACACCCAAAACTCGAAAAATCGTTCGATATATCGTAAACCTCCTTCACATAATCAAGAAACAGATCGATACCCCTGGCACACACCCAAAAACGTAAAGAATCATTGACATTACCACAACCAAAACGTAAACTTCAATAACCGAACCAAGCAATCGTTTTTTTGTGCAAGTGCCCGGTTAACACTCGAAATCACGTTCTTTTCCCCTATTAACCGAGCATTGCATCGAAGGTAAAACGATGGAACTATCACGACCAGCCCGCCTCATGCGGGATGACGTCGATGCCTGCGAACGCCTGACCGGTTTCAAGGGCATTGGAGAGTTCTTCGGGAAGAAAGGACTCTGTGTATTCGTGGAGGCTTAAGAATGCAGGACAGCATGATGGTCCCCCGTTTGAGGGGTTATTCGCCTTGCACAGCAATTACCGATAAACTGGCGGGACCATTATTATGCTCCGTTTATTCCCCCTTCAGGCTTTCGGTTATGACAGGGTGATTGCTCTTGAAGGTGGGAAAAAAAGCAGCCAGAACGGATAGCACCGGCTATCCACACGCGACAAGATATACGAGAAACGTTAGGGTTAGGGACCAGATTTCCTATAATTTGCTTATCAATGACGAGCTTCCCATCAACCAGCTCACTAATGACCCGATTACGAATAACCGGCTTACTAACAACCAGCTTCCCAATCCCCCACACACCACCTTCCCGGAGGTCTCATCATGACCCACGCACGCGACCTCAGGGGAAAACAGGCCGAGTACATGGCCAGGGTCTGCCTTGAGTCGCAGGGATACCACGTGCTGAAAAGCGCCGGGTCCCGGTCTCCGGTGGACCTCGTCGCATGGAAGGATACCGGGCACCCGCTCCTCATCCAGGTGAGACGGAGCCGCCGCCGCCTGGACCTGCACACGCAGATCAGCTGGATGTTCCGGGACGACATCAGGGCGCTCCAGGCTATTCACCTGCCGTACTTCGCAAGCCTGCAGCTCTGGCTCTGGACCGACCGCCAGGGGTGGCGCGTCTTCGAGGTCCTGCCGGGCGGCATCGAGGAGGTGGGGGTCCTTGACTGAACCCGTACCTCCCGACCCCCGGATGTCCGAGATCCTCGCGGCCACGGCAGCTGTGAACGGGAAAAAGCGGATCTGGAACGCACGGGAGATCGCCGAGGCAATCAGGGCCCGCCCGGACCTCGCCCCGACGTTTTCAAAGAGCAGGAAAGCGCTCTCGTACGCCATCGGGCGAGCCCTCCGGGACGTTGCGTGCATGAGGTACCGCCAGGGCGGGCGGTGTGTCAGGTGGCTCCTGCCGGGGGCAGACAAATGAGGCCCGCCGCCGGGACCGTGCAGGGTGTGAAGGCCGTCCGGGACGGAGCGGAACGTCATGTCCGATGAGGTCCTCGCCGCCACCCGGCTCCTCTTCGAACCCGGCCAGATCGTGGAGGTCCGGGCCATCACCGAGTACGGGATGGCGTCTGGGTATTTCGACTCGGTGGAGGCGCTTGCGAAACGGGTGGAGGCCCTTGACTCCTCCCCCGAGGTGCAGGGGGTCTATGTCACCCTGAACCGGGTCAACCCGGCGTTGTTTGCACGGCGGGCGAACCGGGTGAAGATGCGGCTTGGCAAGAAGGACGCCACCACCGCCGACGGCGACATCACCGCACGGACGTGGTTTCCCATCGACATCGACCCGGTCCGTCCGTCCGGTGTCTCTTCGACTGATGAAGAGCACCAGGCCGCCCTGGACCGTGCCGGGGAGATCGCGTCGTACCTGGAGTCCGAATGGACCTGGCCGGAGCCGGTCCGGGCCGACAGCGGGAATGGGGCCCACCTCCTCTACCGGGTCACTCTGCCAAACGACGATGCCGCAAGGGACCTGGTCAGGCGGTGCCTGGAAACGCTCGCCGCTCGGTTCGATGACGACAAGGCGACCGTCGACACGGCGAACTTCAATGCCGCGAGGATCTGGAAGCTGTACGGCACGATGTCGAGGAAGGGCGACCACACAAAGGAGCGGCCGCACCGGCGGGCACGGGTCCTTTCCGCCCCGGACAGCTTCGGCGTCGTGTCCCGGGCGAAACTGGAACGGCTTGCAGAGTCCGGGGTGCCCCCCTCTGGAGCGGAAAGGGAGAAGGACCGTTCTCCGCCTGAAACGCAGGGAATGCCAATCGATTTGAGGGCCTGGCTTCCGGCCCATGGGATCGGGTGGTCCTCGGAGAAGCCCTACGAAGGGGGCACCCTGTTCACGCTCGACGAATGCCCGTTCTCCGGCGACCACAAGGACGGGGCGTACGCCATCCAGTTCCCGTCCGGTGCAGTCCATGTCGCCTGCCACCACCAGTCCTGCGGAGGCGGGGCACAGCGGTGGCATGAGCTGCGTGACCGGCTGGAACCGGGACCCGGGAGGAGAAAGACGGTTACTGCAACGAAACCCCGGCCACCGGGACCAGTTATCCCGGTCCCGTCCTGCACCGCCCCTCCTGGAAAGGATGAGGACCTCCAGGACAATCCTGACGATCCCGACCCGTCCGCCGACCCGGAACTCTCCGAAGAGGCCCTTGGCATACTGAGGGACGGGGACCCGAAACGGTTTTTCCTCAAGACCTTCGCCCTGGACCACGAAGGAGACGAGGCCGTGGCCGAGTGCCTGGTCCTTTCGCTTGCGTCCCGGGCCGTCGTGAACACGAACGGGCTCCATGTCAGCATCACCGGCGAGAGCGGCAAGGGGAAGTCCCACGCTTTTTCGACGATGCTTCGGCAGATACCGAAACGGTTCAGGCTGGAGGGAGCGATGTCGAACAAGGCCCTCTTCTACATGGACGGGCTCCAGGCCGGGTCCGTGATCATCATGGACGACCGGGCCCTCTCCGAGGAAATGGCCGAGATGCTCAAGTCGGTCATCACCTCGTTCAAGAAGCCGTTCATCTACCGGACCGTGAACAAGGACCGCCGCGGCCAGGTCTGCACCATCCCGGAGCGGTGCGTCTGGTGGCTGGCGAAGGTTGAGGGGGCCGGCGACGACCAGGTCTGCAACCGGATGCTGACCTGCTGGATCGACGACTCGCCTGAACAGGACGACCGGGTCCTCGCCCATGTCCTGAAACAAAACCGGGAGTTGCCTGACGAAGCGGACGGAGAGCCCCGCGAGGTCCGGGTATGCAGGGCGATGTGGGAGATTATCGCCAGGCAGCAGGTCCATGTCGTGATCCCGTTTGCCCCGGGGATACGGTTCCAGACCTATGCGAACCGTCGCAACCCCGAGATGCTCCTTGACCTCATCAAGGCGAACGCCCTCCTGAACATGATGCAACGGGAGCGGTGCGACTCGGGCGGATATTATTGCATACGGGCGACCCGTGCCGACTTCGACGAGGCGGTCAGGCTCTACGCCCTCCTGAACGGGACGGCCGGGGGCCAGACGACGAAGCTGACCCGGCGGGAGTCGGACATCATCGGCGTCATCGCCTCGCAGACCTGGGAGGAGTTCACCATCCCGATGCTCCAGAAAAGCACCGACATCTCGAACGGCTCACTCCACCGCGTCCTCCACGGGTACTCGTCGCGGGGGTCGGTGTACACGGGCCTCCTGGAGAAATGCCCGGCGATTGCCTATACCGACCGGACCGTGTCCTCGGAGGACGTCGAGACCGGGGCGATGACCCGGCGGAGGACGAACGCCTACACCTTTGACAAGGACCTCTATGCACGGTGGTGCGCCGGGACCACGGTCTGGATCGAGGACGGTCCTGGATGTCCGGGTGACCCGGGGGAGAATGACGGGAATGGAGGTGACGGCTCGTCCTCTTCCGCACCTTCAGCTCGAGACAACCTTCCTGCAACGGATGGTGCAGGAAGAAACAACGAACAGGAGAAGCCTGCAGCCCGTACAGGTACTACTAAGAAGTACTTAGATCTTAGTACAGGTATATCCTGCAGCATATCAGCACATACAGGGTCACCTGCGGACATCTCTTCACCTGCCTCTTCATGCCCCTGTGCCGGGGCCGATGCTGGAGGACAGTTCAAAAAACCTGATAAAATCGCTCCTATTTCAGATCATCTCAAGGAACCAGCCCGAATTACCCTTCACCAGCAAGGTGGGAGGGGCTGTGAACCGGTGGAGCAATCTGGAAGAAAAAGGTCAGAGAAGCCTCATCCAGGACAACAGGCCCCGATAAACCGGAATCATACCGTTTCCGGAGGGTCACGAGGTGCTGCAGAGCCCCCCCGGGAGGTCCATGCCCGGGAGTACAAGTTGCTCGATACCCCTGAGCATGCGGCGACCTGCTGGAAATGCGGGAGACGGACCGTCTCCTATATCGAGAAACTGACGAAATCACGGCTTTCCCGGCCGAAAGGCCGGCAGGACGCACGGAAGATATGCCGGAAGTGTTATGAGGCAGCCGTCCGCCGGGAACGGGCTGCATCGCCTCCCCTACCGGGGGTGGTCGATGTGTCCTCGCTCGTCCGGGTGACCACCGC
>CAZGXZ010000158.1:0-6000 GCA_964530035.1 uncultured Methanoregulaceae archaeon
ACCAATCGAGGAGATCGTCTGATTTAACCTTATTATGGCTTTTTTTCATGTTTCCCGCATGGACATAGATAACCTCCCTTCCGGTCGGTTCAACGGGTTCCGTTGGGAGTACAATCGGGTGGTTGTCCAGGTCATCCCGTTCACGGTCTAACCGGCGATCATCACCGTGGACTGGCTGCAAAACCCCGTAACGGTCGAGAAGGAAGTCAACAAAATCCTCCACCTGGCGCCGGTGTTCCGGGCTGAGCCTTTCAATCTTGGTATCAAGCGGGTTCATGTTCTCCTCTTCGCACCGGTAAAGACACCCTACTGGCTACTCCAAGAGATTTACGGTTCCGGCTCTGTGATTTCCTGATGGCACTCATGGCTATTCGCGGGTTCGCATCAGAAGGATTTTCGATGAGTATTCTGCAAGGGATGTGAGCAGGTAGCCCTGTTCAAGGGATGCCCCGGCTGCAAAGGTTCCATGACCCCGTGCAATGACCAGCGGTGAGTGCTGAAGGCCGGAGGCAACAGAAACGGCAAGTTCCTCTGTCCCTGGTTTTCCCGTGACAACCGGGATGGCGGGACAGAGAAGTTCACCCTTGATGTCAATGGGGATGACCTCATCAGTTTCGAATGAGATCGCTACGGCATGGGGGGGATGGGCATGCACAACGGCCTGGTGTGGTGTCTGCCGGTATGCCTCCCGGTGGACCTTATAATCAGTTGAAGCGGTTTCAGGTACGTCGCCCTGCAAGGGGCAGAAGACCAGGTCGCCCGGGTGGTCCAGATAACTTTCCGTTCTCGTGATCCAGAAACCGGACGGTGACCTGGAGCTCATGTTTCCACAATTCCCTGCTACCAGGCCCTCCTGAAAAAGCCTTTGCCCGATCTGCATGACGTAGTGCTTATTCATCCCGGTCTCCCGGCGGACGTGAAGATAGTAATGGTGAGGTAAGTCTTCCCGGGTAGTCTCCTGGATTATACAAACCTGATCCCGACATCCCTCATTTTGTTGAAACGGGCGATATTCAACAGCAGTGGGGTGATACACTCGACCATTGGTGAGGCTGCGAGGGGGCCGGCATCAAAGGCCTTTAATTTTGAGATACGGTTGATGATTCCCATCACCGTGGCCTTGGCCTCCTGGTCATCCGAGCAGACCGGTATGGCGTAATCAAGTTCTTCATCAACTGCCTTCCACCTGTTCGCTGCAACCGTATTGAAGGCCGTTACAAGCCGTGTGCCCTCAGGCAGGAGCCGTTTTGCCATAAGGGCGGCAGAACCCTCTGCCGGGGGGATAAAAGTAAAAAAATCCCGTTTTTCCATGGGGTTTACGGGACTTACAACGATTTTATCCTTAAACCCGGTCAGGCCTCCGAGAGTCGGCTCGAGGTGCCTGAATGGTATGGCA
This sequence comes from uncultured Methanoregulaceae archaeon, assembly GCA_964530035.1. Classification (GTDB taxonomy): domain Archaea; phylum Halobacteriota; class Methanomicrobia; order Methanomicrobiales; family Methanospirillaceae; genus KLAP105. The sequence goes on from CAZGXZ010000158.1 coordinate 1,397, forward strand.
AGGATCACAACATCCGTATCGTCCACGGCCTGCTGGTTGGAGACCCCGGAACAGGAACAGGAAATTCCCCGCGCCTTCAGGAGGTCTTTACAGCACTGGCCGGCTTCAGCTGCTTTCACCTCGTCCCTTGAGCCAATGACGACATCATAAAGCGGAGACAGCCGTACCGCTATTCCCTCGCCGATATCTCCCGTTCCACCAACTATACCGATTTTCATATCAGCTCACCAGAGGCTTGAGGATGCCTTCAAGCGTCCCTGCATCTGTCACACCCTGGAACTCCTTGACCTTCTTACCGTCTATTTCAATGATGAGTGTGGGAACGACCTGGATTCCATATGTGCCGGCGAGGTCCATGTTCTGGTCAACATCTATCGTTCGTACCTCGATGCTATCGCCCATCTTTCTTTTTAGTTCTTCCAGGATAGGGCCCTGGCGCTTGCAAGGACCACACCACTCGGCATAAAAATCAAGTATAACGGGTTTACCCATAGGGAAATCCACCAACAACAAATGTCGCGCTTAAAAAGGGATAAAGATTGTTATTTTTCTTATTTGGAGAGGATAGCCATTATTATCCGTCCGTATGCCGGCCTGGTCACGACAACCCCGACAAAGACCCCGATAATGGTGATCAGGGCAAATCCCCTGAGAGTCGAGAGGTCCATGACGACCAGGGGGATCATCGCGATAATTACCGTTGAAGCCGATGCGACGATAATGGTGAGAGCCCGTGCAAGCCGCTTCCGGTAGAGGGTCGGTGAAGGCACCCTCCCCTCATGGAGGATCTCGTCAGTGATGATGACCAGCTGGTCGATACCGGTACCCAGGACAGCGATAAGCCCCGCAATCGTGGCGAGGTCAAGCTGGATGATCCACCGGGATATGCCAAGGAGGATGATGAGTTCAGAGATGTTGATGGCCATCATCGGTAAAACGATGGCTGGTTCGCGGTACCTGAAGTATACCGTCAGACCTACGGTGAGAATGGCAAGGAGCGCCGCGAGGATGACCATCGTCTTGAAGTGTTCACCAAGTGCCGCCGAAACCGAACCTGACCCGGCCACGGAGACATCCACGGGGAGTGCCCCAGCCCGGAGATGAATCTCAAGGTTCTGTGCCGCGGTCATGCTGGGTGTCCCGGAACCGGTCGATGCATAGAGCTGTTTTACCGGCTCGGCCTTCAGGCGTGCCGCGAGGTCGGGGGAGAGCGGAGCCCCGTACACCTGGACATTATCCAGGAGCATGAACAGCTGGTGGCTTTCGGGATTGTCCACGGCTCCGGTCTTTACGACCATGTCACGGAACTCCTTTGCACCATCGTCAGAGAGGGTAAAACCGACACCCCACGAGTTGCTGCCCGGTGGTTCCTGGCTCGGGTTTGAGACCGACGATATGGTATCGCCGTAAATTACATGCTCGGTCTGACCCCCTTCAGTCTGAACGCGTATCTCGAACTTTCCTTGCTTTCCGACGATATCCTGTGCCTGTTTCATGGTCTTGCCGGCAAGTTCCACCCTGATGTATCTGGTGGTCCCGTCCAGACCCGTAATCGTGTTGACCTTCGCGTCCTGGGTCCCTGCAAAGTTTACCTTCTGTTCAAGGATCCTCTTGATGTCATTCGCCGTTTCCTTTGAAACGCCCTGCTGGTAAGTAATGATCTTCGCGCCGTTCTCGGCGAATATCGGCTCGAGCTCCTCGCGGCTGTAATACTTGCGGATCTCAATCTTGTCCGGTCCGATTACCTCGACATCGGCATCCAGGCGTGTTTTCAAGGCGGAAATAAACTTTTCAAGGTCAGCCTCGTTCTGGATATTTGACTGGTATCCTACCACTGCGGCTTTAAACTCCAGCTGGAGCCAGGAACCCTCCTGGAGGTCAAGGCCGAACTGGAGGTTGGTTGCGAAGCGGGTCTTCTGTTCATAGGATACGACAGGTATCCCGAGGGATGAAAAAATCGCATCTATTTCCGCTTTGCTGTAGGCTTTTGGGATTTCTATGGTCGTGGTTTCGTTTGTCGAGCCGATGACCTTGACAGATACGCCCATCTTGTTATTCAGGGCGCTTATTGCCTGGTCAACCGGCATCGTGTTTGAGAAAGTGACAACCTCGTAGCTTTCGAAGTGGGGGTAGATGGAGATCACTGAAATTATCAGGAGTGCTATGAGAAGTAACACCCGGTAATCCCTGAAGAGGCTGCGTAGTTCTTCCTGGTTCATTTTCCACCCCTCTTCTGGACATACCACCTGATAAGTCCCGCATTGGTAAGCCATGTATTCATGATGTCAAAAAAAAGCCCGATCAGGAGGACTGCCGACATCTCCCAGATGATTGTGACCTGGCCTATCCAGGAGACGATGAACATGGCGGCTACCGCAGCGATGGCAGTACTTGTCATGATGATACCAGTCCTGAAAGCACCGGCCATCTTGTCATTCAGATTACCCTGCCGTTTCAGGACCCGCATGGTGAGGAGGATGTCCGAGTCAACGGAGTAACCGATGAGCATAAGGAGTGCGGCGGTCGTGCCGAGCGAAAGGGGCAGGCCGACGACATTCATTGTCGCTGCAGTCATTGCCATGTCCGCAAATGCCGAGATAACCACCGCCATCGAAGGGACAAATGTCCTGAAAATCAGGAAGATGACGATGGACATCCCGACGAACGAGAAGATGAGTGCCAGGAATGCCTGGTTTTGGAGGGTCTGACCAAATGATGCCCCTATCTGGTCAATTTTCGCGTCAGGATACTTCTGTGCGACAAGCGCAGATAGTTCGTTGAAACGCTCGTCGGCCATTGGTTCAAACCTGATAAGTTTGCCGTTGTTCACCCCTTCACCGATATTTGCAATTGAGTAACCGGTAAAGGTAGCCCGTATCTGGTCCGGGGTGTCTGCGGTAAACACAGTGACCGCAGTACCTCCCTTGAAATCCATCCCCGGCATTACGGGCATGCCGGTGGATGCAAAGGTAAGCCCGATGGAGATCAAAGACAGTACGAGCAGTACTGCCGGGATTGCGACCATCTGGGCCAACGAATATCTGCTGATATCGTAGTGGATCAATCCCATACCAGAACAGGTGCGCTTTGAAGGAATATCATGGTTTAGCTTGGGCCCGGTCGGAAACCCTATCTCTTTTATGTCAAAAGACAGAAAACGCGCTTAAAATCCACGCCCTCCATGACCGTCCAGGCCTTGGGCGGGAGCGATAAACCAGAAGGACTTTATAAGGCCCTGACCGAGCTTGATGGCATGAGATCGCCAGCGGATGTGCGGGCCCTTATTGAGGACCGACTTGCACGTTACCTCAAGAAAGACCGCAGCGGTATCAGGAGAGCCATGCTCCGCCTCTTCATCGAGGTGCCGGAGCTGACCATCGGTGAAATCCATGCAAGGCTTTCATCGTTATTTCCAATCAGCCTGCATTCAGTTGCGGCGACGGTTGGAATTATTTCTACCCGGCTGGGACTGCTCCATGTGAGGAGAAACCCTGAAGGGACGTGCTGCATTTATCAGTTAAAAGGTCAGTACGTAGATCTGGTTCGACGGTCGGTCACGGTTGCCTGAACAATCAGGCCAACCAGACTACCTCCCCATTATACAGGGTGACAATCTTTTGATGGACTCGTTCACGAATAAAAGGACATCGGTTGCCGATTCCTTTTCGGAAATCCATATAAACGATGATGTAATCGCGTATATCCAGAAAAAAAAGACTGACTTCCGGATCTCTACCTCATGCGGCGGGCCTGTTCTCCTTCCGGTTTCATACAAGCCCCCCAAGAAAACGGACATCAGGCTGCGGGCCGGTGATTATATCATTTACGTATCCATTCACCAGGTCAGTTATATGTCGGAGATCCATATGGGTATGGTCCCGTTTCATCAGGAGAGAACCGTAGGGGTGTGATTATACCGGGATGAGCTTTACTGAGCTCGATCATACGGCGGATATTCTCATCAGGGTTCATGCTCCTACCCTTGAATCCTGTTTTGCGGAGTGTGGATTGGCACTGATGACGGTGATGTATCGGGATATCGGCTCAACACCTCCTGTCATTCAAAGGACGGTTACCGTATGGGCCGATGACAGCGCCGGGCTTCTTCATGATTTCCTTTCAGATCTTCTGTGCCTGTCAGAGTCGGAAAACCTTGTGTTTTCAGGGATTACCGTGCGCCTGAGCGGGGAGAACCGGCTTGATGCAGACCTTTCAGGAGATGTTTTCGATCCCGGAATGCATGGAGGGGGGGCAGAGGTCAAGGGGATCTCCTTTTCAGGCCTGGATATATTCAAGGACGAACAGGGATATGATATTGATATCCTCTTCGATGTGTGATTCCGATGATCCAGGGAGTAAAACGGCTTGGACCTTTTGAATGGGAAGTCCCGGTGACCCTCGAGGAGGGTGCGGTGCTACAGCTTGCAAATGTCGCCACAATGCCGGGGATCATCAGGCATTCCCTTGCGATGCCAGACATTCACTGGGGATATGGTTTTCCCATTGGCGGAGTTGCGGCTTTTTCCCTTGAAGACGGTGTCATATCTCCTGGCGGTGTAGGCTTTGATATTAATTGCGGGGTCAGGCTCCTCACGACTCCGTTG
>CAZGXZ010000159.1:0-5899 GCA_964530035.1 uncultured Methanoregulaceae archaeon
TCCCTTCGTATGACGCCTGGAAGGCAGTAACCTTGCCAACCGTGGATGTCACAGAAGATGTAGCCGTGTTCCCGGATGTGTCGTGAGCGTTGGTCGTTGCTGTAGCTGCACTGCCCGTCACATCTGTCGCCGTCTGGAAAGACGCAGATTCACCTATTGTTGCAGCTGCAACCTGCGTGGTTGACACGGTTCCCGGCTGGTAGGAATAGACGTTTTGTCCATCTACCTGGCCGACCAAGTACCAGCTGCCCGATGAAGCAGATGCCGATGCTGTATCGGTTCCAGCTCTGCTTGCAACGTTCGCAACGGAACTCACAAGGTTGGTCTCACCAGAGGTAGTTGTTGTCTGTTCCGCTACCGCACCACCCACGAAAGAAATACCAACAGAGTCCTGAGGGTCATCGAGCGTGGCGCCATAACCGACGATGGTATCTGCCCCTGCTCCTGACATCTGCGCAGTTGTCATGACACCGTTTGTCACAAGCGCATTGGTCGCTCCGCTTGCAATGCCGTAATTCGAGACCGTCCCAGCAGATACCAGATCACCACCTGCGCCAACACCGATTAATCCATTGGGTGAGTAAGCCCCGATAGTCGATGAGGTTCCGAGATCATCGAGGTGTGCAGTCATGACTGGATCTGCAGTATAGCCATCCTTTACTACGACATATGCGGACGAGAAGTCAGTCTGCCCGCTGGACGTACCAACAACGCTAAAGATTGACCTGCCGTATCCAGACGAGGACTGGTAGGCATCTGCAACCGGTCCAGCTCCGCTAGTAGACACGTCCGACGTCTGTTCTACATTGGCGCTTCCACGGGTCGTGTAGGTCGCTGATAGTGAACTTATCCCCCTATAGAGGTTGCCGGTCGCGGACTGTTGTACAACGCCATCACCGTAGGCAACAGAGTCCTGACCTGCAGATGCTACTCCACTATCTACAGATACACCTTGGGATAAGGACGAGAAGTCAACGCCGCCATTGGCGACACCAGTCATGACGGAGGCATAGCTGCCATGACCGTCAGACTCCATCCCTCCTACGAGGTAATTGGCTGCGGATGCAGCCGTAACACTCAATACAATGATGGCGACAAGCGCCACCAGCACTTTTCGATGCACTTTCCTTTCCTCCTAGTTATCCCCTCGGGATAGCTATGAACGATTCTTTAAACCAGGGTAAAATAACGATATGCGAGACAATTTTGACGAAATAAACGGTTTACAATGATATGAATCATTGAGCCGGGATGGGTGACCGGTGCCTTATAGTAATGAGTACCAACATCACAATCACTGTTACAATGGATGACAATATGCGCCGTTGAAGACGTTGATATACCAAGACCACCAGTTTTTAACAGACGGTAAATTTAAGGTGAAATGCTGTTTCAACCTGTTTCCAAGCCAATCGTGGAAGACTTCCCATACGTCCCTGCAAATTCGAAAAAGATGGGAAAATCGTAGTATTAATCCCCGGAACTGGTGTCTGACATCTGTCTGACCATACAATTCAGAACCCCTGTTGAGAGAGACCACGGGACAAAGAGAAAATGCCCGACGGAGGTATCCATCCTCATAGCGGTTACCACCCTTCCACTCCGTTTTGTACCATGAACAAAATGCCCGCGCAATCCCGAAAAACCCGCAGTTTATCTAGTATCAGGCCCATCCAGTACTCATCCATGGAAGAGGTCGAAGTGGTGACAGCACGGGGGCACCCGCTGGTCGCGGGGACCCATCCGACGACGTTCGAGGTGACCCGTGCGGAACACCTGTCGCGTGCCGGCGACTGCATCATCGCCATCGGGGCAGATAAGGCCGCGGCAGACCTTTCCGAAGAATTCCGGTCGGCCATCCGGAAGCCGGGCTCGGTGCTTACGACCCATCTTTCCTGCGGGGATGTCGACTACGAGGTCACGTCCCTGGGCCATCCTGACTTCGTCCTTGACCACAACGAGGACCTTGTGTGGCGCCGGAGCAGCTACATTGACGGGCGGACGATTGGTATCCAATCGGATGCGACGGCACGGTCACTTCCCCGGGAGCTTGTCGCCCTGCTCCGAGATGGTGCGCGGCTTGTCGTTACGATGACCGTGACAGGAGGGGATGATACCGGGTGACCCGCCACCGCCGCCATACGAAACGGCCCGTCGGGCTCCCCCCCGGCACCCTCATCCCTCCTCCGACCGAGCCTGACCAGCCCGTGGGTCCGCCCTCGATCATGATCATGGACTACGACCCGGACCACTTCGAGGAACGGACCGTGTCCACGATACCGGAGTGCCTGCCATTCAAAACAACGGACACGGTGACCTGGATCCACATCAACGGCCTCTCCTCGGTGAGCCTCGTGGAGGAGCTCGGGAATGCCTTCGGGATCCACCCCCTCATCCTCGAGGACATCCTCTCGACCGACCAGCGGCCGAAGATGGACGACCTCGATACCTACCTGTACCTCGGCTTAAAGGTCCTTAAGGTCACGGAAAAGCCGTTTTCGGTCACGATCTCCTCCTGTTCGCTCATCATCGGGGACAATTATCTCCTCAGTCTCCAGGAGGGGGGGCCCGACCTCTTCGGACCGGTCAGGGAACGGGTCAGGAAGGATGGAAAGATCCGCCGTTTCAGGCCGGACTACCTTGGCAATGCCCTCATCGATGTCATCGTGGACCAGTACTTCGTCGCGATGGAGGCCCTCGGAGAGTACATCGAGGACCTCGAGGGGAACCTCGTCGAGTCCGTGGGGCCTGCCACCCTGAACGAGATCAACCGGGTCAAGAAGGAGATGATCTTCGTCAGGAAGTCTGTCTGGCCGCTCCGGGAGGTCGTGCTCGCCTTCGAACGGTCCGAGTCGCAGCTGGTCAGGGAGGCGACCAGGATCTACATCCGCGATGTGTACGACCATATCATCCAGGTCATCGACACCCTTGAGGTGTACCGGGACATGTCCTCAAACATGCTCGATATCTACCTTTCAAGCCAGAGCTTCCGCCTGAACGAGGTCATGAAGGTCCTCACCATCATCGCGACCATCTTCATACCACTGACCTTCGTCGCCGGTCTCTATGGCATGAACTTCGAGTACATGCCCGAGCTCCGCCACCCGCTTGGGTACTACTTCTCGCTCCTCCTGATGCTCGCCATCGCCCTGTCGATGCTTGCCTACTTCCACAGGAAACAATGGATATGACAACTTGTCATGGAGAATCAGGACCTTGGCAACTGTTTTTTTCCCGAAGGAACCTTTAAACGGTTGTCACATCAATATGAGTGTGACAAACGGTCCGTTCAGGGCTGCATAAGGAGTTTTCAGAAGCATGGACAAGATGGGTATTCTCGAGATCATCGTCGGAATCATTTTCGTAGCACTGGGACTATACGCGGCCTACATCTTCCTGCCCGAGCTGATCTTCGTGCTCAAGGGAGTTGTCGGCGTTATCGCGATCCTCGTCGGACTGCTCCTCCTCGTGATCGGGTACATCACGGTCAAGGAATAACCGGTTCACTTTCCTTTTTTCCAGGTCAGACCGGGAGAGTCCGTTCAAGGACCATGATCTCGACCGGTATTTCCAGCCGGTCCCTAGTATGAAATGAAAACGTGCGGGGTATGACCAGCGCACCGGAGGTCATGGACACCACCTGCGCCCGGCCCTCAACATACGACATCACAAAAACAGCTGAACCCGAGTTGAAGATCCCATGCACCGTCCTCCCAAGAAATAGGGCGGTGTCGATGAAAGGACGGTCAGCATGTTCCTTCTGTGCCCCGAACGGCGGGTTCATGACAACCGTGTCCACAGGGCCTGGCAGGGGTACCTGAAGACCTGCACCAATAAAAGATTCGATAAGCTCGATTTCAACCCCCAGGTGTGAAGCGTTCTCCTTCGCCGTCTTTAAAGCAGCAGGGTCCCGGTCGACTCCCCACACCTTCGACGCCCCGAGCAGGCATGCCCCAATCGCGAGGATCCCCGTCCCGCACCCCAGGTCAAGGACTGCCCGGCCTTCGATATCCCCCCTGAGCGCCGCATCGAAGAGGAGCCGGGCGGCAAGGGGAGCGGGAGTCTGGTACTGTTCGTACCGCGGGTCCGGCCGTTCAAAACCCCTGACCTTCTGGAGCGCCATCTCGAGCTGGCGGAGCTTCATTCCAGGATCTCGTCGATGGATATGGCGTCCATCTCCCGTGCGCCCATGATGGCCTCGAACTCGGCCGGTGAAAGAACCGGCCGGGAAAAGCGTTCCTGGTCGTCGTAGGCGATTCGCGGACAGGCGGTATTCACATAGGCGTCGAATCCCAGGTTGATGAGAGCCTCGGGGGTCACTTCCCTGATGATGACGATATGGGCGTCATCATGGAGCCTGGCAAGCCGTTCTGCGAGGTCCATCCGTTCCTGTCCGCCCTTCGATGAGACTAGGACCCCGAAGCTTCCTGCTGACCGCGCCTTTTCCATGACGGCGAACCGGCGCCTGACCATCCGGGACACGTCGACCACCGAGGCTTCACCGGTATAGGGATCAAGGGCGACAACGCGTTTTCCGGTGGCAAGGGCAACTCCTGCCGGGTGGAAACGGCCGGTACCCACGTAGAGGACCTCATATGCATCGACGGAACGCGCCGAGCCAAATGAACAACCGAGCACCTGGCCTTCCAGGGGGGCACGCGGCCCGCCCGGGCAGGCAGATGCACTGATCCCTTTCGTACCGAGATACCGGATAATCTCCGGCACCAGGTGGGCATGCTGAACGGTCGTCACGACCCCCACCGTCCTTCCCTGCAGTAGCGGAATGGCGGCATCAAGGGCTTCCAGGGGAAATTCCATACGGTACGGCTGGTAGATGACCCCGGGGTGGTCTCCAAGAGGGGCATGACCGATATGGACAAGGACATCGGCTCGTGCAGCCGCGTCGTCTGCAAGGTCACATGCCCCGTAACAGGGATCGCCGCTGATGATGACAGAGAAACCGGCCTTCTTCAGCTCCCGGGCATAGGAAACTGCCTGCCTCTTGAGGCCGTCAGGGACCTGGAGGGCGACCCGCCGGGCCTTCCGGCGGGTGAGTTCTTCTATAATCTCAGAAATACCGGTCGACAATCCGCACCCGGTCGGTCACTTCTATCGTGACCAGTGCCTTGTAAGGTATTTTCACGGGGGGGTCCCCGCGACGGATGGCGATACAGACGTCCGCTATGTCTGCTCCGATATGGTCAAGAGCTCCAACGAGGGCCTTGAGCGTACCCCCGGTGCTGATAACATCGTCAACTATCACGACCCGGTCGCCCCTTGAAACACCGTTGATGTACAGCTCGCCCTTTGAGTACCCGGTCGTCTGGTGGACGGCGACCTCGCCAGGGAGGTGGTAGAACCGTTTCCTGACAATGCTCATCGGGATGTCGGTCATGGTCGATATGAGCGATCCAAGGGGAATTCCCATCGCTTCCGCGACGACGATGGTCTTCACCTTGTCAAGGTCGAGGACCCTGACCATCGCGACGGCTACCTCGCGGAGGAGGGCCGGGTCCACGATCGGGACGCCATCCGTGATGGGATGGATGAAGTAGTTGTATTCACCCCTCTCAACGATGGGGCAGGTCTCGAGTGATTCTATCAGGTGTTCAAGCATGGGTCTCACCACACTGTTCGATAAAGGCCTCTATCCTGTCCGCATGCACGTGGGGCATGCAGACGATGCGGAGGTGTCCGTTCCTGGTATGCGAGACCCGCCAGGGCGGCGGGACCCCGAATGGTTCGAAGGTGGCGACATTGACCTCCGGTGTCACCGCCCGGGTCTTTCCAAACGCCTCGAGGCCGGTGATGAGGCGCCGGGTGTTTTTCATGCACCCCCCGACGAGTGCCTCCATCCCGTCAAGGCCGAGGTATTCGAGGACGGCATAGGCTCCTGCCA
>CAZGXZ010000160.1:0-5856 GCA_964530035.1 uncultured Methanoregulaceae archaeon
TGAAAGGCCGTGAGACCGCCGCCGGGGCGCCCTTCGGGGGCGGCGGGGTATCTTTCCGGGGTGCGGGATCCATGCCCCCACTGAAGGGTTTCCTATGAAAATGTTAAAATGACCTCATAATAAGGAGATTTTGGATAGGGGGGGTTATGGTTCGAGTGTGAACTCCCGTTCATGTAAGTTTTAACCAAACTCCAAATTTTATTCAAACGGAAACATGCTCACATAGAGTTGAAAGCCGGTCTGCACTCCGTCAGAAAAATCTGGATAAGACGTCCTTTCAGGCCAGCCTGCCAGGGAACGCGGACAGCGTGTAATAGAGCCCGAACCCGATAAGGAACACGCCACAGGCCAGCAGGATGATGCGGTACTCCCGCGGTCCCAGGAGGAAACGCCCCTTGTGGATCCCGGACGAGACGAGGGTCAGCCACGCGAGGTCAGCGGACCAGTGACCGATGATGAACGCGACCGCGTTCTGGATGCCCCCCGCCATCGTGCTCACGAGGAGAGCGCTCCCGACGGTGAACCACCAGATCCAGAAATACGGGTTCGAAATGCTCGTGACGACCCCGGCTACGACCGGCCGGGTCGTCGCGTCGTCACCGCTTTCCACCGTCATCACCGCCGTCCTGCTCCCGCGGACCGTCAGGATGCCGAAGATCACGAGGGCGATTCCCCCGATGACCGCAATGACTGTTGTGTACTGGCTGAAAATGATCGACAGGCCGAACACCGTCAGGAGGACCAGGGCCGATTCGACAAGGATATGACCGAAGGTGACCTTCGGGCCCATGGTCCAGCCTCCTTTCACCGAGGCCTGGATGGTCGCGACGAGGGTCGGGCCCGGGGCGAGGGCCCCCGTGAGCCCGATCAGGAAACCAAGGGCCAGGGCATTGAGGAACAGGAGGGCCTCAAAGGGCATCGTCGCACTTCTCCAGGACGGTCATCCTCGGGTGAAACCCGAACTTCTCATAAAACGTCCATGTCTCCTCGTTACCACACGAAACGGCGACGACAATCCGTTTCGCCCCGGACGATAAAAGCCACAGAAGAGCGCGTCCCATCAGGCGGGACCCGATACCACGGTCCCTGAACGGGCCGTCGACAAATATCGAGTCAATCTCCCCGGTCCCGTCCTCCGAAAACGAAACGATGCAGTACCCGACGGTCTGCCCGGTGCCGGGTTCACGTGCGATTTCGATCCGCACCGTTCCCGTGACAGTTTTTTTGAGGATTTCCACCTTCCGCTCGTCGAATGACCGTGCCAGGTAATGGCCTGAGAAATGCCGCGTCCTCGCGAGGTGATGGCGGTTGAGGGCCTCCCAGAGCGGACGGACATGTTCAAGCCCCGATTCGTCCGCCGTGACATACTCAACCATGAAAAAAGTCTTCCTCCGGGTTACCAGGACGCACCATACAGGATTTCAGCACGTATCAGTGGCTTGCAGCACCTTCTGCGTCGTCGAGCAGCGTCCGTGACACGATGTACTCGCCCCGGGCCTCGCGGGTGGTGCCGACAACGAGCCACCGGTGTCCGCCGCTCTCCTCGATGACTCCGCATGCCTCGATGCATTCTCCCTTCCGTGCCTGCCCGCAGTAAGTATGGGTGAATGAGTACACCGCCTCGATCTCGCCGTCCCCGAGCGGGTAGACCGCCGGACTGTCAAAGGAGAGCCGGTCGTCGGTGACAACGCCCGTGACCGTCACCCGGCCAAGAACCCTTCCCTTCGGCGGGACCGGGTCTCCGGGGAGCTGGTCGTACCCGCGGGAAAACAGGAGGTCGAAGTACGTCCCGTCTACCTGTCCCCGGTTCCATTTACGTTTTTCATGGGCGATGAACTGGTCGTACGGGATCTCCGGCTTCCGCTTGTCGTACACCTTTCGCCACAGTTCCGGGGAGAGCGGGTCAACAAGCCCCTCATCCATCGCTCCTGCGAGCCGTTCCCGGGCCTTACCGAACGATGACCCATAGATGACCAGGTCAATGTCGGAAGACCCGCTTCCAAGACCGCAGAGGAGCGACCCGGTACATCCTATCGTTCCGGAAGGGAGGGTAAGCGCCTCTTTCAGGGTGTTGACGCCTGCATGCCGGGAGCATACTTGGTCGAACTGCTCTTCGGGCTTGAAGACCCGGACGATGTCCTTCCCGGGGATACGGTGGACCAGATCAAGGTACTCCGGTTTGTACTGCCCAACGAGGCTGAAAGCCTCGTCAAAATCGACCTTGCGGTACCTCGTACCCTCCGGGTTTACCCGGTCCCCGGCTGGGTCAGGGACGTACCTGAGGATGCAGCCGGCACGTTCGTCATTGTCGTAGGTGGCGACGGCATACAGCCAGCCGTCGGCGTCCGCGATGAAATCGCGTATCCGGAGTGGTCTTACAGGCATGGACGGTCTGTCCCTGACAGGAACTCCCTGACCTTATTGCCGGCGGCACCCTCCCTGATAATGGTCCCGGTCGTGAGGTCGACCACGGTGCTCGGGGTCCCCGGAAGCCTCCCGCCGTCAATCAGGAGGTCGTGCATGACATTACATTCGGCCGGGATGACCGGGTCCTTCCCCCCGGAGCGGTTTGCGCTCGTGGCGGTGATCGGGGCGTCGAACTTCTGGATGATGCTGACCGGGACGACATGCGAAGGAATCCGCACCCCGATGAGACCGGTCCCCCCGGTCAGGACGGACGGGACCACCGAGCGGGCTTTAAGGACCACGGTCACCGGGCCGGGGAGGAACTCTGCGATGAACGCCTCGGCCCGTTCATCGACCCTGGCCACGAGGGAGAGCATCTCGCGGTCGGAGACGGCAAGGGAGACCGGTTTTCCTGCCATCCTTCCCTTTGCCTCGTAGACCTTTTCGATGGCTTCGTCGGAGAATGCGTCGGCACCGAGGCCGTAAACAGTATCCGTAGGATATACCACGAGGCCGTCATGCTGGAGGACCTTCACCGCCCTGTCAATGATGTCCATCAGAATTCCTTGCCTTTGACCCGGTTGATGTCAAAGACTCCGATGCTTGAGACGTGCATGACGGCGAACACCCCGGCCTGGATCGGGTCGGTCACCACGAGGTCCGCGTGCCGTGTCACGCTCCCCACCATCTTCAGCGCAATGACAGGGATTCCAGCCTCCTTGACCCGCTCAACGGCGTCCGAAATGCTGCCGCCCATGAGCGAGCCGGCAAGGACGAGGATCCCGGCCCTGGGAAGACGGGCAACCGCATCGACCGCCTGGGCAACCGTTTCCTCTCCCACGAGGGGGATGGTGTCGACCGAGATCCGTTCTCCCCTGATATTGTGCCGGTCGGCCTCGTTCACGGCACCGAGAGCGACTTGGGCGACCTGGGCGCCGCCGCCAATAATAATGACCCTCGTCCCGTAGATGTTGGAAAAGGGCTGGCAGGTCTCGGCCGAGCGCACACAGGGGATGGAGTTGAGGTCCTGGATGAGTTTCTCATGTTCCTCCGGCCCCTCCTCGTACTCGAAGTACATCTCGGCGAGACCGGCAAGCGGGCCAGAGTCAAACGTTTCCTGGTGGATCATCAGGATATTGGCGGAATGCGTCGTAACGACCGTCGCGATGTCCCGTAAGACACCCTTCTGGTTTTCGGCAACGACCCTGACTGCAAAAACAGGCGATTCCTGCTTTCCCATGAGCTTGTCCATGAAAAGGATGCGATAGCCGGGAATCGAACCCGGGCTAGAAGCTTGGGAAGCTCCTGTCCTACCGCTAGACTACTATCGCAAACGGTATCCCATTGGTATGACGGTAAAACCTGATAAATGATTCCTTCCCCGGTGCAGAAGACCCAGGTGAAGGTTTCCGCGACGGAGAAAGCGCGTGAGGGTGAAGTGAGTCACCCCGGGGGAACGGGCCGGGCGTCGTTACTTTTCTTTCCTGCCGTTGTTGTTTGAAATCCGCTGTATCTCGTGGATTACGTCCCGGTGGTATGCCAGGATCATGTCGCTGATGACCCCGAACATGAAGACCTGGAAACCGACCGATATGAAGAGGACGGTGAGGACGGTGAGAGGGAGGTGCTCGATCTGGCGGAACCAGTCGGCAAGGACGTAGATGCCTGTTATAACCCCCACGATCATCAGGATAACCCCGATGAGACCAAAGTAGAAGAGAGGGTTGTTCATCCTCGCGAGCCGCCAGATCGTGGTCGCGATTTTTATCCCGTCATGGAGAGGGTCCAGCTTGGTGGCCGTCCCCGGGCGCACACCGTACGAGACCGGGACGACCTTCACCCTCAGGTCAGACCTTACCGCCTCGGCCGCGATCTCGGTCTCTATCTCGAAACCTTCCTCGGTGAGGTGCATCTGGGAGACCGACTCCCTGGTGAAACCCCGGTAGCCCGAGAGGATATCGGAGAGGAAGACTCCGTGGGCCACCTTGAAGATCTTGTTGAGCCACAGGTTCCCGTGATAGTTGAGCGTTGAAAAAGCGTCCCGGTTCTTCTCAAGCAGCCGGTTCCCGATGACATGGTCATCCCCTTTGAACAGGGGTTCCAGCATTGCCTCGGCATCTTCCGGGGAATAGGTCCCGTCTCCGTCAAGCATCAGGATATAGGGCTTATCGATCGCGTTCAGGGCCTCGATGATGGCATTTCCCTTTCCCCTCCGTGTCTGGACCATCACATCGGCACCGAGCCCGCGTGCAATCTTCACGGTATCGTCCCGGCTGTTACCGTCCATGACGAGGATGTGGGGAAACCCCCGGGACTTGAACTCCTGTATCAGGTCTCCGACGGTTGGGGCCTCGTTCAGGGTCGGGATGAGGATCACGACCTGGTCGCGGTCGATGGGCATTGGTGTACTATTTAAAAATGACTTCACATAAGACCTTTGATGAACCTTGGCAAGCCCGGGACGCGGATCCTCGCTGTTGCAGAGTCGTTTGCTCCAGGTGAGACCTCGACGCTCGCGGGGCTCGTCATGAGAAAAGACCTCAGGATAGACGGTTTTGCAGTCACCAGGCTCACCGTCGGGGGCAGGGACGCAACCGACGGGGTAATCCGCCTGTTCCATGAGCTCGACAGGAAGGACATCAATGTCCTCATGCTCTCCGGGGCGGTCATCGCATGGTTCAATGTTATCGACCCGGAGACGGTCTGCCGGGTGACCGGCCTCCCGGTGATCTGCGTAACCTACGAGGACTCGGAAGGGCTTGCCTCACACATCATGCACCATTTTCCCGGTGATGCGGCCAGGCTTGCTGCCTATGAGCGTCTCGGGGAACGGACTCCGGTTGTTCTCAGGAACGGTTACACCTTGTTTGTCAGGTCCTGGGGCATGCCGATCCGGGATGCGGCGACCTTCTGCAGGCAGACGACCTTTGACGGCAGGGTGCCGGAACCCGTGCGGGCCGCACGGCTCCTCGCACGGGGCATCATGCGGTCCTGGAATGCCGCGATATGACCTGGCCGGTCCGCTTGTCGATGATGTCCACCCTGACCAGGTCGAACGGCCTGAAGGTCCGGTCTGAAAAGTCGATGACGATCCGTTCCCTTGGCTCCCATGTCCTCCCCCGGCACCCGCTTCCACCCATCGTCTGGACACCCGTGTGATGGGTCGGGATGAACTCCTCCCCGTTCATGGTGGGTATCGGGACATCGACCTCCTGCCCGTTCCGGAAAAAGACTGCCCTGAGCTGATTGTTATCGTACGGTACAGCTCCGGTATTGACGAGGGTCACGCGGCTGTCCATCGTGAACCTCCCCGATTCATCGAATGACTGCACCCGTTCTATCTGGAACACCGCCGGGATCCCTGAAAGGTCGAGAAACGGGAGCCTGAAGAGGAGGAGGACCATGGCGGCAAGAAGGACCGTGAGGGCGATGAGGAGTACCGTCGCCTGC
>CAZGXZ010000161.1:0-5840 GCA_964530035.1 uncultured Methanoregulaceae archaeon
GAGAGTACGCCAATGAAGTTGTTCCTCTTACGGCGCCGGAGTGGAGGTCGGACCTCATCACGGTCCATAAACGGCAGAAGTGCGGCGGCGTGGTCGTCATGACTGATGGTTGTGTGCGGGCGGCATGTACCGGTCCTTCAGGACATCTTGTCCCCCGTCCACCCTTTTTCGACCCACTTTTTTCCTACGTGCTTTCTCAGCAGGATGAAAAGACCGCATCAGAGGAGATCAGGTCGTTTCTTAAAAGCCAGGGCATGGCAAGGTGCTCAGATGACGACAAGACCGTCGTTGTCGGGGTAATCCGCACCGTTCATGACGCTAATAAACCAGACGACGATACCAGGGTACACCATGACAACCTTACATGACAGCACATAATGCATCACGGGGAGATGTCTATGGAAGACAGCAGACAGTTCGATGATTCGGGAGCCTGATCGGCAAGCCGCCAAGGGATACGGAGCCTATGGTTGTAAGGATACGTGAGAAGTTCTTCTCGTTCCATGATGTCGAGCCCGGCTCCCGGCCAGGGGGCATGATCTGCCTCATTCCTGGGGAGGGTGAGGGAACCGGGGTTGAAGTGTCTGCTCACGCCCCCTGGATAGTACTTCCCCATGATAAGGGCCCGTACCCTGAAGGCAGGATCCCTTTTTTCATCGATACGGCCCAGCTGGGACCCGGGGGCTCAGGCACGGGGAGTATTGACCTTGCAGAAGGAACCTCCCGGGAATGCGTTTATATATCCGTCAGTGTGGCCAGAGCTGCCGGAGAGAAAGGTACCCGGGATACCTTCACGCAGGTAAAGCAAAGAGAAGCCTTCACCGACAAGGGCAGGTTCACACTTGTCCATACAGGAAAGCATGGCGGAGAGGGGGATATCTACCTGGTCCTGGAGGACCACTCCCTGTGTGCAAAGATCTTTCATGAAGACAGAGACCGTGTCACACTTCAGAAAAAACTGCGGGTAATGGTCTCATGTCCACCTACTGACCATAACTCGTTTTCATCCCTTGCATGGCCTCAGGCGCTCCTGTATGCTGACCTGGAGCAAAAGGAGTTCATCGGCTTTATAATGCCATATATTGACCGCAATGAATTTTCAGAGTCCCATGTGCTCTTCGATCCCGATGAACAACACCGCTTTTTTTCCCACAGGGGAACGTTCCGCAACCTCCTCGCTGTTGCCCTCAATATATCAGGAATAGTGTCGGCAGTCCACCAGAAAGGGCACTGTATCGGTGACCTCCGCGATACCAACATCCTGGTCGCAAAAAACGCAAGGGTGGCCATAATCGACTGCGATTCATTCCAGGTCAGGGATCCGGAAACGGGGTGTGTCTATCCGACGACAGTGGGCTCACCCGAATACCTGCCACCGGAACTCACCTCCAATACGACAGGTATGACCTGTCGTGAACGGAGAGGTGCCGACCTGTTTGCCCTTGGAATCATCATATTCCGGCTCCTCATGGGTGGTGTCCATCCCTACCAGGCCCGGGGTCCGGGGGTGCATGCTGCCCCCACCACCAGGGCCAAAATTACCCTTGGCCTGTTTCCGTACCATCCAGGGAACAAGGGCGTACAACCACCCGAATGCGCTCCACCCTATCGCAGGATACCTCCTTCACTCCAGAGGCTCTTTTATCGGTGTTTCGTCACCGGAAACAGACGGCCTGGAGCACGCCCAAGTTCGGCGGAGTGGAAAGCCGTCCTTTCCCGCGAGTTCAACCAGCTCATCCGGTGCCAGTCTGATCCTGACCACTGGTACTCCCCTGACCTTGTTGAGTGCCCCTTCTGCGATACCGAACGGTACAGTCCGGGCAGTCCCGTCCCCGCCCTGAGGAGAACAGAAACAGGGGTACCTTCGGCAGCGCCCCCGGGACCGGCATTGCCCCTTTCAGGGGCGGGGATGCCAGGCCAGGGAATTCCAAAGGCCTGTTCCGTGCAGCCACTGCAAAAGGAAAAGCCACCCGTTACCCAGATACCTGTCGTCCAGGTCTCTCGTACAGGAAATTTGGCCAGACGCCCTGGAGCATCAACTGCAGGCGAAATTCCAGATATTTCTCCGGATAGGAACCAGGTGCTGAAGCACGGAGAAAACCAGACCGGGGATAGAACCGGTCAGGCTGCACCGCTCCAGGCCCAGGTACCCCGGGCAAGAGATGCACATACACCTCAAAAAAGCCAGATGTGCCCTTCTCCTGAACTCGCGGACACCTCTGTCCCCGACAGGGTGGCACAGCTGTCACAGGGTTCATTCCAGGAACAGATGGAGGCACGGGAGGCGCTGGCACGAGGAGGACCTGTCGTCGTCCCAGGTCTCCTTGATGCGGCACGGTCAGGGAAAACAACCTACCGGGCCATCAGGCCTGTAATCAGGGAGATAGGTCCGGCTGCCATTCCTCTCCTGATCGCAGGACTTGACTCGCCATACTCGGTCCATGGGGTGTTTATACTCCAGGCCGTCAGGGATTTTGGTCTGCAGGGGATTCGTCCACTCCTCCATGCCATGGGTGAAAAAGGTACGGAATTCCAGCTTCAGGCCATTTTTATCGTGCATGATGCCTGTCCGGCCGCGATCGGGGTCATCACATCAGAAATCCCGTGCCTTTCCCTGAGGTCCAGGTTATTTGCATTTATCCTGATGGCTTCGGCTGGTGAAGCCGCCATCCCCCACCTGGTCAGGCTCCTCCGTTCCGGAGACTGGGGCCTTGAGGCCATGGCGGGGTGGGCACTCGGAGTGCTGGGTATCCCGTCAGTCCTGCCCGTAATCCTTGGCTGCCAGGAAGACCCCCTGGAGATGAGCCGCATAGTGCCCCCGGTGATGGAACGCATCGGGCAGGCGGCGGTCCCATCTGTCATGTCCCTGTACCGTTCCGCCGGGAAGCCGCTTCAGACAGGCCTGAACCTTCTCATCCACCAGCTTTGCCGGAGATATCCGGCTGCATTCATCCCGTTCATCGGAGATCCGGAGTACATGGTGCGGGATATTGTAGTCAGGGCATTATGTGCAGCCGGTGAACCGGTTCTCCCCGTGGTGACCGGATACCTTTCTACCGATGACCTCCTCATAAGGGCGGGGGTCGCCGAGATCTTGTCATCCGGCGGTTCCTGCTCAGTCCCGTTGCTTGTTGAGGCATTCATTCATGGCAACAACCGCACGAGGACATCGGCAGCACGGGTCCTGATACGGATAGGGGAACCCTCAATACCGGCCCTTTCAGCAATAGCCCGCACTGCCGAAGGCCAGGTCAGGACTGATGCGCTTTCGGCGCTGGTTACTATCGGGTTACCGGCAGCACCCTCCCTTGTTCAGATTGTCATGGATGAACCAGGGGCAACGCCGAGGACAAGGGAGGCGGTCAAGGCGCTTGCAGATGTGTATCGCGAGGGACCGCCCACCATTTCAGACCTTTTATACTCATTTACCCCGGATATGCGGTTGAAACTCCTCGACACCATCAGGACTGCCGGGAGAGCGGGCGAACCGCTCCTGGCGGTCTTCCTCGCAGATCATGATACCGAAATCCGGAACGAGGCCCTGTCCTGTTCACTCGAAACCGGGATCAATGCCATCCGGATGCTGCTCATCCAGGCCGGGACCAGCAGTTCCGGCCAGGAGGCTCTCTCATCGTTCATGCGTTCCAAAGGATCTGTCCGGGCATATGCATGCTTCATCAGCCTCATCCTCGACCCTGACGACCTCGTCGCTGAGGGGGCTCTTGGTGTTCTTCGTGATTCTGTGAGACACAACCCGTCATTTCCTCAATATTTCAGCAGGATCCTGCCGGATCTTGATGAAGAACTGGGAGTCCGCCTTGTAACAGAGTTCGGCAGGATCCCGACCCCAAACCGTGAGGTCCTGCTGCAGGACTGCATCCGGCAGAGACCGGGAGTGATCAGGGAAACCGCCTGGGCATTACTCGGAAAAGACCTGTCCTCCGACCAGGGAAAGGCTGTACTGTCCGGGTCAGATCCCAGCACCGCCACCATGCAGGGCTTTGTCAGGGAAGACCCTGTAGGGGACGGCTTTCCTGAAAAAACCCCTGGTGAAAGACACCTGTATTCTCCACAGCCGGGAGATGATGCAAACGGGACAATACAGAAATTCAAGGAGAGATTACTGGGATATTTCAATAAAAAAGGCAGGTAACAGGTTATTGAGCATATTCCATCTCTTTCAGGGTCCGGTCGGCAAGGTCCCTCATGCGGGCGGAGATCCTGATTGATGATGCTGATTCAACGTCCTGCAGCATACCTGCAATTTCTGTCCCGAGCACGAATATTGCGTGCTTGTGTTCAAGTTTCGACCTGTGCTGCTGAGTGGGGTTGATTTTAAGGGCGTTATACTGAGAACACGAGATCTGGTTGTTTTGCTCAAGATCCTGCTTGATCTCATAGAGCATCTGGTGAAGTACAATCAACTCATCCTTGTGCATACACAGAACACCACGAACTACTATTGGGCCCTGATCTATAAATAAGTTGAGCGGGGCAAAAATCAGCCCGTTTTTAAAAGACGGATGCTAATTGGGCGTTTTATGATGCCCTTGAACTCGCGAGCGGCTATGAAATCAACTCCTTTGACGACGGCCAGGTCCAGGAGCCGCTGGTTTACTTCCCCGTCCGTTATCAGCCCATGGACGGGTCCGCCCGTTGTTTCAAGTATTTTTTCCGTCTCTTCAACAGAAAATTCCCCTATCGTCCCCAAATTGGGGTTGACAAGACGGGCTGACTTCTTCCCCCTGACTGCAAGGATGTGCTCTTTCAGGGTTGGATATGGGGGAGGGGTCTCAACAACGACGGGCGCTGCAGGAGGCGGTGAAACCTGAGGGGTATGATCTTTTTTCACCTTCGGAACAGCATGCTTCTTGACCCGTTCCATATCAGGCAGTTGGATTTCTCCCGTTTCCCTCGAAGGTGCTGGCGGTCCCGCGGGTGCCGGTGCTTCCTCTGAAGGTCCGGCCTGGCCGGAATCAGCTCCCTGGTCAGTGTCCCTGTCAAGGGCATAGTCCTCCCTGACATATTCTGCCGGGATCTTGTTCCGGAGAGCCTTGATAATCTCTTTTCTTGAAAGATCCTCGACGCTTTTTTCCTTCGGACTGTATGCAACAAAGTCAACGTCCGCGACCTGGAGGAGTTCACGCAGGATCAGCTCGCCTCCGCGGTCTCCGTCAAAGAATGCTGTAACAGTCTTTTTTTCTGATAATTCAACAATCGCCTTCGGTATATGCGTTCCTTCAACGGCAATTGCATTCTTGATCCCATACCTGAGAAGGTTGATAACGTCTGCCCTTCCCTCAACGATGATAATCGCGTCCGAATCAGTTACATTCGGACCAGCGGGCAGCTTTTCGTCACCTATGGCAGAGATTTTCTCTACCCTCAGGCTCTCCCTGACCTGTTCGAGCAGGGAGTCTGAATCGACCGTCCCTTCCTCTAAATGGTCTACAAGGAGTTCTTTTGCACGATCAAGAATCCTCTTTCTCTTTGTTATCCTGATGTCCTCGATTGACTCAACCAGGACGTGGGAGGCGCATGGCCCGATGCGGTCGATCGTCTCGAGTGAAGCAGCAAGGATTGCTGTCTCCGCCCGGTCAAGCGACGATGCTATCAGGACTTCTCCCCGTGTCTCTCCTTTTTTACTCGTGGTCTGGACGTCGATCCGTCCGACCCGCCCCATACGCTGGAGGTCACGGAGGTCAAGCTCTTCTCCGAGCAGCCCTTCCGTCTGCCCGAATATCGCCCCGACTACGTCAGGTTTGTCAACCACCCCCTCTGCGGTAAGGCTGATATGAATGATATACTTGGTAGTGTCCGATGAATGCAATGAAAATCCC
>CAZGXZ010000162.1:0-5839 GCA_964530035.1 uncultured Methanoregulaceae archaeon
GGGTCTCTTTTCAACAGTTCGTCCTTCGTGACCCCGAGCATCCGGCAGGCGACCACGTTCGCGTCAATAGACCGCCCGGGCATCCCGTCCTCCCGCAGGGTCTTCAGGTGGATGGCATCGTTCGCACTGTTGAAGATCTCCCTGAACTTAACCTCGTTCTCCCGCAGCGCCTCCTCGGTCCGCCTCCGCTCTGTTATGTCGTGGATAATCCCGATGACTCCGATGATCTCCCCCTGGCCGTTGTAATGGGGGCTGTAGATGCCGTAGACATACCCCGACTTCCCCGTATCGGGTACCCGGAACGGAGTGTCTCCTGAACGAACATTCTCGCCCGCGAGCGCCCGCCGCAGGAGGACGTCTATCCCCTGTTCCTCCAGGTGGGGAAACAGGGAGAAGGCGTTCGACCCGAGTGCCCTCGAGGCAGGGACCCCGGTGATCGTCTCCATGAAGGGGTTCCATACCTTGTAGGTGAAGTCCCGGTCATAGACCACGATGCCTTCCTTGGCGGTATCGATGATCTCCTGGATGAACCGGAGGTTTTCCTTGAGACTGGTCTCTGCCTCTTTCCGGTCCCTGATGTCCCGTATTGATTCGATGGCCCCGGTGAGGTCTCCCTGGTCGTCATAGAGCGGGGTCGCCTTTCCCCAGAGGTAGGATTCTTTGCCATGTGGCCGGGCTATCTGGGTTTCCGCGATGAGCAGGTCTCCCCGTTTCTGGATGACATGGTAGTAGTTCTTCTCGACCTCCTCCTCGGGTTCGAACACGAGGTCGACGAGCATCGGGCGGCGGTTGCCGTAGAACGGGATGGCGTACTCCCGGTCTCCCTTCCCGAGCATCTCTTCAGCCGGGACCCCGGTCAGCTCCTCCATCGCCCGGTTCCAGGCGATGACCCTCCGCTGGCTGTCGACCACGAGGGTGGCGTCCGGGAGGAAGTCGATGATATCTGCCTGTTTCCGCTCCGAGCGCCTCAGTGCTTCCTCTGCCTGTTTCTGCTCGGTGATATCCCGGACGCTGATGATCGCGATGCTCCGGGCCTTCTGGGGGTAGATGTTGCCGTTGATCTCGGCCGAAAAGAGGGTCCCGTCCTTCCTCCGGTGGTACCGGTCCGGTACGGAGACATGGCCGATCTTTCCGTCCAGGACTCCTTCAACGGTGTCGGCAACCAGGTCGGAGAGGGACAGGGAACGGAACTCGTCGCGGGAATACCCGTACAGGTTCGTCGCCTCCCGGTTGGCATCGAGGACCCTCCCGGACGGACTGTCGACGACGACGAGGGCGTCGGCCGAGGACTCGAAGATGTTATGGTACCGGCGTTCGCTCGCCCGGAGAGACTGTTCGAGCGTCTTATGGCCCGTGATGTCCCTGATGGACTCGATCGCCCCGGCCAGGTTTCCCCGCGAGTCATAGACCGGTGACGCGGTGAACCAGAGGTGGGCTCCCTTCCCTCCGTACAGGTTCGGGACGAACTTCTCGGAAACGATTTTCCTGCCTTCCCTCGTGATGACGTCGTAGTACCGGTTCACGGGGAGGGTGATGTCAAGGACGAGGTCGAGGAGGAGCGGTCTCCGTTCGTTGTAAAACGGCAGGGCATACTCGTAGGAGCCCTTTCCAAGCATATCAGCGGCAGGGATGCCGGTCATCTGTTCCATGGCATGGTTCCAGGCGATCACGGTCCCTTCGAGGTCAATCGCGAGGGTAGCGTCGGGGAGGAAGTCGATGATGTCGAGGATCCGCTGGTCCGAGTCCCGCTTGGCCTCAAGCGTCCGGCGTTCCCGGACAGACTTTTCGACCTTGTCCGCGAGCTCGACGAACTGGGCCGTCGGGTCGCCGCCCTTCTGGATGTAGTAATCCGCACCGTTTTCCAGGGCCTGGATGACAACCTCCTCGCGGCCCCGGCCGGTGAAGAGGATGAAGGGGATGTTACCGTATGTTTCCCGCACCGACTTCAGGAATTCGATGCCGTCGGCCTCCGGCATCTGGTAATCAGAAATGATTGCGTCGAACGGGGTGGTCTCCAGGACCCTGCGGGCGGCAGCCACCGAAACGCAGGTGTCAAGGTGGAGCCTGCCGGTCCGCTCGAGGAAGAGCTTCGCTATTTCAAGTAAGGAGGGCTCATCGTCCACGTACAGAACGGAAATCAAAACGGTTCACTTGGTAATTAAGAATGATTTATAAGGCTATTTAAGGGTGTTCCATTGTATCAGGACCTTATACAGGGCTCTTTTCCTGATTGTGCCGTGCTCCGGTCTGATAACCAGCATCAGGCCTTCCAGTCCGGGCCGGGCATCGGTAAAATGGCTTTGTCCTGAGATACATGTCAGGTAACCTGCATGATTGAAGAAACGGGATCCGGCATTTTTCAAACCTTATTGCATGGTTCCTGACCTTGCTGAATACCAGTAATATCATCGTTTACGATATCCCCTAACCATCAACCCTTCAGTGGAGGCTTCGCCCCCACAACTCCTAAAAGATACCCAGATGGCCCTGGAAGGCGCCCCGGCGGCGGCTTCAGGGCTTTTCATGAGGATAAAGGCCGTTAAAATGATAAAACAATGAAAATTCAAAAAGCAACAACGGGTATTGGGAATACGCCTACGGCGTGCCATGGCTATCGTATGCAGGGGGTTTGGGGGGCGGCAGCTCCCTGGTATGGGTCCGTTTCCACCGGGCACCCAGTTCGGGTATGGTCGACCGTGCACGGCTCCAGTCCCTTCCGTTCCGGTTCCGTCGGTCCTCACTCAGGTCCGTTCCGCCCGCACTGTCTCTCTAATCGTTCTTCCTGGACTGGTGGCAGGTGGACGCCCGTAATTTCTTCGCAGGCCCCTCATCACCGCTGCACCATCCCGCTCCTCGCGGACCGTTCCACGGACCGCTCGTGGCTGGTGCATGAGAGACTGTGGTATTACCCGGAACACCCCACCCGGATCCGGTTCTCTCCATCCGCAGCGGCTACTCCTCTCCCCCCCCACAACCGGCATCCCGTCCACCATCAGTCCTTCGGGGTCCCTCCGGCGTAGCGGTAATAATAAACCTTCACCAGTTCAGCGGTCACGAAGAACGCTGCCACCAGCCCGAAAATGATCGCGAGGGCTCCGGGTGAAGGCGGAACAAAGGAAAAGAAAGCCTGCCCTGATAACGTGTAGGGGAGGATGATGGTTGCGACCGCGGCGAGCATGGTCAGGGCCAGGACATGGATTGACGGGCGGCTCGCCTTGTAGAAGGGAAGCCTGGTCCTGATGGAGAAGAGGAAGACAAGTTCTGTCAGGATGCTCCCGATGAACCAGCAGGTCTGCAGTACCCCGGCCCCGTCCCTGACAAAGACTGCGAAGAACGCGAAGTCGTCGACGGTGCTGATCACGCCGAGGAGGGTTGCAACCAGCACGATCTCCTTGAGATCGTACCTTCCCGGAAGACGGAGCTCCGCCTCGTCCACGGTGTCGGTGGCGATGGAGATCATGGGGAAATCGGAGAGAAGGTTTACGAGCAGGATCTGGAGCGGGAGCATCGGGAGGAACGGGATGAAGAGCGAGACAATGGCGATAGCATAAAAGTTGCCGAAGTTGGATGCAAGCGTCGCCTTCAGGTACTTGACGCTGTTGGCCAACACCTCCCTCCCGCTCTGTATTCCCTCGATGATCACCTCCAGGTCCTTCTGCAGGAGGATGATGTCCGCAGCCTCGCGGGCGATATCGGCTGCGCTGTCAACGACAAGGGAGACCCCGGCCAGTTTGAGCGCCGGCGCATCGTTGATGCCCTCGCCGAGAAACCCGACAGAGCAGGTCCGCTGCAGGGTCCTGATAATCTCGAACTTCTGCTCGGGCAGGATTCGGGCAAACACCGCGTGTTCCTGTATCACCCTCTCCCGCGTGTCAGGGGGCATCCCTGAGAGGGCGGACCCGGTGATGACCGCCCCCGGGTCGTCGATGAGACCGATGCGGACCCCGACCGCCCCGGCAACATCAGGGCTGTCCCCCGTGATGATCTTGAGGGCCACGCCGAGTTCGCGGGCCCTCTTAACCGCGTGGAACGTTGAGGGTTTGATCGGGTCGGTGAACGCCATGGCGCCGAGAAACTCGAGGTCCCGGATATCGCCTGGGGAAATCCCCGATGTCCCCGGTGGAAGAACCCTCTTTGCGAACGCGATGGTACGCTCCCCGGCCTGTCCCTTCCGGGAAAGCCAGTCTCCAACTGCCACGCGCCCGGCTTCCGGGAATGACGGGCAGAGTGGGAGCACCTCTTCAGGTGCCCCGCGGACGACCAGCACCGGGCCCGCGGGCAGGTTGGCCAGCACGGCGTTCCAGCGCTTCTTTGGGTCGAAGGGGATCTCGTCAAGCCGCTCCGACACCGGTGTTTCCCCGGGAGAGAGCCGTGCAACTGCATCGAGAATGGCGATATCGAACGGCTCTGTCTTCTCTCCGGTGGCCGCGACCGAGAGCGATGCGAAGGAGAGGAGGGACGGGTCTGCCTCCGGCGAGACCCCGGTGACAGACAGGGTGTTCTCGGTGAGCGTCCCGGTCTTATCGGAACAGAGGACGCCGATACCCCCTATGTCCTCAATGGCCGAGAGCCGCTTGACAACCACGCCGTGCTCTGCCATCCGGAGCGCCCCTCGGGAGAGCGAGACCGTGGTCACGACCGGGAGCGCCTCGGGAATGACGCTGACCACGAGGGCGATGGAGAAGACCACGAGCGCAAACAGGTCCACGGCTTCTCCTTTCAGGAGAAGGTTTGCCACGAACACGAAGACCAGCGTTACGAGGATCATCCGGAGGATGAACTGGCTGAACCTCCCAATCCCCTTTGAGAACTCGCTCTCCTTCGTGGTCTCGACGGTCAGCTTCGCGATCGTGCCCATCTCGGTCCGTGCACCGGTCGCAAGAACCACCGCGACCGCCTTGCCGCCGACCACCGTGGTCCCGGAGAAGCAGAGGTTGTGGCTCCCGTACACATCGGGTGGCAGGGTGTCCAGGGTTTCGGGGCGCTTTGGTACGGCGACAGATTCGCCGGTCAGCACGGTCTCGTTTACGACAAGGTTCTGCGAGGTCAAAACCCGCACGTCGGCCGGGACGATGTCTCCCGTCTCAAGCATGATGATATCCCCCGGCACGATATCCCTCGAAGCGAGCACCTCCCAGCGCGAGTCCCGCAGCACGCGACTCCTCGGCGTGATGAACTGCTGCAGGGCACGGAGGGCCTGCTCCGACCGGTATTCCTGGTAGAACCCGAGGAACGCGTTGATCAGGACGAACCCGAAGATGATTGCCCCGTCCACGTACTCGCCGATGAGAATGACAATGGCCGCGGCAACCAGCAGGAGGTAAATGAACGCCGACCTGAACTGCCGGAGTGCGATCTCCCACCACCGGACCCGGTCTGCAGTTATCTCGTTGTATCCTTCTTTTTCGAGCCGCCGCGACGCTTCGTCCCCCGTAAGCCCCCTGCCAGGGGAGCTCCTGAAATATGCCAGGACATCCTCCGGTGGGCGCGTGGCAAAGTATTTCGTATCCGGGCCGGTTGAAGTCATCAGGGGGGATCCTGCTGTATCAAGAAGGTATTCAGCGGTTTCCCCCTGTTAATCTTCGCATGCTGTCCAACCCCATCCGGGCGGGGAGCGAAGGGGGTAGCAGTCCTTAAAGCGGCGGGAGGCCGGGGAGAATGGGAAATCAACCATCAGCCAATCCAGTTCACATCCTCCTCGGCAGTGTCCTCTTGTGCAGGTACATGGTTCCTGCTGTGAATACGGTAGTGAACACGATCAATGCCGCAATATCTCCGTAAACAGGGAAATAATTCGTCCCGGTGAAGGAGTACCGCACGAGGTCCGTGAAATAGGTCA
>CAZGXZ010000163.1:0-5775 GCA_964530035.1 uncultured Methanoregulaceae archaeon
TTGCCGTAGCGGTTGTCATCACATCTGTCTTTGTCTATTTCTCGTACAGGACAAGGACAGCAAATATTTCAGGACTCTTCTCAGCAGCCCTCATCGGGATCCTCCTCATCGTCTTTGCCGACGTCATGTGGTTCCTGATCATGCTCCTCTTTTTCATTCTTGGCTCTGCCGCGACCATGTACCGGTATGCAGAAAAGCTGAAACTCGGGGTCGAACAGTCCCACGGGGGAGCGAGAGGTTACATCAACGTATTCTCAAACGGCCTCGTCGGCGCGATCTCGGCGGTCCTGTTTGGCCTGACCGGAAACCCCCTTGCTGCGTCAATTTTCGTCGGGTCGGTAGCTACCGCAACTGCTGATACGGTAGCAGGCGAGATCGGAGTGACCGGGGGCTGGCCCTACCTGATAACGACCTTGAAACGGGTTCCTCCCGGGACAAACGGAGCGGTCAGTCTCCTCGGTGAGGGTGCCGGTGTACTGGGCTCTGCCGCGATCTGCTTTTCCTCATGGGCATTCGGTATCATATCCCCAGAATCTGCGGTCATCTGCACGGTTGCAGGGTTTATTGGCTCCAACCTTGACAGCCTGTTCGGCGAGGTTATTGAAAACCGCGGCATCATCGGAAATGCAGGGACGAATTTCCTCTCAACACTCGGTGGCGGGGCGATTGCCGTTGCGATGAGTGCCCTTGTGTAAAAAACGGAATTTAATACTTGAACCAGCGTCCCTTTTCATCATAGACCCCGTCCTGGACAACTGCCTCCTGTGGGGTTATGCCTGACAGTTCCCGGTAAAAAGCGACCTTCCAGGCGAGGAGGATTGGGATGAGCACAAGGAGGAGGACGCAGCCAACCGCAGCTGTCACGAGGATGCCGTCCTGGCCCAGGATTCCCTGGAAGTCGGCGAGAGTCAGCATCTGCGCTGGGTCCGTTACGTTGATGGCTGCGATGGGTTCGAGGCGGTCCATGAGAAGCGAGGTCCACATGATGAGTCCCAGGAATGACACGATAAAGACGAGAAGGAGCGACTCCACATAATATGCAAAGGTCTTCCAGCCATGGAGAACCACGACCTGGGCGCTCCTCCGGATGGATGCAAAAACCTTCTGGCCCTCGCACAGGGCAGCAGTATCACAGAAAAACGAGAAGAATGCAAACGGGACACAGACACCCAGGAAGACCCCTGATATCATGACCGGGTCAGCGGGTATCCCGATGAGGGTCACAGGCACGAGTACCAGGCCAACGGTCACGAGGGCTGCAAACGCCAGGATGACAACCGGGAGGAGGATCCGGAAGTACCCTTTTACGGCTCCCGATATGAATCCCTGCAGGGTGAAGTCAGCGTTGCAGACCTGGCTGTAGAAACCGGCACATAAAAACGGTATGATAACAGCAAAAAGGATGGTCGCCCTTGACCCGATGAAAAAGCCTGCCTCCAGTACCAGCAGGAGATAGGCGCCTCCCAGTGCCCCTGAAAGCAACCCTGTCACCCAGAGAGCAGGGTGACCCGCCAGGAGACCAAGCCCTTCCCGGAGGGCCGTAAGGGACATTAACGGTTCCTCGGCATGGCTGCAATCTCCCGGACCTGGAGGTCAAAAAACGAGGCGGTATGGGCCGGGAGGATGACACAGACCGTATCTGCCCCGCTTGCCGTCCCTCCCACGGCGATTACCTCATCGCCGAGAGGAATGGCACCCTGATCAGCGGCGATGAGCACGCATTCCACGGCGACCTTCAAACCCACCGCCACGACCCGGCGGAGCGCTTCGGCGATGGCCTCGGTACGGGACCCTCCACCAACCTTCGGTGAGCGGGAGATTGCGCGTTCAAGCCCGGAGAGCGCATGCGTACCGGTCACGATCCTGACCCCCTTTTGTTTCAGGCGTTCTGCACATGAAACGTCAAACTCCCAGACACCAGGTTTCGAAAAGCCGACGACATGGGTCACGACAATAAGAGAAACACCTGTTCCATCAAGAGTTTCTGCAAAGACCTCAGCTGTCCTTCCGGAGGTGCTGGCAACGACGATGGTCTTTATGCCGAGTTCGCGGGCACGTTCGAGTGCGATCCCTGCAGCCTCCCCGGTGTTTGTAGCCCCGGGCGTATCAAAATAATAGGTTTTTCTGACAGTGCTTCCCATACAGAACGGTTATGAAGTCCTGTTATAAAAGGAGTAAACCATGATCACTCTCGCCCTTGCGGGAAAACCGAACTGTGGTAAATCCACATTTTTCAAAGCGGCAACCATGGCGCATGCCGAGATTGCCAACTACCCCTTCACCACCATAGACGCGAATTTCGGGGTGGGGTACGTGAGGGCAGTCTGCCCTTGCAGGGGCCTTGACCTCACGTGCCAGGCCTGCACCGGCGGGATCAGGTATGTACCTGTAAACATCATCGATGTCGCAGGGCTGGTCCCCGAAGCCCACAAGGGCAAGGGGCTCGGCAACCAGTTCCTCGACCACCTCCGCCAGGCTGATGCCATCATCCATGTCATCGATGCAAGCGGGGGAACGGACAGTGAAGGAAACAGCGTCGAGCCGGGCTCTCATGACCCCCTTGGAGACATTAAGTTCCTTGAATACGAGATGGCCATGTGGGTCTTTGGCATCCTTGAGAAGCACTGGCAGAAGATCTCACGCTCGGCGCAGTCCAAGACCTATCCCATTGAGAAAGGAGTGGCGGAAGCCCTTGCAGGACTGGGGATCCGCGAACACGACATCACTGCAGCGGAAACCGCTACAGGAGTCCCCCTGGTCAGGTGCCAGGGCGAAACCCTCGTCACCTTCTGCCACCACCTGATTACCATCTCCAAGCCGATGCTCCACATCGGGAACAAGGTGGACGAGACCAGCGAGGTCCTCATCAGGCGGTTATCTGAGGCTGACATCCACTTCGCCTCTGCTGCGAGTGAACTCGCCCTCAGGAACGCCGCTGCAGCACAGCTGGTCACCTATCATCCAGGGGATCCGGCATTCACCATTGCAAAGGAGGATACCCTCTCACCGGGTCAGAAGACCGGGCTCGCCCGTATCAGGGCGTTGATGGAGCGGTTCGGCGGGACAGGCGTCCAACAGGCAATCAATAACCTGGTCTTCGGTGAACTGGATATGATCGTAGTGTACCCGGTCGAAGACGAAAACCACTTCACCGATGGCAAAGGGCGTGTCCTCCCTGATGCATTTCTCATGAAAAAGGGCTCGACCCCCCATGACCTCGCGTTCCAGGTCCACACGGATATCGGGAAGGGGTTCCTGTATGCCATCGACGCCCGGAAGAAAATGAGGATCAAGGAGTCCCACGTCCTTGTCGATGGAGATATCATCAAGATCGTTAGTACGGCAAAATAACCAAGATCCCTCCTTTTTTTACCATATTTATATATACTGGGACGTAAAAGATCGGATCTACATGCAGGGAGAGGTGTTCCAGGCGCAGATCCTGCGTAATTTCTTTGACACCATCACGGGTACCGACAGGAACCTGACCCGGATCTACCTCTGCGTCATAAGCCTTGCCAAGCTCAGGATGGAGGAGCCGGAAAAACTTGCATTCCTTGTCGACCAGATAAGGAAAAGCAAGGTTAATAAGGAACTCTCCATCGATATCCTCGATTACATGTGCGATGCCGCCCGCGAACTCGAAATGGGAACTGTGCAGACCGCGTTCGGGGTAAAGGAGATTGGAAAGGTCCAGGAGGACTTCTCAGGCATCAGCCTGGATACCCTCTGATTACAGGTTCAACGGGATTTTATAGTCCCCGAGGATCTGAAGGGCAAACTTCTGGTTTTCCTCGAGCGCCTGCTGGTCTTCGGGAGATGTTGCGATCCCCACGGCATAGAGGAGGAGAAGGGCATTATCCATTGAGAAAATGAAGGGGTCACGGTTTGGGTCCTGTGGCAGGTCGACACACAGCCACTGGCGGTCGGTCTCGTCAAAGATCGTGGAAAGCTCCGGTCGCGGGTCCGCCATCTCAAGCATGTCGCTCCGTTCACGGACCATTTCAAGTGCCTTTCTGATGGTTCCGGAAATCCCGGGGGATCCGGTAACAACCCCGAGAGCTGTTGCAGCATTCCGGGACGCATTCGTATACAATCCATACTTGAAGGACAGCACGGCCCCGGCGATCTCGTGTCCGGCGGCAGGATCAAAACCGGTTACCGACTGTCGTACATGTCCAAGGTATTTTTCAAGATACGTCTTCATCAGGTGATTCCTCCGTTTCCTCGAACTCCCCGTCATCGTCCCCGCTCCTGTCCTCCTCCCTCGGGGTGGAATATTTCAGCTTAAGGCGTATGAGCAGGACGACCATGGTCGCCGCGAACAGCAGCTGGAGGAAGAGGTTCGGAGCCGTTTCAGACGGAAACCAGAACATGACCATGGCATAGACCGGTGCCACGAGGGCCACGATGTCCCTTCTCGGAAGGATATAGGCATAAATACCCAGAAGGACCGAGCCGATGAACGGACCCACCGAACCGAGCAGGGATTGCAGGTCAGGGGCCAGCAGGCCGGCCCTGATGAGCGCGTACACGATCAGTGGCCCTGAAAAGGAAAAAAGAGGGATGAGAACATCATACACGGTGATCCGGTGTCTCGTATCGTTCAACGGTTGGTCCATGCGCCTATCCCTATACCTTTTTGCCCTGTTGCCCATAAGCATTGGCACAAAGAAATACCTGATTCCCGAATACCGCCCGTCGTAGCCATTCCCATACGGTTATCAGGATCCGGAGCGAGATCTGACTATGAAGGTCTGCATCATGTGCGGGGGTGAGGGGACCCGCCTGCGCCCGCTGACCTTTGATCGCCCCAAGCCCTGCATCCCGATCTGTAACCGTCCCTCGATCGAGCACCTGGTATCCCACCTCGCGAACCTCGGGTTCAGGGACGTTATCCTTACCCTCGGTTACATGGGCAGGTCTATCGAGGAGTCGCTTGGAGACGGTTCGCTCTTTGGAATCAACATCACGTATGTCCACGAGACGACGAAACTCGGGACGGCGGGGAGTGTCAAGAATGCCCAGGAGTACCTTGACAGCCAGCCGTTTCTCGTGGTCGGCGGTGACCACGTGACGGATGTGAACCTCCTCGAGTTCTACCGGGAACACCAGCGGTCAAAGGCATTGTGCACCATAGGTCTCATCAGCATCGACAACCCCCAGGAATACGGCATCGCAGAGATTGACGTCGATTATAATATCCTGCGGTTCAAGGAAAAGCCAGCCCCTGGCGAGATATTTTCGAACCTTGCCTCGACCGGTATGTATATGCTTGACCCTGAGATCTTCGATTATATCCCTGCCGGCGAGAAGTGCGACTTTGCCAGGGATGTGTTTCCGAAGCTCCTGGCAGAGGGAAAAAGTGTCAAGGCATGGCTTGCAAGGGACAACTGGTCGGACGTCGGGTCGCCTTCTTCGCTCCGTCAGGCTGAACAGTGGAAGCTCCGGGAGATCGCCTACACGAGCATCAGCGGGGACCTCTACATCAAGGGGTCACAGGTCCAGGGACCGGTCCAGCTGGGCGCCTCGATCACGCTTGGAGCACATTCCCGGATCATCGGGCCGGTTTCCATTGGATCCGGGACGAGTATAGGAGACCATGTCCTGATCGGACCCTACACCAGCATCGGTGAGCACTGCCTGATCAGGGCGAACAGCAAGATCTTTTCCTCATCGATCTACAACCGGGTCGTCATCGGGGCGAACAGTACTGTTTCCGGTTCCATCATCGACAACGACACGGTCATCGGGGAGGACTGCAACATCGAGAAC
>CAZGXZ010000164.1:0-5601 GCA_964530035.1 uncultured Methanoregulaceae archaeon
GCCCAGCATGGCTCCGCCGGGAGCGGTTCCCCGGGGCCCAGGGCACGGATGGCCCTGATCGGCGGTCTGACAGAGTGGGGGGAGAAGACCTGGACGGCGTGGGGCCCGGTTGCTTCAATCCTCCTCACGTCCTCTTCACTCCGGGTATGGGTGACGGCGACGGTCATCGTTTCCCGGGAAAGCGAGGCGAATATGTTTTTTGCCGCGGACAGAGGGACCGAACGGGGAGAATCACTGCATACGACGACGCCCACGGCATCCGCCCCGCATGCTTCCGCATACTTTGCGTCAGCAACAGAGGTTATCCCGCAGATCTTGACCCATACCATAGCCTGATACTATTTCACCCGGAGACGTTTGAAGTATCCCATGCAGCTGCCAGGGAAAACGTGAATCTCCATCCGGGTTTCGATAACCGCGACAGGAACGGGTCGGAGTATCTTCCATGTAAAATTGGAAAGCCCTTTAATCGGACACGACCATTTCTGGTCTGGGACAAATCCTGATGCAGGTGAAAACGGCTGGAGACGAAACGGAAGGAGGGCACCCAGACTATGCCCAGAAGGAAAAAACCGTCCTTATCAGTCTTATCGTTGACCTCCTCCTCTGGGTTCCTGACATTGTTGCCGCCGTCCTTTCGGGGTCAATCACCCTGTTTGCCGATGTCATCAAGTGCGGCAATGAGATCATGGCGACGTTTTTGTCCTACATCACACTCCGGAAGATCACCCGGGGCGGAGCCGGAGTCTATGACTACGGCATGGGCAAGTTCGAGAACCTGACCGGCCTTATAACCGGGGCCGTGATGCTTATCTCGCTCATCATGGTCTTTTTTGCCGCCCTCTACAGGATCGCGTTTCCGGCGGCCCTCGTAGCAGAAGGCACGTACCTCGGTATCGGCCTCATGGTCCTCGGAGTCTGCACCAACAGTGCGCTCTGGCTCAGGAACTACCGCGTATGGCAGAAGGACCCATCGCCCATCATGGACTCGCAGTGGCGGCTCTTCAGGGCGAAGGCATTTTCTGACGGCTCGGTCCTCGTGGCCCTCGTTGCAACGATGGCCCTTGAGCAGTACCTGTGGTCCCAATACATCGACCCGCTTGCATCGTTCGTTATCGTCGGTTTCCTGCTTTTCTCAGGCTACCGGGTCATCTCAACGGCCCTCCCCGACCTCCTCGACAAGACCCTCGATGAAGAGCTCCAGATCATCATCATGCGGGAGCTGGCCGCGTTCTACCACGATTATTCGGCCCTCCATGGTGTCCGTTCACGCAGGAGCGGGACCGGCATCTATGTCGAGTTATTCCTGGAGTTTGACGGTGACAAGAAAATGTCTGAGGTCCAGGCCGTCGTGGACAGGATGACACGGTCGCTTGAAGCCCGGATCCCGCGGACATCCGTTTCCATTGTCCTCTCAACCACTCCCCCGAGGAATCCCGCACCCGCCGTGGCCGAAGGCCATGGAGGTGCCTGAAAAAAAGGTGCCTGGTTCGTTCCCTGGTGGAATGTCTCAGCAATTGTCTCCCCGGGGCCATGCCGGTTTCTGACCCGGTCCTGTCGTGGAAAGAGTTGAACGGTATCTTCCGGGTCCTGCCCGTTCCTCCCTGTTTCAGGTCACGGGCCGCTGACCTCGATACCGGAGATGAACGAGATGCCGCAGTATGCCTTTCGTACCCTGGTGTCGTCAAGGAGGTGGCGCATGTCGATGAACTCGCCCTCGCGGACGATCTTCCTGACCCTGTCGTTTAAGTCCGGGGGGGCGCTCCAGGGAACACCGGAGAATATGACCCCGTGGTTGTGAAGGTACATCTTCTCCGGGGCGGTGTTGGCAGGGTGGACATAATAGAGGGCTGCCAGGTCTTCGGGCCGGAACGACGAGAGGTCGGCACCGAGGTCGACCCCGATGCCGAAACTGACCAGGGTGTCCCCCTGGTAGCGGGGATCGGTATTGACGTCCATCCACTTCCCGAACTGGTCGGGATCGAGGATGGATCTTCCCGCCCCCGGTGCGTTCCCGGTCACCGGGGACCGGGTGATCTCGGAGCTGGTGACTCCTCCCGAGATGCCGTAGAGGACCATGGCAAGGATCCCATGGTATCGTTCAGGTTCCTGCCGTGCGAAGGAAAAAAGGTCGCTATATAGGTCTTTCATGGAAATCCCCGCTTCATCTGCAGATTCCACGTAGAAGACCTTCTGGAACGGTCCTTTCAGGGAGACGGAAAAACCCGTGTAGATCCTGACCTTCCCGGTGTCCTGCATGGGCGTGAAGAAGTCCGGCGTGCGGTGCCCGTCCGTGGGCATGTACACGAGCGACCCATGGAGGGCGATCATCTCTCCGAGGAGGTCATATGCGTCATCGAGCTCCCCGCCGATGGCACCAAGACCGAGGGCGTATTCAACCGAGGAAAAAGACTGGTCCCGTATGTCAGCCCGGGAAAGGGATGAGTGGAGGAGCTTTTCCAGGCTGCCGGAAACCAGGAGGGACGATAGTGATTTTGAATCAGAGAGGAGGGAATAGCTCCCGTTCGCGGTTTTTTTTGCAGGAGGGGTAAGGGGGTCGAGAAGGGAGAGCCCCGGCCTCCTGCGTGACACCTGCATGACCGCCTCCTGCCTCGAGGGGTAGAGGGAGACCACGGCCATGAATCCTCCCATTTCGAGGACCGACCTTGGAAAGTCCTGAAGCGAGGCTATGGCGACCGACCCGTCCCGGTCCTTCATCATCTTCCTGAGCCAGAGAAAAATCCTGATACCTGCACTGCTCAGGTAGGTGACTTCCGCCATGTCGAGGACGACCGCCCGGGTATCGTCCTTGATAAGCCGCTTCAGTTCAATCTCGAGTTCCTGGGAGCCGAACCCGTCGAGGCGGCCGCTCAGCGTGATAATGAGCACTTCTCCCTGCCGTTCAGATCCGATCTTCATCGGTTTAGTATCGGTGGATCTCGGCTATCAGCGTTGTGAATGGATGATGGGAACGGGGTTGAATGGTGGGGGGAGAACTGCGCCCGGGGAGGGGATGCATCACCCGTTCCTGTAGGTCCCTTTCGGCAGGAGTATTTCGAACCGTGCACCCTGACCTGGAGTACCGTTCTCAGTGATGGTCAGGCCGGTTATGTCAAGCACTTCCCGGATCAGGAACAGCCCAAGCCCGGTATTTGTTCCATAGCCCCTCTGGAAGATAAGCGGCTTGACCTCGTCAGGGATACCACGCCCGTCGTCCTCGTAGACCAGGTGGCCTTCTTCGTCCTTTTCAAGGAAGGATATCGTTATCCTGGTCACCGTGCCCCCGTGGCGGACAGAATTGTCGATGAGGTTGTAGAACACCTTTTCAAGGAGGGGGTCGGCGAATATCTCCAGCCGGCCGGTTGTGACTGAGACCTCGGGTCCGTGATCCGCGAACAGGGGGACAACCTTTTCAACGGTAGTCGATACGACATGCCACAGGGGGTTGTTGATCCCCATGTCCTGGTAGTCCTTGGTGAACGTGATCTCCTTCTGGATGACATCGGCGATGTCCCAAACCTTGTGTACATACCTGCCCTTTTCTGAGTCCTGGTCCATCTCCTCAAGGAGCAGGCCGGTATAGCCCTTGATCCCCATGACCTGGTTGAGGATGTCATGCCGGGTGATGCTCGACAGGAGGTTGAGCTTCTTGTTCGCCCTGAAAAGGGCGTCCTGTGCGGCTTTCGTCTTGTGCTGGAGGCTCCGCACGGTCTTGATCTGGAGGACGAGGTCGGTCACGTCCTCGAGGATGATGATTGCCATTTTCAGGTCGGCATGGCTCTCGATGTATGGCATGATCGTGGTTGTATGGACCCTGGGGTTGCCGTCCGGGCGTGTCGAGGGGATGACGCTCTGGTGGAGCTGGGAAGAAAAGAAGCAGGGCGGACCACCATGGAAGAGCGCATCGATCCGGGACGCATAGGGAAAGCCGGCAAGGTGGGGGTAATGGGTAACGAGCGACTGCCCGGTCATATCAGTGCGGGACCTCCCGGTCCAGATCTCAAGACAGGTATTCCAGAACCTGACCATCAGCCGCTCATCGATGATACAGACCCCGACCGGCAGTGCATCGAGGATGTTCCAGGTGTCCTTGTGGTCCATTTGCATCAGGCAAACCCGGAGTTTCCTTCCTTGATCTTGTCAATGAGAATTTCAAGGGCACCGATGTCGAGGATCATGATGATCTTGCCGGCAATGTTGCTGTTTTGGACCTGGAACATGGTGTTGGCCAGGATGATCTCCTTCTCATCGTCCCACCCCGACTGTTCGATAAGCGTCATTATTGCGCTTAAGTGATAGGTCGGTATCGTGTACGTCAGGTGTTCCCTGAGGACATTGCTGATCGAACCCATCACGCCGTTGACGATGATATTCGCGACCTCCTTTAGCGTATCGACCATGACGGCGTCCAGTTCTTCAGCCTCGTACGAGTCCTGGAGGATGAGGTTCACCAGGTTCGCAGCGCTTTCCGGCGGGATCATGAGTGCCGTCTTGCCTGAGAACTCCCCTGAGAACTCGAGGTATACCGTTGCCATCGGCTGCTTCATCATGAAGTCAGGCTCGCTGGAGATCTCGGAGAGCCTCAGGAGACGGACATCCGGTACAAAGAGCTTGATACGGGAATGGGTCAGTTCCGCAAGCATTGCGGCTGAATTGCCGACCCCGATGTTAATCAGCTCCTGGATGGCATCGAGGACGAATGGCTCGGGTCTCATTGGCTTAGTCCCTGGACAATGCCTTTGAGACAGCGTCGAGGAGGACCGCCTTGTTGATGGGTTTTGTCAGGAATGCCACGGCTCCTTTTTCCATGCACTCCTCGTGCGTCGTCTTCTGGATGTCCGCAGTGCTCATGATGACCGGTATACCGGGATAGTTCGTCCTGATCTCCTGGAGTACCTCGATTCCATTCATATCCGGCATGAGGATGTCAAGGATGACAAGGTCAGGTCTCTGTGACCCTGTCATTTCCAGGCCTTCACGTCCGTTTTTCGCCTGGATAACGTCGTACCCCTCGTTTTTCAGGATAGATGTTATTATGGTCCTCTGAAATCCTGAATCATCCGTAACGAGAATAACTGCCAAGAATCCACCTTCCGGTACTAAAGATGTATGATAAAAAGTATTTGAATCTGCCATCGTACGGTGGGCGCAGCGGACGTGGGGAGCAAGGCAACTGACCCGCAGGTTGCCTGTACTTCGGGGGGGTTACCTGCCCTCCCGGGGGACCCCTTTTCTTCGATTTGATGGACGGCACAGAAACGCCCTATCCGATATATCCCCTGGTATCTACGAGTTTGTATTCCAGTAGAAATGGTGCTCGGGAATGTACTTTACCAGGAGTACCCGTTCACCTTTCCTGGCATTGACCCTACGTCGTGCTCCCCGGTCCGTGAAGAGGTCCGCCGATGGAATGGTTCGGACAGGAAGGATGCCACGCTGACAGGCGCCTGCGGCTTGCACGACAACCAAACCGCAGTTACTTAATAGCCGGAACCTTACACTGTTGTCACCTATGGAATCCTCCCGGAAGAATGCGGGTGTGCCCTCCCGGACGGAATCGGACAGCATGGGAAAGATCGAGGTCCCGGCTGACCATTACTG
>CAZGXZ010000165.1:0-5461 GCA_964530035.1 uncultured Methanoregulaceae archaeon
GGTCATCGGGCCGCGGGTCGTGATGCGGAACCGGGTCATCCTGCACTCGAGAACCCGGGTATGGCCGGAGGTCGTCGTCCCTGAGGACAGCGTCATCCTCGAGCATGTCTTAAACGACAAGTTCGATGCCCGGTGCGAAGGCTCGTAAAGCCCCTTACACGGCCTTTTTTCAGGAATCCTTCCCTGACTGCCCCCTCACGAGGCGGTGGGTTACCGCCATCAGCGGGTGGCGGGCATAATCGAGGACCTGGATGTCGTCGAGGGACGTCAGGTCCTGGGCACGGGCGGTACGCTCGAGCCCGAGTTCGTCGTCAAGGTCCACATCGATGATGTAAGCGTCAAGTGCCTTGATCCCGAGCCGCTTCGCTGCTACCGTCCTGTGATGACCGTCGACGAGGATCGTCCTCCCCCTTCTCCTGATGACGATGAGGGGTTCTGCAAGACCCTTTTTAATCTCGTAGATCCGCCCCTCGAGTTCGTCTTCGTACACCTTGGACTGTGTCGGCAGCAGGTCGTCAATGGGGATGATCCCCCGCTGCAGGACGGGTTCGACACCATGGAGGGTTTTTATGGTGGTGATGAAATTGAAGACTTTTTCAGGAGAGACATGTTCGATCTGGGAGCGGATGACATCGGTATTCGATATGATCCCGAGGAGCTCGTTTCGGTCGTTCACCACCGGGAGTTTCTGGATACCCGAACGGAAGATGACGCGGGCGGCATCGTTCACCGACATCTCGGGGTCGGCGACGATGAGGTGGTGGGACATCACCTTCCTGACCGGGGTCGTTGTCGGGACGAAGATGAGGTCGCGGGCGGCGATATAACCGACGACCTCCGTCCCGTCGACGACCGGGAAACCGTCATGGCCGGTGGTCTGGATCTTTTCAATGACATCCTTCGTGGTACCGCTGGCATCGACCGTGACCACGTCGTAGGTCATGTAATCCCGAACCCGCTTCTTATCCATTTACAATGAATACACGGTCGGAACACTAAAATGCATCGATAGCGCTGACAAAAGGGGTCTTGGCAAAAATACCCGGAACCCTGATGACACCGGTCCGGTTCATGTCCGGACCGGATCAGCAGCGCCTTGAAAATATGTATTGAAAAGGTTTATTCAATGGGGATGGCCGCCCCGCGTTCCATGGTGACCTTTTTGAGCCTGACCTCGAGGACCCCGTTTTTGAAAGTCGCCTTCGCGTTTTCGTCGGTGACCTCGTTCGGGAGGGTCACGATCCGGCTCATGCTGCCAAATGTCCGTTCCCGGACGTAGTAACCTTCCGATTTATCCTCCTTCTCGGCGTTCCTCTGGCTGGATATCTCCAGGGTCCTCGGGTTGACCAGCTTCAGGGTAACGTTCTCCTTGTCGACGCCGGGCAGGTCGGCCACGATCAGGACCTCGTCCTCGTGTTCGCGGACGTCCACCCTGAACTCCCCCCGGAGGGCGGGGAGCATCCTGTCCGTGAATCCACCCGCCGGGAGCATACGTCCGCCCGAAAGTGCCTGGAAGGTCCCTTCGAGCTCGCTCATCATCTCGTCCCAGTCTCTCCACCAGAACGGATAGCGCCTTCTCCATGGCATGATATGTGCACCTCGCTGTTCCCATCTCATGGATGGGCTAACCAACGGTTAGTATTAATTTAGTATATAATTATTTGTAAAGGCAATCTGTCGGATAATTCCGGATAACAGTGATTTTTAAGGACAGCAGCCCTTAATATGACTCTATAGAAAAAGAGAGTTCAGGACTCATCCTGATTGCGGATCCATACCGGAGGCATACAGGACCCTCCCTTTATTGAGTCCTATTTCATCCCGAAGTCCTGAGCTATGTAATACTTTCCGTTCGATCCTTTCACCACTCCGACACCGATGTGTGTGACGGATGCCAGGATATTCTTCCTGTGTCCGTCGTTATGGCAGGTGTCATGGTTCATCCACATGTCCACGACGAATTCCGCAATCCCTTCCGGAGTATTGGCGACCTTGTGCAACGGCCCGTTGCAGTCCGTATAGACATTTCCGGAGACACCTGTCGCGATATTTTCTCGTATACTCGAAATGGCAAAACCAAAGCCATTGATGGTTTTTGAACGGTCATTCCACAGGTTTCCAGGGAGGTTATGATCACCGGGCATATTCTGTGCTGCTGCCATGGCCGAAGCGAATCCTTTTGAAACCGTTGCTATTTTCGGGTCCCAGCAGAGGGCGGGAAGACCGTTGACCGCCCGTGCCTTGTTCGTTTCGGTAAAGACAGCAGCCGCCATCCTCTCCTCGAAGGTCGACCCGGCCGGCGGAGAACACGGGTTCTGCGGGACCTGGGTCGGGGGCAAGGGTGTTTTTGTGAGTACGACCATGGTGGTTGGCTTCAGGGTCGTAACCGTGGGTTTCACCGTTTTCGTGGGGATCACGACAGCCGTAGGCTGAGATACTGCTGTTGGCTGCTTTGTTGGTGTTGCAACAGGGGTCTGGACCACGGGTGTTGGCGTTTTTACCACCATGGTTGGCTTTACCGTGGATGTGGGTTTCGGTGCCGGGGTCTTCGTTGAAGTGGGAGTCGGCGGCGGGACAGGGGTAAGTTTCTGGTCTACCCGGACCGTCTGTCCGGCCTTGACCTCGATAGTCCCTGAAAAATCAACGTACCCGCTCTTTTTCAGGGTGATGGAGTGGGTTCCCTCCAGGATACCGGAGAGTGTCACCGGGGTCGCTCCCCTTGATTCTCCGTCCAGAGTTATCGCTGTTCCCGCAGGGACCGAGGTTATCGAGAGGCTGCCCCGGGTTATCTTCGGCGGATTCTTATAGTCCACAAGCGGCAGGGCATCGGCGTTCTTTTCATTCAACTGGTACGGCTGGTCGCAGAACCCGTCGCCATCAGCGTCCTGCGTCACCTGTGAAAAGCCCTTGCCGTCAGGCTGGCCCCAGAAGTTTCCGCCAATATACGGGCCACCCATGATATTCGTACCGGAGGCTTTTTTGACGTTCCAGGAGTTCTCTGCTATTTTGGAGCCGTACGGACCTACTCCGCCCTGGGCAAAGAAGTTGATGCGGTTGATTATCTTGTTGTTCGAGATGATGTTTTTCTCAGCGTCCCAGTAGATCCTGATGCCAACATCATTGTTGGTGATGGTATTTCCCGTAACGGTATGGCCGTTGCCGCCGAGTGAAATCCCGTCGGCGTTTTTCGTGACGCCCCAGCAGTCCGGGGTTTCTTCGTTATCCCTGATACTACAGGGGCCGGGTGTCCCGTAATTAATGATTATTGCTGATCCCTTGTTGTTCCTGATGATATTGTCCTCAATGACCATGCCGGTGCAGTCCATCCAGGTCACGATCCCTGCCCCGCCATCTTCAAAAATATTCCTTTCTATGACGGCACCGGGACAGTCCATAAGCCCCAGACCATTCATGCTATTCTTCCGGAAGATATTGTCACTGATATGGATATCCCGGTTTTTATCGACATAAACGGGTTGCGAGATGTGGGACCCGACAGGGTTAATGATACTCAACCCTGTCTCCGCGTTTCCTTCAAAAGTGTTATCCGTGCATTCCAGCCCGGAAACCCCGGTGAGAATGACACCGTCACCCGTGTTCGACTTCAGGGTGTTGCGTTTCAGGACGACATCAAAGACATCGCGGAGCTCGATACCATAACAGCGGCCGTCCGAGAGCGTCCCGTACTCGGTCACAGTTTCGGTGATCGTCACCCCGCGGCAGGAAAACATGTAAATCCCGGCAAAGCCGTTTATCCCGGAGATGGTGCCCCTTGTGACTACGATGTCGTCAACGTTTGATGCTGAAAGGCCTGCGCCGGCGAACTTCACGTCCTCAACAGTAAACCCCTTGAGCTGCGTGTACGTCTTCTTCTCAGAATCATAGACATCACCAGCGGTGATCCCGCTGTTTTCACCACTCCTGCTGATGGTATGACCATTGCCCTTAATCGTGACATCCGAAGCCTTTACCTTGACGAGGCCCGAAAAGTCACGTTCAATGCAATAGGTGCCGCTCTGGGTGATCGTCATCGGGCCGTTGAGGGGATAACAACCGGTTACAGGATCTACGGTAATCGTGGGTGTTGGCGTTGATACAGGTTGGGCAGTCCTGGCGACGGTTGGTGTCGGAGTGGCAGCAGGTGTCCGGACACTTACAGGGGTGGCTGTTTTCACTGGCGTCTGGACTACGCGAGTGGGTGTGGGTGTAACGTCGGGTAACACCACGGGCGCGGTTACGGTAATAAACCCGGGATTGCTGCTGGCAAGGTTGTTGTCGATATTTACGTCGGGGATTTTCCTGTCATGGTCGATCCACACGCCGATGTAATAATCGCCGGGCGGGACGTTATCAGGAAGGGTTACCTGTCGGGTGGCCGTTCCACTCGAGTGGGCGGAAAAACCCTGGGTTGTCACCGAGTTGCCGATTACGTACGCCTTTTTCGTGTTTGTACTGAAGACGAGGCCATACAGGA
Organism: uncultured Methanoregulaceae archaeon; assembly: GCA_964530035.1. Classification (GTDB taxonomy): domain Archaea; phylum Halobacteriota; class Methanomicrobia; order Methanomicrobiales; family Methanospirillaceae; genus KLAP105. Next base: position 4,475 of record CAZGXZ010000165.1, read on the forward strand.
GGTCGGCAGCGGGAGTCGCCACGTTTCCGTCATTTCCAACTTCTGCCGTAATCTCAATTGTGCTACCTGCAGGGGCTGTTTTCGGACCCCGGACCCCGGAAACCCACAGGTCTGCCATCCCTCCGGAGGATGGTGTTGCAGCAACGGGAGTGGTAACGCGGGTGGGGGTATTCTTAACGGTGACCGCCCCTGTGATACCTGTCAGCCATTTTTCATTGTTGTTTTCGTTTTGCTCCTGGACGTTGCCCGCGTCCGTGTAATTGCTGTTATCTGCTGCGACCTTTGCATCATATTTACCTGAAGGCGCGTTCGAGGGAAGCGTGAATGTGAATGTGTACGAGGCCGATGCCCCGGGAGAAAGCCCTGATGCCATGATTGTCCCCATCTTCAGGGAAAATGCGTAATCAGGCTGGGCGAATATCCATCCCTCAATCGGGAACGAACCTGATGAGCTTCCGCCGCTGTTTTCGCAGGTAACCCGGACGGACACCTGCCCACCGGGCTGGAGGGGTGATAGCACCTCTATCTTTGTCACCTTCAGGTCTGGAAGGGATGAGCTCCCACCCGACGCTGCTGCCACCGGTACGAGGAGAAATGCAACCATGGTCAGACAGACCATGAATACTGATGCTATACGATAATTCATGCTAAACGTATCCCCAATAAGCTGATTCCTGTACCTCGTTCTTCAGACTATACAAAATATACGAATCCCTGTCACCAGTCGTCATTCTGGTGCGGGCGCCCGCTACCCATTTAGTATAAGAAAAAGGATAATCTTGAGGTTTTTTATCATTAAAGGCCAGGCAACAGGCAGCAGGATATACCAGCTTTTCTTTTAGTACTGGGTGTGAGGCCGGACCGGAGGAGATCCTCACGATGAAATCATTATCCTGAATGAGAACATCACCCGGAAGAGTAGTTTTCCTGTTTTTTAGGCTTTGTTGAAATGCTCAAATAAGAAAATCGACCGATAGATCAAAGGTA
>CAZGXZ010000166.1:0-5161 GCA_964530035.1 uncultured Methanoregulaceae archaeon
CAAACGGTGCCCGTATCCGGCTGGCGCCGCAGAAGGACTGGGAGGTCAACGAGCCTGCCCGGCTTGCGAAGGTCCTCAAAACGCTGGAGGGCATACAGGACGACTTCAACAAGGCGCAGAAGGATGGGAAACGGGTCTCGCTCGCCGACCTGATCGTCCTGGCAGGCTGTGCAGGTGTCGAGCAGGCGGCGAAGAATGCCGGTCACACGGTGGAGGTCCCCTTCACGCCGGGACGCATGGACGCCTCGCAGGAGCAGACCGATCCAGTCTCGTTCGCTGTGCTTGAGCCGATGGCTGACGGGTTCCGCAACTACCAGAAGGCCCGGTATGCCGTTTCGGCCGAGGAGCTGCTGGTCGACAAGGCACAATTGCTCAGGCTCACCGCGCCCGAGATGACGGTGCTTGTCGGCGGGATGCGGGTGCTGGGTACCAATTTCAGACAGACCGGGCACGGCGTTTTTACCAGGAGACCGGAGGCACTCACGAATGACTTCTTCGTGAACCTGCTCGACATGGGCACGGAATGGAAACCGGTCCCGAAAGATGCCGATCTTTTCGAGGGCCGTGATCGGAAGACCGGCGAACTCCGGTGGACCGGAACCCGCGTCGATCTCATCTTCGGTTCGAACTCCCAGCTCCGTGCCCTGGCCGAGGTGTACGCGAGTGCGGATGCCCGGGAAAAGGTTGTCCGGGACTTCGTGGCAGCCTGGACGAAAGTGATGAACCTTGACCGCTTCGATCGTGCCCGGTCGTAGCATCAATAAATTCTCATGGTGGAGAATCCCGGGGGCCCAGGGGACACGGGTAAGGTGAAAAGAGGGTTGAAGGAGTGAACGGCATGGTCAGTGAATCTCCACGGATCATCTCGTGGAACGTTACCCTGCGGTGTCCGCTGAAGTGCTCCCACTGCTACGTGGACGCGGGTGAACACGAGGCCCCGGGTGTGCTCTCGACACAGGAAGCGTTCTCGGTCATCGACCAGGTGAGACGTGCAGGGACGCCGGTTGTCGTGCTGAGCGGGGGGGAACCGCTCATGCGGGACGATATCTTTGAGATCGCATCCCATGGCACGGAACAGGGCCTCCGGATGGTCATGGGGACGAGCGGGGTGCTTCTCGATAAAAAGGCAGCGGAACGGCTCCGTCACGCAGGGGTACAAGCTGTTGCCGTGAGCCTTGACTCGGGGAGTCCAACCGTCCACGACGCGTACCGGGGGATGGACGGGGCATGGGAAAAAGCGGTTGCCGCCCTCACCCACTGCCGGGAATCAGGCATAGGGACCCAGGTGAACATGACCGTGATGCGGCCCGGGACAGGCGACGTGGAGGAGGTGGTGCGCCTGGGGACTTCACTGGGAGTCCGCGACTTCCAAGTCTTCCTGCCTGTTCCCACAGGCCGTTCCGGGGGTGCCGGAAACGGGACACCTGGAGAGTACGAGGAGCTCATACGGGAGCTCCTGCTGCTTGGCCGCAAGACCGGGGTCCGTCTCCGCCCGACATGTGCACCCCAGTTCCGCCGTATCGCCGATGGTCTTGGTATCAGCGACCCGGGCTGGGGGAGGGGCTGTATCGCAGGGATATCCTACTGTCGGATTTACGCGGACGGTGACGTGACGCCATGTCCTTACCTCCCGGTGGTGGCGGGAAATGTTAAAAAGACACCTTTCCATGAGATATGGTCCGGTTCGCCAGTATTTGCTGCACTCCGAGACCCGGGCCTCCTCCAGGGGAAGTGCGGGCGGTGCGGGTTTAAGACGGTCTGTGGCGGCTGCCGGGCCAGGGCGTACCGCGGGGGTGGAACGGTGTCTCCGATGGCCTGCGACGGGCTTGCCCCGCCGTCCGGCATCCCCGGGGATCTCTGTGCCGAGGACCCGTTCTGTCCGTACGAACCGGGAGGTGTGGCAGGGTGACGGAACACTCCCTCCCGGACCACACGGACCTCTCTGTCCTTGAGGCCCTCCAGGACGACTTTCCCATCGTGCCCCGGCCGTTTCTTGAAATAGCACAGAGGACCGGGATATCCGAACAGGACCTCCTTGCCAGGCTGAAACGGCTGTCAGATACAGGAATACTCCGCGGGATATCCCCAGTCCTTGAAGCCCGGAATCTTGGGATCGGTTCAGCGACCCTGGTCGCTGCACATGTCCCTGAAGGAAGGGTCGCGGAGGTGGCGGCGATCATCAGCGGCTACCCGGAGGTATCCCATAACTTCCGGCGTGACCACCAATACTCCCTCTGGTTCACGATATGCGGGAAGGATGACAGGGAGGTCGTACGTGTCCTTCAAGAGATCGCGGACCGGGCGGGGATCGCCCCTGAAAATCTCCTCAACCTCCCGACGGTTGAACGGCTGAAGATTGACGTGAGGTTTCCGTTCCTCACGAAGGGGCAGGGGGACAGCGGCCATGGACAGGGTTGACCGGGAGCTCCTCGCGGCCCTCGAGGACGGTATCCCCCTCGTGGAACAGCCGTACCGCGAGATCGGGAGGCGACTCGGCCTTGCAGAGGAGGAGGTCCTCGCACGGGTCAGGCGCCTGAAGGAGGAAAGGGTCATCAGGAAGGTCAGGGCACGCATCAACCAGCGGCTTGCCGGGATAGAGGCAAACGCACTGGTCGCCTGGAGGCCGTGCGGAGACCGCGAGGAGGCAAATGCGGCCCATATTGCGGTCTCTCCGGCCATCACCCACTGCTACAGGCGTAAACCTGTCCCGGGAAAGTGGGAATACACTATTTACACGGTGCACCATGGAAGGACCCGGGAGGCGGTCCTCGCCGAGGTCCGGGCGCTCTCGGAGGAAACAGGCATCGGCGAGTACCTCGTCCTGTTCAGCACCAAGGAGTTCAAGCGGGTCCCGAACGTGAGGATCGGGGAGAACGGGGGCGGCCTGGCATGAACCGGATCACCCAGTGCCTCCATGGCAGGGGGACGGTGAGCTCGGTTTTGAAACACCAGGGAAGGCCGGCTTCCGGGGTGCCCGGCCGGATGCTCGCCTTTACGGGAATGATACGGCCTGTCGTGTTCTGGAATGTCACGAACCGGTGCAACCTGTCGTGCAGGCACTGTTACGGGCAGTCCGGGCCGGAAGACCAGGGAGGTGCCGAGCTGACCACGGTAGAAGCCCTTGCCCTGATTGACGACCTTGGCGCAACGGGAGTCCCGCTCATCCTCTTCACCGGTGGAGAGCCGCTCATGAGGGGGGACCTCTTCCAGCTGGCTGAACACGCCCGGTCACGGGGAATCATGACCGCCCTGAGCACGAACGGCACCCTTATCACGCCGGAAACCGCGGGGAGGATCAGGGAGAGCGGGATAGGGTACGCCGGGATCTCGCTTGACGGGAGCACTGCGGTGACCCACGATACGTTCCGCAATACCGTGGGGTCTTTTGAGAAGGCAACGGCCGCATTCGGACACTGCCGTGACGCCGGGGTCAGGTGCGGGGTGAGGGTTACCCTCACGCGGGAAAACCACAGGGAACTGGGAGCCCTCGTCGACCTTGCCCGGGACCTTGGAGCGTCCCGGTTCTGCCTGTACTGGCTCGTCCCCTCCGGGAGGGGACACGATCCCTACGACAGGCTCCAGCTCCGGCCTGGCGAGGTCACGGCGGCACTGGACCTCCTCTACGAAAAGGCCCGGGAGACCGGCCCGGGAGAGATGGAGTTCCTGACCGTGGACGCCCCCCAGGACTGTGTCCACCTGCTGGGATCGATGGAGCGTGACGGGTCGCCGGACCTCCCGGAGGCCCGCGACCTCGTAGTATCCCAGAAGGGGGGCTGCAGCGCCGGCGACCGCGTTGCAGACATCGACCCGTGGGGAAACGTGTACCCGTGCCAGTTCGCGAGGTTCCCGGATTTCCTCGTCGGAAACGTCAGGGAACGTCCCTTTTCCGGACTGTGGCAGGATGCGGCCAACCCTGTGCTCTCGCGTTTCAGGGCGGAAAAACGGCGTGCCGGAGGTGCATGCAGCACGTGCAGCCATTCCGACCTCTGCGGCGGTGGGTGCAGGGTCAGGGCGCATGTCCTCACGGGAGACTTCCTGGCACAGGACCCGTTCTGTTATGTCCATCCGCCTGATGCCGGGGCGGGTGACTGAAGGGTATGAGCCCTTTTTCCCAGAGTGGCAGGGGGCCCTGAAACCAGGGCTCTCCGGCCTGGTCCCCGGTGCCAGGCGCGGGTCGTGGCGGGGGCACCCGCTGGCCAGGGCTTACCCTTTTTCAGTGACTCTAAACTCTTCTTTCGGAACAAGGATCTCGAAACGCGCCCCCTTTCCAGGCGTACCGGTCTCCCGGATCGTGATACCGGTGAGGGCGAGGATCTCCCGGGCGAGGAACAGCCCGAGCCCGGTGTTCTTCCCATACTCCGCGTCGAATATTGTTTCTTTTTCTCCGTCAGGGATCCCGACCCCGTTGTCCTCCCATACGACCATGAGCCCGTCTCCCGAAACCTCCGCAAAGACTGTTATCTGGGTCACATGTTCCCCGTGACGGAGCGAGTTGTCAAGGAGGTTGAAAAAGACCTTTTCAAGCATCGGGTCGGCAAACACCGAGTAGTCCCCGACCATTGAGGTGAACGTGACGGACGACGGGACGTGACGGGCAGGCATGGCCTGTTCGAGCGGGACCCACAGGGGTTCGTTTGTACCGAGGTCCTTGTAGACGCGGGTGAACTCAATCTGGTACTGGATGGCCTTCGTGACCGCGTCGATCTGCTCGAAGTACTCGTCAAGGGCCGGGTCGCGGTTCTTCGAACGGGCCAGTGCCAGGAAACCGAGCACCGTCAGGGTCTTGTTGAGTATGTCGTGGCGGGTGATGCCGGAGAGGAGGTTGAGCTGCCGGTTTGCCATCTTCAGAGCGTCCCCGGTCTTCTTTCGCTCGGTGATGTCCTCGATGGTCGAGAGGATGTGGGGCTTTCCCGCTATCGCCACCTGGCTTGAGGACATGAGGCAGTCCCGCTTTTCACCGTTCTTAATCCGGCAGGCGATTTCCATGCCCTGGACGTGCATCGTCTCCCTGATGCGGGTGTGCATCTGCTGGCGTTCATCAGGGTCCGGGAACAGGGCCAGCTCTTCGGAGGTCTTCCCTATGACCTCCTCGCGGCTGTACCCGGTATTCCTGACAAAGGTATCGTTCAGTGCGAAGCCTCCTGTAACATACAGGATTTCT
>CAZGXZ010000166.1:5171-5440 GCA_964530035.1 uncultured Methanoregulaceae archaeon
AACCGGCCATCCGTTGCAGACACGAGCGTGAGAGCCACGGGATTGCTCCTGAACATTGTTGTGAACGTGTTTTCCGACTCGAGGTGCCGCTCTTCCTCCTCCCGCCGTTCCGTTATGTCCCGCATCGAGATGAGGATGGCCTGCGTGTCCTGGAACCGGATGTTCTTCCCGATGCACTCGACCCAGAGCTCCCGTTGCGTGTCCGTGAGGATCTTGTACCGTACCAGGTAAGCATCGGTGCCTTCGGCTACCTTTTTGAGGTCCCGGAG
>CAZGXZ010000167.1:0-5356 GCA_964530035.1 uncultured Methanoregulaceae archaeon
GAGGGTGCGATCGGCGAGCTCCGTGGACCGAACTACCCGAACTACGCCATGAACGTCGGTCACCAGGGAGAATACGCAGCAATTGTCGGCAGTGCTCACTACAGCCGTGGAGATGCATGGTCCCTGTCCCCCCTGATCAAGATCACGTTCGCAGACCCCGCACTCAAGTTCGACTTCGCAGAACCCAGGCGCGAGTTTGCCAAGGGTGCCATCCGCGAGTTCATGCCCGCCGGAGAGCGCTCGCTGATTATACCCTCAAGGTAAAACCATACCCTCTTTTTTTAGCCACTTTTGCACCATTCCACCCCGTTGTGCGCAGGGCTGCCTGCCGTAACCCCGTCTTCCCGGACGGATACCGTTGCAAGAGCAGCTGACTTCAACCTGCCGGGGCCATCCCAGGAGGACAAATCACCCCCTGGCAAATGAGCATTCTCTCCCGGGCCCGGGAACGAACAAACCTGAACTTTCTATAGGTTGGATGCCACACCATCTTGGTACCAGATATGGCTGTGACCGTGATCTCTCCAGGCATCTACACCTACGGTGCGATGCTGATAGCAGGAATGCTCAGGGACCTGGGCTGTGCTGTTGAAATAAAAAGGGAACTCACGGCAAAACCCTCCAGCACGGTTTTCCTGAGCCTCTACTCAACCCTCCACCTCATTGACCCGCAGATACAGTCATTCGTCAGCGTCCACCGTCAAAACGGGGGTGTCTGTTATATCGGAGGACCTGTTTCAGCCTATCCGGACATCGTGCTCGGTGAGCTCGGGGCGGATGCCGTAGTCCTCGGGGAGGGGGAGGAAACCGTCAGGACGCTTGTCCGCGAGGGAATCACCGATGATACGACTGGCATCGCATTCATGGCCGGAGACACCCTTGTTGCAAGGCCACGGGACCCTCCTTCATCCATTGCTCACCCTCTCCCGCTCATCCCGGCCGATATCGCGAGGCAGAGCGTCCGTGGTGCAAACATTTATATCGAGACCCACCGGGGCTGCATCGGAGGGTGTACGTTCTGCCAGGTACCGCGGTTCTTCGGAAGGAGGATCCGCAGCCGCGGGATACCCGAAATCGTAGAGGAGGTGAAGGCACTGAAGGAGGCGGGGGTCCAGAGATTATCGATAAGCGGAGGAACCGGTTCACTCTACCAGGCCCGTGATGGTTCAATAAACACCGCTGCCTTTGTTGAGCTCCTTGCCGCGATTGCAGGGGTCATGGGAAGCCGGAACGTATCGGCACCTGACATCCGTGCCGACTGCATCAATGACGATATTCTCGATGCAATCAGGAAATACACCATCGGTTGGGTTTTTTTTGGAATTGAGTCAGCAAGTGATGCAATCCTGGCCCAGATGGGAAAGGGGATGCAGATAGCGCAGGTCGTCGATGCGATAGCGCAATGCCGGAGGCATGGCCTGAAGGTCGCCGGGAGTTTCATCGTGGGTTATCCCACGGAAACCTCAGAAGATTACGCTTTGTCCAAGGCATTTATAGGTGACCAGAAACTGGATGACGTATTCATCAGTATCGCTGAACCAATCCCCTCGACTCCACTGGCGAAACTCGTCCTCAATACCGAAAAACCAAAGAACCCGCTGTTCGCCCCCCATACCGGGGAGTACAGGACGCTTGGATTCACCGAAGCCGAAGCCAGGTGTTTTGACCTGACGCTGCATGCCGACCTCCATAAACCCGGACTCCATGTAACGACCGACCAGCTGTTCGATACGTATATCAGGGAGGTTAAGAAACAGGGCCGTGAAATCCGGGCTGTAACCGAGCTTCTCTTCAGGTATTCAAAACACCAGCAGGGGTAACTGCTCCCAGACAACGGTCGTACCACCTGTCGGAACCATTTCTCATCCCTGGCGGAAGACGCATTACGTGGTGCTGAATCAAGCCATCCTCCCATTTTCCCGCACTAATAGCCGAGCACCGGCACAGAGGCTTGATGTCAGGAAACGGGGTCCCTTCGGGGAGATCACCATCCCCGGTATCCATACGTCCTTCCCTGAACCTTTTTTTATCGGTAATTCTGCTGCATTCACCTCCAATGAATCCTGATCACCTGTAGTCAGAAGAGAGTTCATTGCAGCCATTCCAGTACTGGTCATAAGACTGTTTTCTGACAGCGCATATTCAGCCAGTTCCTGTGCGCTTTTTTGGTGCAGACAACCTACACTTGTTACCACTGAGGTGTGGTCGTGAGGTTTGTCTCCGTCCATGGTTGTTGCCAGGCCGCACCGGGAACTGCATACGGCAGTCCAGTGGACTCCGACAAGCACAGAGCGGACTGGCACAGGCTTTCCCGGAAGTGTTCCGGGCAGGTCATCAATAACCGGGTATATGCTCATCGAAGCTCCCGGAAGGATATGAAACGTCGCAAACGAAGCCAGAATATGCTATTCAATGTTGACAGAGCCAGACCTGTATGAATCATCTGATGAAGCATGGTGTTATAAGTAAAATATTATTATGCGCATATGAGTAATAATCAAAGGGAGAGATCATGAAAGTCTGTATTACTTCACAAGGTCCGACACTCGAATCGCCAACAGAGGAGAGATTTGGACGCGCCCCATTTTTCATCATCATTGAGAGCGAAAACGGATCCCATGAAGCGGTCACGAACCCGTTCACCGCTGGTGCAGGGGGAGTAGGGCCTAAAGCTGCACAGATCCTTATTGCAAACAATGTCAAGGCACTGGTCAGCGGACAGGTGGGAGGAAATGCCAGGGAAGTGCTTGCTTCGGCGGGCATCGCGATGTATGCGTGCAAGGCGGGTGGTTCGGTAAAGGAGGCATTTGACCAGTTCATGAACAATGCCCTTCCCAGGACGTAACGTAAACAGACCCTGATATGAACGTGGAACAACAGTACTCTCACAGGGTCACCTGTCAGGAAAGACCATGAAACTCGCAATAGCAAGTGGAAAGGGGGGCACCGGAAAAAGCATGGTAGCGGCCAACCTCGCCTATACCCTGTCCCGGTCGGGACCAGTCACCCTCGTTGACTGTGATGTCGAGGAACCCAACCTTCACCTGTTCTTTCCCGCACAGGAAATGACAAGGGAGGTAACCGTTCCTGTACCGGTCGTCAACGAGACCACATGCCAGCACTGTGGCCAGTGCTCGGATTTCTGCCAGTATGGTGCATTAACCGTCCTCCCGGAAAGGGTTCTCTTCTTTCCAGAACTCTGCCATTCATGCGGGGGATGCATGCTGGTCTGCCCGAATGAGGCAATACATGAAGAGCAGAAACGCATCGGAACCATTTCAACCTCAACACCATGCCCCGGCCTGAAACTGGTATCAGGTACCCTGGACATGGGGGACCCTCATGCAGCCCCGGTCATCAGGGAGGCAAAGATGGAGGCAGCTGGAGAAAACCTGGTGATATACGACGCATCGCCAGGTACTTCCTGTCCGGTCGTCGAGACCCTTGATGGATGTGATGCCTGTGTCCTTGTCACAGAATCGACCCCGTTCGGCCTGCATGACCTTCACCTCGCCGTTCTCGTCGCACGACAGCTTCATGTGCCTGCAGGAGTCCTCATCAACCGGAGTGATGGGAATGACCAGGCCCTGCTTGAATACTGTGCCGGCAACAACCTCCATGTCATGATGAGGATCCCTTTCGACCGTGAGATCGCGTCCATCCAGAGCAGGGGGGACCTCCTGTGCCGGGTCCACCCGAAGTGGCAGGAGTCCTTTGCTGAACTGTACCAAAAATGCATCGCACTTGCCGGAGAGAGACCATGAAAAGGCTGGCGGTTATAAGTGGCAAGGGCGGGACGGGAAAAACCATGGTCACCGCTGCCCTTGCCCAGCTCCTTCCCGCGAGCCTCGTGCTGGCAGACTGCGACGTGGATGCCGCAAACCTCGAACTCCTCTTAAAACCTGAAGCGACCCGCACGGAGCCGTTCATGGGCATGAAGATGGCTGTCATCAACCCAGCCGCCTGTACACGGTGCGGGAAATGCATGGAGTACTGCCGTTTCAGGGCCATCGAGAGAACCAATGATGAATTCATCGTGAACCCCCTTCATTGCGAGGGGTGTGCGGTCTGCGTCCTGATGTGCCCGCCGGCCATAACCATGGAGCCGCGACAGACAGGGGAACTCCTGGACTCGGACACCGGACTGGGCCATCTTGTACACGCACGGCTCGTTCCAGGTGCAGGAAACTCCGGGCTCCTTGTCCATGCCGTGAAAAAGCATGCACTGGAAACGGACAGGGATCGGGACCTGTTCCTCATCGACGGGCCTCCCGGGACCGGTTGCCCCCTCATTTCAACCATAAGCGGCGTTGATTTCGTCCTCATCATCACGGAACCAAGCGTTTCGGCACTCCATGACCTTCAGCGGGTCGTCCAGGTATGCCGCCAGTTCAGGCCACGGATCCTGGTGGCGATCAACCGTTTTGACCTCGAGTTGTCCATGAGTGACAAGGTACGTGAGTGGTGCCTTGGCGAGGGTATCCCTGTTATCGGGATGATCCCTTTTGACCCCGCGGTCATCGAATCGGTGAGAAACGGCATCCCTGTGACCAGTTCCGGAACATCGCCGGCGGCGCAGGCTATCAAGGTGTTAAGGACGAACCTGGAGCGGGAACTGGGCTGCGAACCTGCCCGTGGCACATGATACCGGCTCCTGCCAGATGAAGGAAAAGATTCGAACCTGGTATCCCGTATGATCGCAGGACACGTCTTCGGCCCGGTCCCTTCACGGAGGCTGGGGTTGTCACTCGGGATTGACCTGGTCCCCTACAAGAACTGCACATACGACTGCGTCTATTGCGAATGCGGACCAACAACGGTCCGTACCCTCACCAGGCAGACCTTTTTTCCCTTCGATGAGGTCAGGGATGACCTCCGGAGAGTCCTCTCTTCCCGGCCGCAGCTTGATTCGGTTACCCTGGCCGGATCCGGCGAACCTACACTCTCCCTGTCTCTGGGAGATACAATCCGTTGCGTGAAGAACGAGTTTCCGGAATATGTCATGAGCGTGCTTACCAACGGGAGCCTCCTTTCAAGGCCGGATGTGCAGGATGAACTGATGCCGGCGGACCGTGTAATACCAACGCTTACCTCAGCATTCGAGGTCACCTTCCAGCAGATTTCGAGACCACATCCTTCCCTGACCATCGATACCGTTATCCGGGGGCTTGTTCAGTTCCGGCGCAGGTATTCCGGAATGCTGTGGCTGGAGGTGTTCATCATCCCGGGCCTGAACACCACGTACAGGGAGCTGAACGGGCTTAAATCAGCCATTGAACGGATTAATCCGGACCAGGTACAACTCAACACCCTTGACCGCCCCCCTGCTGAAGAATGGGTGCGGGCGGCAACCGGG
>CAZGXZ010000168.1:0-5040 GCA_964530035.1 uncultured Methanoregulaceae archaeon
CGAAGGCATCCTCAGGGACATCACCGGGCGCAAGCAGGCCGAGGATGAACTACGCAAGAGCGAAAAACGCGCCAGTATGCAGAGGACTGCAATCGCCGGCCTTGTCCTCGACCAGGTTATCGCCGGCGGTGAAACCTCAGAGGCCCTCAGGCGTGTCGCAGAAACAGTATCTGTCGCCCTTGGCGTTGCACGCGCCAGCATCTGGACCCTGGAGAAGGACGGGTCGGAACTACTGTGTCGCTCGCTGTATGAAGCCGATACAAAGACGCACAGCAGCGGTATGGCAATTAAGACATCTGACTTTCCGCGCTACTTTGAAGCCCTCATGTCTGAAAACCGCATCTATGCCGGCGACGCACAAAGCGATCCACGGACCAGAGAACTGGCGGAATTCTATCTCAAGGTGCTGGGAATCACGTCCATGCTCGACGCAGGGGTATTCATTGAAGGCAGACTGGTCGGCGTTGTCTGTAGCGAACACATAGGGGCCCTGCGGACATGGCACCCCGATGAAGAGTCCTTCATCTCCACGGTTGCCGCAATCGTTTCCCAGATTTTCCTCAATAATGAGCGCAAGAAGGCCGAACAGGCGCTTTCGGAGAGTGAGGCCAGCCTCCAGGCCATCATGACCAACACGAGTGACATCATCGCCTCGTACGACCGCGATGTCCGCCTGATTGCCTATAACCGCTCCTGCAGCGAGGTCTACCGTGAGCTCTTCGGCGTCGAGATCCACCCGGGCCTCTTCACCCTGGACCTCTTTCCCGAGTCCCAGCGGGATTTCTGGACCGCCAACAACGCGAGGGCACTTGCAGGGGAATCATTCCGGGCGGAGTTTGAGATAACGGCCCCTGACGGGAACAGGCGGTTCTTCGAGTCTTCCTTCAACCCTATCCGGCAAAACGCGGAGGTGGTCGGGTTTTCGACCATGACCCGGGACATCACGGAACGTAAAAAGGCTGAGGCCACACTCCACGCTGCCTGTGGGCAGATCGCAGCATCTGAGGAGGAATTGCGCAGGCACTACGAGGAGATCAGGCTGAGCGAACAAAGGTTACGCGAGAGCGAGGAGCGGTTCCGCCATATCGTCGAGGCGTCCCCGGACATGATCTGGGAAATTGACCTTTGCGGTAACTTCCGGTATATAAGCCCTCAGATCGAACCAATTCTCGGTTTTTCACCGGAAGAAATCACAGGGCAGTCCGTCCTCATCCTGATACCGGAGTTTGCCCACGCATTCGTGACGCAGGAACTGGGCCGTGCGGCATCCGGGGCCGGCCTGTTTACGGTTGAGGTACCGGCCCTGCATAAGGACGGACGAAACCGTTTTATCGAGATCCGCTCCGTTCCTGTCCGTGGTGGCGATGGGAAGACAACCGGGTTCCAGGGAGTTGCTCATGACATTACCGAGCGGAAGAAGGCAATTTCCGCCCTTGCCGAGAGTGAGGAGCTGTACAGGAAGCTGGTCAGCACGGTACCTGACATCGTGCTCCGGACTGACCTTACCGGAAAAATCGTATTTATCAATGAGACCGGGGTAACGATGAGCGGCAACGCGAAAGCGGAGGATATGACAGGCCAGTCGGTCTTCGACTTTTTTTCCCCTGAAGACCTCCCCCGGGCTATTGCAAATACAAAAGAGATGTTTAAGCGTCGGCTCGGACCTGTCGAGTATGTATTCGTATCAAGCGAGGGGAACCGGTTCACACTCGAAATCAATGGCGATGTTCTCCGCACCCCGGGCGGAGAGCCATATGGGATGGTCTATGTCGGCCGGGATGTCACCGGACGGAGGAAGGCCGAGGAGGCGATCCGTATAGCCCACCGGCAGCTCACCCTGCTCAGCGGCATCACACGGCATGACATCCTCAACCTGGTCACCGTCATGCTCGGGTACCTTTCCCTGGCTGAAACAAGGTCTGAAAATCAGGAAATGCGTTCATTCATCCACACTATCAGGGAGAAGACCCGGCAGGTAGAGGACCTGATCGAGTTCACCCGGGTCTACGAGGATCTTGGGAGTATCACACCGCAGTGGCTGGACCTCCATGAAGTCCTGAGGGAAAATCCTGCTCCACAGGGAGTTTGTCTGTCTGATGAATGCGCAGATGTTGAGATCTATGCCGACGTCATGCTGGGGAGGGTTTTTTGCAACCTGGTCGATAACTCGGTCCGTCACGGCGGGGACGTGTCGGAGATCCAGGTGACCACCAGGGAGAGCAAAGACCTTCTCACCATCCTGTACGAGGACAACGGCACCGGGATCCCTGCCAGGGAGAAGGAAAGGATCTTCGACCGTGGCTACGGCAAAAACACGGGTCTTGGACTTTTCCTCGCCCGCGAAATCCTGTCGGTTACCGGGATCACGATCAAAGAGACCGGCGAGCCGGGAAAGGGGGCGAGGTTCGAGGTCGTCGTCCCCAGGGGTTATTGGCGGAAAGCCGCCAAGAAATAGTTGCTATCTTATTCCACCCCCACTATCCTGCCAACCCGGTCGTTTTAAAGGACTAAATCACCGGGACGTCAGTCTCCTGCGGTTGAGCTTTCGTATCGCAGATGAGCGTACATCCCCTGAATGTCGCCCGGGGCGGCAGGCTTCCTCCCCCTTCGTCTGCCACTCTGTGAAACCGTGAAAACCTGACCAAGGGACCTGTGAAGTCCATGCACACGTATCGCAGTTTTTTTCCCAGTCCCCGTGAGAACGACATCCGGGTGGTTCAACCTGTATTTCTCCAGGGGAACGGGTACTCCTGGCAGTTCATACCAGGGAGATTCCCAGGGATTCCCACGCGGCCCTTATATCTTCACATCGGCCTGAAAACAGGGTCGCGGGACAGGGATTGCATTAAACTGCCCTTGGGTTCCCTGTCCTCCCGGTTCCGGACATCATCACCCCGATAAGCACCAGGATGGCATACGTCCCGGTGAACTGAGGAACGGTGAACAGGGATGCCCCGGGGAGGATGGCGAAGACGAGGATGATAGAGGCCTGTACGAGGCTACGGACCGTGTTATTGAGGACCTCCTTCATGGGGCGTTCACGCTCTCCGTGAGGTCCGGGTGGGTTTTTCCCGGGCTATCGCGGCGGACGCCACCTGAGGACATTTTCCGTCCAGTACGGGTCGGCCTGGTAATCCTGCGGGGCCCTTGTCCGTTTTCTCCCCCTTAAACGGCCCGTTGCATGGTCCTTCCTCCAGTACACCGGTTCCGAGCTGGTGGTGTCCATGGATTTGATCCGGTCGATACCAAGCGAGAGGACCCAGTCGAGGTCGACTGGGGTATAGCCGGCCAGCTCGCAACTGACATTGATATTGCGGTTCTTACCGTCTATGAACGGGAACCGGGGGAGCATCCGGTGATGATGTCCGTGGATGGCCCACCCGCCCCACCAGGGCGGTATGTCCTCGGGCCGGTGGACGAGGAGGAAGTCCTGTTTCCTGTGCGTCAGGATGGTGATCAGGGGATATCCGGCATTTTCATGGGGTGGCTGCTTCTTCCAGACCCGGTCCCCCTCGAAGTCGTGGTTCCCCAGGATGAAGTGGACCGTGCCGTTCAGCCGCCCTGCGTACTTGTCCATCTCCTCCTTTGTCCAGGCGAAATCACCGAGCGAGTACACAGTATCTTCAGGACGGACCACCCGGTTCCAGTTCCTGACCATGGCCCCGTTCATCGCCTGTGAATCCGGGAATGGCCTGTTAAAGAAGACGATGATATTTCCCGGGCCGTCATAGTCGCTGAAATGGTTGTCACTTATCACGAAGGTCCTGGCCACGTCCCACGTCCTCCTAGATCTTCACCCGCCTGAACCGGTGTACGCTGACCCCGAGGACAACGACGCAGAGGATGGCGAGCCCGGCGAGCTTGTCCCAGGCGATGACGCCCACCTGGAGGAGCCTGATCGCATCGATGGCAAAGCTCAGCGGGTTGATCATGGCCGGTACCTTCAGCCATTCAGGCATGAGGGCATAGGGCATGAGCGCACTGGACGTGAAGAAGATCGGCAGGCTGATCATTGCCGTGACCGCCGCGTACCCGTCGTGGTCCATGACATGGAGGGCGATGGTCGTCCCGAACCCGGACATCATCACGCCGAAGAGCACCAGGATGGCGTACGTCCCGGCCAGCTGGGGCAGGGTGTAGAGGGACGCCCCGAGGAAAAAGGCGAAGACGAGGATGATGGATGCCTGTACGAGGCCACGGACCGTGATGAAGAGGATCTTGCCGAAGAGGATGCTCTCCCGCGACGAGGGCATGGCCAGGAACTTGTTCAGGAACCCGAGCATGCGGTCGAATATGAGGAGCGCCCCGCCCTGGAGGGACCCGTTTAAGATGCTCATGGCGAGGATCCCGGGCGTGATGAAATCGATGTAGTTGTCAGTGAACCGGATCGGCATGGCCAGCCCGACGAACACGAGCTACGCCGCCGGCATCACGAGGGCCGAGACCACCCCGACCCTCCCGCGGGTCCACTTGATGAAGTCGCGCCTGAAGTAGGCGAACACGGCGTCCATCACCGCCTCCTCATGACGTTGCGGAACGAGCCGAGGTTGAAGGGCGTCCTGTCCTCGCCCTCCGAGACGCAGTCCAGGAAGACATCGTCGAGGGCGGGTTTCCGAACCGCGATCGAGGTCACATGGAGCCCTGCCACTTTCAGAGCCTCGTGGATCCGCGGGACGGCGGCCTCCCCGTCGGGGACGTGGAAATGGAGGCTGTCCTCCTCCCTGCCGGCGAACCGCACCCCCGGGATGTTTATCTCCCCCGCTTCACCTTCAACCTCGGCGATGACGACGTCCTGCGAGATCCGGGTCTTGAGCTCCCCGGGTGTCCCCTCGGCCATCACGGTGCCGTGGTCGATGATGGCCACGCGGTCGCAGTAGCGGTCGGCCTCGTCCATGTAGTGCGTCGTGACGAAGACCGCCATCCCGTTCCTGCGGAGCCTCGAGATATGGTCCCAGATCTTCTTCCGTGCCGCGACATCGAGGCCGATCGTCGGTTCGTCGAGGAACAGGACCTCGGGTTCGTGGACGAGCGCCTGGGCGA
>CAZGXZ010000169.1:0-5036 GCA_964530035.1 uncultured Methanoregulaceae archaeon
CCTATGTGGATGTCGCTGCGTATACAGGTTTTCCGGAGATGATGGGTGGCAGGGTCAAGACGCTTCACCCGAGAGTCCATGGAGGACTGCTTGGGAGGCGGGGGACTGATGATGCAGTCATGGATGAACACGGGATCGTGTCCATCGATCTCCTTGTCGTGAACCTCTATCCCTTTGAGCGCATGTCCGATCAGGCATTATCCCTGCCAGAACTCATCGAGTTCATCGATGTCGGCGGGCCTGCGATGATCCGTGCGGCTGCGAAAAATTACAAGGACGTGGCGGTCATCACCGATCCCGCCGATTATCCGCTGGTCTCTGATGCAATCAAAAGAGGAGGCTTCACCGGGGATGAGCGGTTTACTCTTGCAATCAAGGCATTTTCCAGAACTGCTGCATATGATGCCGCGATCAGCAACCACCTGGGTTCTATCGGGACTTCCTTTCCTCCTACTCTCACCCTGCAGTTCTGTAACGGGCGGCCTCTCCGTTACGGTGAGAACCCGCACCAGGAGGGGGCGATATACGGTGTAACCGGGATTGCCGGTGCGGTACCTTTCCAGGGAAAACAGATGTCCTATAACAATTATCTTGATTTGAACTCCGCCTCAGCCCTGGTCCGTGAGTTTGAAGAGCCCTGCGCGGTTATCGTCAAACACAACAACCCCTGCGGGGTGGCATCGGGACCGAACCTCCTCCAGGCATATGTTGAGGCAAGGGAAGCGGACCCTGTTTCTGCTTACGGTTCAGTTGTCGTATTGAACCGCGAGGTGACGCGTCCCCTCGCCGAGGAAGTCGTAAAAACCTTTGTGGAGGTCCTTGCAGCCCCCTCCTTCACCCCGGAAGCACGCGATATCCTTTCGGGCAAGGAAAACCTGCGGATCATCGTCCTCGGTTCCCCGGTGAACGGAGTGGAAGTACGGTCGATCGAGGGAGGGCTGCTCGTTCAGAAGACCCCGTACAACAGGGAACACTGGAAGGTCGTCACCGACAGGGACCCGACTCCTGCCGAATGGAGTGCCCTCCAGCTCGCATGGAAGGTATGCGCGCACACGAGGAGCAATGCCATCGTCTTTGCGAACCAGTTCAGGACCCTTGGGATAGGTGCCGGACAGATGAGCCGGGTCGATTCGGCCAAGATCGCAATGCAGAAAGCCAGCGGTTCTCTGAAAGGTTCGGCGGTGGGCTCGGATGCCTTCCTGCCGTTCCCTGATACCCTTGAAGTTGCCGCATCTGCGGGGGCAACTGCACTGGTCCAGCCAGGTGGTTCGATACGTGATGATGAGGTTATTACAGTGGCGAACAGGCTCGGAGTCGCCATGGTCTTCACCGGTACGCGGCACTTCAAACACTGAACCGGGGTACGATCCGGGCTCCCTCCCTTTTTGAGATGAAACGAGGTACCCTCGTCGCCCTCCTTTCATACAGGGCTTTTTCTGAACGATTTAAAGAGAACCCCCAGTATGGTATGTCCTGTCAGAGGCAGGTGGAGCCTGTTTTGAAATACACAACCGGGAAAAAAGAAATGCTGCGCTGACCGTTTGGTTGAACACAGATCCCTACGAGTGAACCAGGATGGTGCTGGTAACCGCTGTCTTTTATACGGCAGTTTCCATACACTCCTATGTGGTGGAATTTTCCATGACAGATCGTTTTATTCTCTGAAAGGATCCGTTTTTTCGACACTACCCTGCGTGACGGGGAACAGACCCCGGGCGTTTCGCTCTCACCTGAAGCGAAGTGTGAAATTGCAGCGAAATTATCTGATATCGGTGTTTCGGTCATCGAAGCCGGATCTGCCGCTGCATCCGAGGGGGAACGTGAAGCTATCAGAAAGATCGCCGGAGCAGGTCTTAAGGCTGAGATTTGCACCTATGTCCGTGCTCTCCGGGAGGACATCGATTACGCTGCCGATCTCGGGGCCGACTCGGTTCACCTTGTGGTTCCGTCCAGCGACCTTCATATCCAGAAAAAACTGCGGAAGACAAGGGATCAAGTCCTGGAGATGGCGTTTTCCGCGGTTATGTATGCCAGGGACCGCGGCCTTAAAGTTGAGCTCTCGGCCGAGGACGCATCGAGGGCTGACCCGGGATATCTCCTCTCCCTGTTCAGGGGAGGCGTGGAACGAGGGGCCGACCGTTTGTGTTTCTGCGACACGGTAGGGTTGCTTACCCCCGAACGGGCGTCAGAGGTTATTCCTCCGCTCTGTGTTGCGCCACTGTCAATACATTGTCATAATGACCTTGGCTTTGCCCTGGCCACCACGGTTTCCGCCATCAGGGCCGGGGCTGGTTGTGCGCATACAACCGTGAACGGACTGGGCGAACGGGCTGGAAATACAGCATTCGAGGAGCTCGTCATGTCGCTCGAAGTCCTTTACGGCTGTCGGACCGGCATCAGGACAGAGGAGATATATCCCCTTTCGTCGCTGGTCTCACGTCTTACCGGGATTCCCCTTGCGACAAACAAGGCCATAGTGGGAGAGATGGCCTTTACCCATGAAAGCGGTATCCATGCCCACGGAGTGCTCAAGGAACCAAGTACGTACGAGCCGGTACGCCCTGAATCCGTGGGCCGGAGACGCCGGATCGTCCTGGGCAAGCATTCGGGGTCGGCATCAGTTGATGCGGCACTGTCCGAGTTGAACTATCACCCTGATGAACCCCAGAAAAAGGAGATCCTCAAGAGGATCAAGGTACTTGGCGATGAAGGAAAACGGGTCACCGATGCCGACCTTATGGCAATAGCAGAGGCGGTCATGGGTCTTACCTGCCAGCCGACCCTGAAGCTCCGTCAAGTGACGGTAGTCTCTGGTAATACCGTCATTCCGACAGCATCCGTAACCCTTGTCGTCAAGGGTGAGGAGGTCACCGGGGCAGCAACTGGAACGGGTCCTGTGGATGCCGCCATAGAGGCACTCAGGAAGTCGGTTGCCGACGTTGCTGATATCAGGCTCGAGGAATATCACGTCGATGCCATTCGCGGCGGGACCGACGCCCTTGTCGATGTGACGGTGCGTCTTGCGAAAGACGGAAAAATCATTACGTCACGGGGCGCCCGTACAGATATTATCATGGCATCCGTGGAGGCAGTGATATCCGGGATGAACCGGCTTATTGGGAGGGAATGATGAAGAACGGAGCACGGATACTGATTGAAAGTTTGAAAAGGGAGGGCGTATCGACAATCTTCGGGTATCCCGGGGGCTCTGTCCTCCCGATATACGACGAGCTGTACGACTCGGACCTCCAGCACATTCTTGTGAGGCATGAACAGGCCGCAGCCCATGCTGCCGATGGATACGCAAGGGCGAGCGGCAGGGTCGGGGTTTGCCTTGCCACGTCCGGGCCGGGGGCCTGCAACCTCGTCACAGGCATTGCCACTGCATACATGGACTCAGTACCCGTCGTTGCCATAACCGGACAGGTCCCGACCGGCATGCTGGGAAACGACGCTTTCCAGGAGTCGGACATAACCGGGATTACTCTCCCGGTGACCAAGCACAATTACCTTGTAAAACGAACGGAAGACCTTGCACGGGTCATCAGGGAAGCCTTTTTCATATCAGGTACCGGAAGGCCCGGCCCGGTCCTGGTCGACCTTCCGAAGGACGTCAATACAAGGGAGATAGAGTACAAACCTCCTTCGGATGAGGAGATGCAGATACGGGGATACAAACCGACCTTCAGGGGGCATCCCAAACAGATAGCCCGGGCGCTTGAGTTCCTGCTCGAGGCAGAAAGGCCGGTGATATATGCCGGTGGCGGGGTGATCTCATCAGGCGCCTCGCCGGAGCTTATCGCGCTTGCAGAACGTCTCTCCATACCCGTCACCACGACGCTCATGGGCCTCGGGTGTTTCCCGGGTGATCATCCCCTGAATCTCGGCATGCTCGGGATGCACGGGACCGAGTACGCCAACTTTGCAGTCACTGAAAGCGATTGCCTGCTGGCGGTCGGGGCCAGGTTCGACGACCGTGTCACGGGCAAGGTGGACACCTTCGCGCCTCATGCCTCGATTATTCATATCGATATTGACCCGGCTGAAATTGGTAAGAACAAGCCTGTTGATGTACCCATCGTCGGTGACGTCCGCTCTATCCTTGCCGATATGCTTGCAATGCTGAAAAGGGACGCATCACATGACGCCTGGGTCGAACGTGTCAGGACATGGAAGAAGAAGCACCCGCTCCGGTTCCGCGATGACGGCTCTCTGCGTCCCCAGATGGTCGTAAAGGCATTATCAGATGTCCTGTCACCTGACGGCATCATCGTGAGCGAGGTCGGCCAGAACCAGATGTGGGCCGCCCAGTACTATGTCTTCAGGAAACCCCGGACGTGGATAAGCTCCGGAGGGCTTGGGACGATGGGGTACGGTTTTCCGGCGGCGATCGGTGCAGCATATGCATGCCCGGACTCCCAGGTCTTTGACATAGCGGGCGACGGCTCCATCCAGATGAATATTCAGGAACTCGGAACAGCAGCCCAGTATAAAGTTCCAGTGAGGATTGCAATCCTCAACAATCAGTACCTGGGAATGGTCAGGCAATGGCAGGAACTCTTCTATGACCGGAGGTATGCCTACACAGAGCTCCCTCCTGTTGACTTCGTGAGGATTGCAGAAGCGTACGGCGTGGATGGCATCAGGGTAGAGGAAAAAGAGGAGATCGCCCCTGCAATACATGCAGCAATGGAAGCTGAAGGACCGTTTGTCCTGGATTTCCGCGTTACCAGGGAGGAGAATGTATTTCCGATGGTTCCTGCCGGGGCGGCAATCAACGAAATGATTGGAGGTCACAAGCAATGAAACCCCATACCCTCAGCGTGCTGGTCGAGAACAAGGCGGGTGTGCTCTCCCGCGTCACGGGTCTGTTTTCGCGGCGGGGTTTTAATATTGAGAGCCTTGCGGTCGGTACCTGTGAAGAACCAGGTTTAAGCCGGATCACCATTTTATGCATCGGTGACGATGCGCAGATCGAGCAGGTCATCAAGCAGCTCAACAAGCTGATAGAGGTCATCAAGGTCTCTGATATCACC
>CAZGXZ010000170.1:0-5034 GCA_964530035.1 uncultured Methanoregulaceae archaeon
TACACACAACACTGATCATGGGAATTGCAGACGATGAAGATCTCGTATAAAGGGGTGCATAAACCTGAAGATAGCAGATAGTAGCAGAGTTTAAATATCAATTTTAACGAAGAATTCTTCCCTGCCAGACATCATTTTCAGGTAACCTGCATGATTGAAAAACGGGATCTGAAATTTTTCGAGACCTTTCAGAAGGTTTAGAGACCTTGTCGGCTACCAGGAGCATCACCGTTCCCGACATGCCATAACCATCAACCCTTCAGTGAAAAATTTTCCCTCTCACTCCCAAAAAGATACCCCACTGCCCCCGAAGGGCGCCCCGGCGGCGGTCTCACGGTCTTTCATGAAGATTCCGAACCGGAAAAATCTCGCTGAAATAAAATAACGAGGGAATAATAAAACAGAAAACAATGGGTATCACGAAACCGCTTACGGCTTGTCATGGCTATCGTATACAGGGGGTTTGGGGGGCAGCAGCCCCCCGGAACGAATCCCGTTATCTTCATTTCACATTCTCTCCCGTTCCACCTCAAACAATCAGCCTTCAGTGGAGGTTTCGCTTTAACACCCCTCGAACGATCTGTTTCAGCCCCACGGTTCTCATCTCTCCGTTCCTCTGCCTGTTCAAGGTGAAAACCAAAAATCGGCTTTTTAGAATTCTTTGACTGCAATTATTGCTGATGAAGATCTTTCATGAAGAGCTGAAAACAATTCAAGGTTAGGTGAGTTTCAATAGAGCCTTTTTAGCACCTATTCACTCAAAAAGAGCGGTTTTGGCCCACCAGCACCATCCTTCCAGCAAAGGGAGGATAAACATGGCCACGACAGGGAGTCCTTATCCTTGCCATCATGAAACGAAATAATCCACGATATTCCTGAAGAACTCCATGTTCACCGAATCTGTCGGAACGGACTTTCCCTCGCGTTTCAGCCGTTCCTTCCGGAGAGGCCAGTCATAGAGGTTCACGAACTCCATCGCCCGTTCGGGGTGGGGCATGAGCCCGAGGACCTTTCCGTCAGCCGAGGTAATCCCGGCAATATCGTTGACAGAACCGTTCGGGTTCCAGGGGTACTCCCCGGCTGCCGGGCTCATGTCCTCACGCACGTACCTGAACGCGACCATGTCCTCTTTTTCGAGTCTCCGGAGCGTCTCTTCTGAGCAGGAGAAGTTCCCCTCCCCGTGGGAGACCGGGCAGTAGAGGTGGGAGAGGCCTTTCGTCCAGACCGTGTCAGCAACGGGTTTCAGGGTGACGAAGCGGCACTCCAGTACACCTTTCCGGTTCGGCATGAGGGCGATCCCACGGCTGTGGTGGGCATCGAGCGCCGGTACCAGGCCAAGGTTCGCGAGGATCTGGAAGCCGTTGCAGATCCCAAGGACGAGGTTGTCACCTGACAGGAAAGCGTCGAGGTCCTTTTGCAGGTTGTTCCTGACCCGGTTTGCATATGCGTTCCCGGCGCCGGTGTCGTCCCCGTACGAGAAACCACCCGGGAACACGAGGAGACGGTATCCGGAAAGGGTCTTCTCACCGGCAATCAGGTCATTGATATGGACGGTGTCGGATCCCATCCCGGCACGGAGGAGGGCCTCGGCCGTCTCCATCTCCGAGTTTATCCCGTACCCGCTCATGATGAGGGCCTTGTGTCGTGTCCTGAGCGGAGGATGCACCCGTCCTGTCCCGGAATGAACCGGGGGTTCCGTGGTATGGCGCTCCATGGTCAGTACCCCCAAAACTGCTGCTTGTAGGCAGTTTCCATCACGCTCACCCGCTGCTCGATGAGGGTCCTGCCGTCCTGTCTCACCCGGAACACCGTCCCGCCCACCGTTCCCATGAAACGTGCCTCAGGACCCATTACGGTCTCAAATGCCTGCCGGTCAACCGGGGCGACCGTGACGAGAACCCTGCCGAGTGACTCGGAGAAGAGGTGGAGATCGGGACGCACACCCTCCGGGATGGTAATGTCCATACCGAGCATCCCGGCGATCGAGACCTTCGCAAGGGCGATGAGGAGCCCGCCAAGACTGACCGGGAAGGCCGAGGCCACGAGACCGCGGTCGATCGCTCCGGCGAGCCTCCTGTACCTTTCTTTTGCTTTTCCGATGTCGAGTGCCGGGACGTTCCCGCCTTCGATACCAAGGAACCCGGCATACTCCGACCCGCCCAACTCATCGAGGGTCCTGCCGAGGAGGTATACTAGATCGCCGTCGACCTTGACATCCATCGACACCGCCTTCCCGGCATCGGGGTGGACGCCGATCGAGGAGACAAGGAGCGTCGGGAGGACCGAAACCTTCACCGGTCGTCCATCGGGATCGAACCCTGAAAAGTCATTGAACATGCTGTCCTTGCCGGAGATGAACGGGATCTGGAAGGCCACTGCCGCATCGCGGCACCCGAATGCGGCCTGTTTGAGCTGCCAGAGCCTCGCGGGGTCGTCCGAGGAGCACCAGCAGAAGTTGTCGAGGAGGGCGACGGCGTCCGGCGGGATGCCGGTTGCCACCAGGCCCCTGATGGCGGTGTCGATGACGGCGACCGCCATCCCGTACGGGTCGATCTCCGAGTAGGACGGGAAGAGGCCCTGGGAAAGGCCGACGGCCTTTTGGGAGCCCGGTACGACCTTCGTGAGGGTCGCAACCCCCTGGACTCTCCCTTTGCCCTGGACCGGCCCGAGGACATGGCCACCCTGGACGGTGTGGTCGTACTGGACCGAGATGAACTCCTTCGAGCAGATATTTTTTCGTTTCAGCATCGAGATCAGCAGGTCATCGAGGCGGTCAGGGCACCGCGGGAATGGGGCGGCTGCAGGAGCCTGGACCGGCGTAGTCTTCAGGTGTTTTTTCGGCAGCCCGTCATGGAGGAAGTCGAGGGTGATGTCCATAACGGTAGTCCCGTGGTATTCGACGGTGCACCGTCCTGTATCAGTAAAGGTCCCGATCACCGTGGCCTCAACCTCCCGGCGCTCCATGAGGGCGAGAAACGCTTCCAGTTTATCCGGCGGGACGGCGAGCGTCATCCGTTCCTGCGACTCGGAGATCCAGATCTCCCACGGCGCCATGCCCGGGTACTTGAGCGGCACCCGGTCGAGCTGCACGTGGCAGCCGCCTGACTCCTTCGCCATCTCGGCGACCGAGCAGGAGAGGCCGCCGGCACCGTTGTCCGTGATGCTCCGGTAGAGGGCCCTGTCCCTGGCCTCTTTCACGATGACGTCAGAGAACTTCTTCTGGGTGATCGGGTCGCCGATCTGGACGGCGGTTACCGGGCTTGCCGGGTCAAGGGCCTCTGATGAGAAGGTGGCACCATGGATCCCGTCCTTTCCGACCCGCCCGCCGACCATCACGACGAGGTCACCGGGCCTCGCCTGCTTCTCGTGGAGCACTGTCCCGTCATGCACCCGGGGCATCACGCCGATCGTGCCGGCAAAGACCAGGGGTTTTCCCCGGTACCGGTCATGGAACCAACACCAGCCCTGGGGTGTCGGGATCCCGGAGCAGTTCCCGCCCACGCCGACACCACGCACCACCCCTTCGAAGACCTGTCTCGGGGAGAGTACGGGATTTTGACCGTTTTTACCCCGGAAAAGGCCTGGATCGGTGTCAGGGTCTCCGACGCAGTACCCGTACACGTTGATGCAGGGTTTCGCCCCGAGGCCGAAGCCGATCGTATCGCGGTTCACCCCGACGATGCCGGTTAGAGCGCCTCCAAACGGATCGAGGGCCGAGGGCGAGTTGTGGGTCTCTACCTTGCAGGTCACGAGATGGTCGTCATCGAAGATTATTGCACCCGAGTTATCGGTGAACACTGATACACAGGTGTCCCTGTCCCCCTTTGCCGCCCGGACAGCGTTGGTCGCCCCCTGGATGCAGGTCCTGTAAAGTCCTTTCGGGACGTCGTCGTCCATCGCGGATGCAAAGATCGTGTGCTTGCAGTGTTCGCTCCAGGTCTGGGCAAGGGACTCAAGCTCGACGTCCGTCGGCATCCTGCCCGCCTTCCTGAAATAGTCCCGTATCGTGTGGATCTGGGCCAGGTCAAGAGCAAGGGGACCCCGGCGCTCCTTCGTGACCGGGTCGGGAATGCCTTCCTTGCCGATTCTTGCCAGTTCCGCATCGCTGATCTCCAGGTCCACGACCCCGGCTTCCTGGAGTTCGTGGAGGTGGACAAAGGGTGTTGACGGCTCCATGCCCCGTGAGCCATACTCCTCGCGGCTTTTTACGTGGACCCGGTTTACGAGGGGGTTTCCCAGGCTCCCGGCCAGTTTCCGGAGTGATTCAGGGTTGAGGTTCCCGGCGACAAGGAACAGCCGGGACGAAAAGACTGCCTCTCCCTCGCCGAACCCGAACCCGAAATAGTCCTCGATGGTCTGCCGGGCGGTCGTCCCGGTGTTGTCGGTGACCCCGGGAAGGAAACCGACCTCGATGGCAAAATCAAAGCTGGCTTCCGTGGGCCGGTCGACCAGGAACTCCTGGACGACAGGGTTGGTGAGCTGTCCACCGATTTCCAGGAGCTCGGCCGGGGTGAAGTCCCGGGAAGAGGTCGCAATGGTATAGACCTCGACGAGGTGAAGGGCATCGACAGGAAACCCGAGCGAGCGGGCCCTCTCGGTCCGGGTCTGCAACCGGGGGTCGGACACGAACCTGACCTCGATCCGGTGTACATGGGAAGCCATGCGTACTCATTGGACGTCATAGCTCTAAATGCTTAGAGCGGAGCCCTGTACCCTTGAGGGCACCATCCAGAAACCCTCCCAGGGGGACCTGGTCACGGCACGTTTCAACGTCCTTTTCCCCCATGAAGTCCCACGGGTTTTCATGCACGAGCTGGCAAGGGTTCTTGTTGAGCGAAGGGGGATTACATGGGTCGCCATAACCGCGGTCCTGTACGCCCTTGTCCTCATCCCTTTCAACCAGGCCGGCTTCGTCGTCGCCGGGATACCGGTACGCCCGGCTGCAGCCCTCCCCGTGGTGCTCGGTATCCTGTTCGGTCCCGCAGCCGCTTTCGGCTGTGCCATCGGGAACGTTGCCGGAGATATCTACGGCTC
>CAZGXZ010000171.1:0-5014 GCA_964530035.1 uncultured Methanoregulaceae archaeon
ATTGCGTCCCTGACCACGTTGTGGGGGTTCTGGTCCCGCGGGTCCCAGAGCTCGAGGATGTCGCCGAGGAGGACAAGGGTCGTCGGCCGGTAGATCCGTGCCTCGCCACCGCCCCGCCCATCAGGGCCGTCCCCGGTGCTGAATGCCAGCGGGGCGTCGTTTCCCGGGTGGTACCGGAGCCACCTGATGAAACGGGAGAACTCGCCGCTGTCAGCCCCTTCCGCCCCGAGGTGGAGGTCTGAGACCACGATCACCTGTTCCCGGCCGGCACTGTCCATGGACTGTATGTGAGATACCCGAGGGAAAGAACCTTTGTCCGGGAGGCCGATCACCAGAAGGATCATTTCCATACCCCTTTTACTGTCACGAGGGTATCTTTTCTCCATGAAACCTCCTCTTGAGAGCCTGCCCGGAACCGTGAAACGACCCTCCCCCGCCTTTTCGTGGTCATGCCTGGGTTTTCTTGTGCTCCTCCTGCTCGTGTCCCAGGCGGCGGCCGCCGCAGGACCGGCACAGGTCGGGGACCAGGCCACGCCCGGTATCTCCCTGGAGGGACCGCAGGAGTACATCACCGAGGGCATGAGGCTCATGGCCGAAAAGGACTGGGACGGTCTCGGTGAGGTGACCGCTGCCGGGCTCGCCCGCTACCCGGACGACGCGGAACTCAACTGCCTGAAAGGCTACCAGCTCAGGAAGACCGGGAACTTCACGGGGGCGGTGGACCACGTCACCATTGGGATCAGGTTCGACCCGAAACCGGTACGGTACGCCAACCGGGCGTATGCCTACCTCGCCCTGGGCAGGAATGCCGATGCCCTCCAGGACGCCGACACGGCCATTTCGCTCAACTCGTCCTATACCACGGCATACGCAGTCAGGGCGACAGGCCTCCTGAAGACCGGGGACCTGGCCGGTGCACAAGTGGCAGTAGACACGGCTGTCGCCCTTGAACCGTCAAACCCGGTATGCTGGCACATCCTGGGACGGGTCCTCGCTGCCCGGGGGAACTGCACCGGTGCCAGGGAGGCGTTCATGACCTCGCTTTCGATCAACCCGGACTATGACCTCCCCTGGCCCGGGTACGGGAATGCCACGGAAGACCTGACGGCGCTGGAGACGACGTGTCATGCGGCCGTTCCCTCGCCGACCCGGGCAGCCCTCCCCCCGCTTGCTGCCGGTGTCGCGGTCCTTGCAGCCGGGGCTGTCCTCGGGGTTTTATCTGCCCGGAGGAGGTAAACCCCCCTCTCTTCGTATCCAATCTCCGCTGCTGCGTCTAGGAGGGGACTTGCTCGTCCATGGTACCGGGCGGAAGACCCTGGGGGCGAAGCAGGAGGTCATCACCTGCAGAAAGACCGGTGACTCTGGTAATTTCCGGCAGGTATCCCCGGAGTCAGGTGAAACTGGGTAACGGTCATGGAACGGGACCTCATGGCTCCGGGAGGTTGCTGCTCCTGGAACCATCGTTGCCACCGGTTAATGCATGACAATGCCCTTGTTTTCTTCTGGAACCTCGCCGGACATCCATTTATCCGATGAGACAGTCGTTTTTAAACCAGTTCGCCAGAAAGGGAAAGCACGTACCTGGGTTTCTATTGGAGACTGGTTCTTCCCACGGGTCCTGCTCCCGACCAGTACCTGGTACCACGGGGTCCGTTCATGAGCTGTACCCCTCTTCCTGGGAAGGGGGCCCGGGCATGCCTGGCATGACGGATCTTTTCCAACTACATCCTGTACGACCTCCACGCCCTTCCCGTCTCATCGACTCAGCAGGTCCCCTTGCTCTGATGGGTTATTACCCAGGTACGCGGGATGGCCACATTCCGGGAGAGGTGACCACGACGGGCACCGTTTATTCATCTGTCTGGTCGCCGCTTACATATAGCACTATATGGTTTATTCCCCCTCCGGCCCCGTTCCGGGAGCAACCGGCCTCCTCTGCCGGCCCGTGGTTTCCCCGGCCAAGAAAACCTATATCTCCCGTCCAAGAAGACGTTCATGGTGACAGCGCCCGGGTATCCATCCCGATACTCCCGGCACCAGGGAAAAAGTCCCACGGAAACAACCATGCTCTGCCCTTCCTGCGACCAGGAGAACCCGGGGTTTGCAAACTTCTGCCAGTACTGCGGCTTCCAGTTCAGGGACCCCCCCGTCGACCTCCTGAAGGGACAGGGGGCCGGCGTCTGTAGTGAAAAACCCGTGCCGGGACAGGAGGGAGGACCGGGCCGGGAGACCGGGCAGGTCCCCTTCTCCGGGGAGAAAACGGGCACCCCGGGTAGAGAACCGGAAAAGGAGCCTGCCGTCAACGGGGTGCCGGGACCCGGTGAGGTGGGGCAGGGAGGCGACGGGCTGACAGCCGCCGGGTATTATGAAAAGGGCGTCGAACTCTTCAACTCCCATGACTTTGAAGCCGCCCTCGCGGTGCTTACTTTAGCAGCCACCCTCGACCCGGCCATGGACCGGGCCTTCAACGCAAGGGGGGTCTGCCTCACACGCCTCGGCAGGACGGACGAAGCGGTCGCCTCGTACGAGAAGGCCCTGGCGCTTGACCCGGAGAACGAAAAGTACCAAAAAAACCTGGCCGTGACCCGGCTGAAACGCGGGATGGCCCAGGCTGCAAGCCGCCGCGGGCTGGGGACACCGCCCGGTACCCCAGGTGAAGATGGGGGAACGGGGGCCGGATGGCCGATGGGGGTCCCGGGGCCGGCAGGCTCCCCCCCGCCCGTGACAGGCAGTCCTCCGGGAGGGACGACGGCAGGAGCGGAGTCTGCCGAGGGAAAGGGCTCTCCTTTGTTCCCGGCGTCCAGGGCGGCCACCGACACCGCCGCCGCCGGAGGGCTCTATGCGAAGACGACTTTTGAGCAGCAGCCCCCCGTCTTCC
Source organism: uncultured Methanoregulaceae archaeon (assembly GCA_964530035.1). GTDB lineage: Archaea > Halobacteriota > Methanomicrobia > Methanomicrobiales > Methanospirillaceae > KLAP105. The sequence goes on from CAZGXZ010000171.1 coordinate 2,879, forward strand.
AGGCCGCCCCGGTCTCCCGGCCGGGACCCCCGGGAGGGCCGCACAACGCACCGTGCTACTACTCAGGGGCGTGGGTCAGGTGGGTCGCCTACTTCGTGGACAGCCTCATCATCCTCGGGATCAGCATCGCCATCATGTTGCCGGTCGTGTTCCTCGGCGGGATGTTCATGGCGAACATCTTCGCGATGGCCGTCCTGTTCCTTGCCATCGCCGTCATATACCTCCTCTACTTTACCCTCTCGGAGTGCTCCGCGAAGCAGGCGACACCCGGAAAACGGCTCTTCCGCCTCTTCGTTACCAGTAATGACGGCAGCCGCCTCACGTTTCCCCGTTCGCTTGTCCGGAACCTCCTCAAGATCTTCTTCACGGCAGGGCTGCTCCAGGTCATCAACGGCTGCGTGATCTGGGCCTCCCCGATGGGGAAGGGCGTCCACGACTACCTCTCCGGGACCCTTGTCCTCACCCCGGACACGACCGACAAGCCGTATGCCCCGGGCGGGGTGGGTGTGACCGGCGTGAACCGTGTCGCGCTTGCCATCCTCGTTATCCTCTGCCTCGTGACCGTCATCATGGCGGTGGCCTGGGCCGTCCTGTTCTTCAGGCTATAGACCCGGCCGTGGGGGCAGACCCCGGGCACGTGGCGGTCCCAGGAGTGTGATTCCTGGCCCGGCATACGCGGAGGTCATGACGGTTTTTGGGGAGACACCGTTCCGACCTCGTGGACCATCAGGTGGATCCCGCCGTCAAGTCCTGAAAAAAACACCTTTCCGTCCATGGAAAACTCCCCGTACGACAGGTACCCCGCCTCGGAAAAGCCGCATGTTTCAAAGAGCCCCCTCGATGCGGCGCTGGTGCAGTCGGCCACCACCAGCCGGTAACCCCGTTCGACGGCACAGTCGAGCAGCTGCCCGATAAGGGCCTGTGCAAACCCCCGGCCGCGGTACTGCCGGCCAATCCCTATCTGGAAGACGTGGAGGGCAGTGCCGGGAGCTATCCCGTCAAACATGAGGCTCCCCTGTTCCAGCTCGTTGATCATGGTGACGGCCTCGCGGAAATGGGCGAGAAATTCGCCCATTGAGGGTGTCCAATCAGCCGGGTCCTCGGTCATGTCGAAGGCGAAGATGAACCCGGCGAGCTCTCCCGTCGTCCCGTCGCGGGCAAGAAAACTCTCGCCCCTCCCGGCAAGGGACCGAACATAGGGGCATGCATGGTCCAGGAACAGGGCCGGCTCGGGGGCATGACGGTGCGTGGTGGGTTCGTCGGCGAGGAAGACCGCGGCGTAGAGACGTGCTGCCCCGTCCACGTCGGAGGCGGTCAGGGGGCTGATGACCGGCCCGGCCCGGGAGCTGTCCCCGCCTTCCGTCCTGCAGGCCCGGGCGGCATTTTCCGTATCCCCTGCCTGGTACTCCATGTCACACGACATATCGCGCTGCGTCCCTAAAAGTGAGCTCGTTCCCCGGTTGTGCTGACCTCATAACAGGACGGTTGGAATGGAGATACGGGTGACACTAATTCAAGCGATATCCGGTTTTCCCCCTATAGGTTATGAGAACAGCCTGCCCAGCCGGCAGTATTCTGTTAATTATTTGAAGTTGATTAATGCAGAAAATTATACATAGTTATTGAACAAGACTTATATCAGCCCCCTTGCACCGGGTTCCTGTTTCACTCAACTCACGCATATCTCAGACGAGGCACTCTTGACACGTCCTCTCCCTGCAAGGGGGGGTCCATAGTACGGGATCCGTCCTGGTTTCAGGAAAATGGGCTTTGTTGAACCTTATGATCAAAATTGCACCTGATGGAGGTCTCTCATAATGGGGGGAATAAAAATGAAGAGAGAGAAGATTTTAACGGAACTAAAATCTCATTTTTCGCATAATTCTTCCTTGCCTGACATAATTAGCAGGTAATCTGCGTGATTGAAGAAATGGGATCTGAATTTTTTCAGGCGTTTTTGAATGCTTGCAGACCGTGCCAAATAACCGTAACCTCTCGGTTCCCGATATCCTATCAGCATCACCTCTTCAGTGGGGGTGTGCCCCTACGCCCCCGAAAAGATACCCCGCCGCCCCCGAAGCGCGCCCCGGCGGCGGTCTCATGGCCCTTCATGAAGATTTCAAACTGGAAAAAACC
>CAZGXZ010000172.1:0-4983 GCA_964530035.1 uncultured Methanoregulaceae archaeon
GGTTACTATGGTGTATTTATACATAGATCATCTCCGCCTCCATTACACTGTCTGGCAGCCCCGCCTCTCTTGACCGTGCAATGACCCGGATGTTGATGATTTCATTGAGTTTTGCCCTGAGGTACCCAATGACAACGGTAAACGAAAAGGGGTCGCCCCTGAAGACCTGAACGGTCTTTTTTATGAGGAAACGTTCAATTGCTTTCTCTATTCCGGATATCCTCCCGGCCTGGTATTCCTGGGGCGGGACATCCAGGAGAAACCGGTATGGGGACGGTTCAAGCAGGTGGATTGCTTTTGAGACATCCTTTGTCTTCAGCATCTCCAGAAGAAAGGCCTGGCTGAGGGCTTTTCCCCCGGGGATGATGACCCCTGGGGCAACCTCGGGAGAGACCGAGTCCCGGGTCATGATCAGGACGTTTTTCAGGTTTGTTGCATCGATCTCGGTCTGGATAAGGTCGCGTATGACCCTGTCGTCCTCACGGTTCCCTGTGATCTTCTCAAGGGAGGATGAAAAATAGTATTCGTCAAGGGCGTACTCCAGGGATTCAAGGTTGTGGTGTTCCTGGTAATCGCCCAGGTGACGGGTGAGCGGCACTGAGTACTCGATCTGCCATGTCGCCATGAGGTCGATCACTCCCCTGACATCCGGCTGTTTCAGGAGCTCAAGAAGGGTTGTTTCATCAAGCGTCCCGGCAGGGACGAGACACCCGGATATCTCTTCGGCAGGGGCCTGGATGCTTTTACCCCTCAATATGGTCTTAATGTTCTGTATATCCCATTTTTTCAGGAACAGAGTGACGTACCGCGACTTTTTTTCCCCCCGGACGAGGCTGAAAATTTTCCTGTATGTCCTCGCCAGGTTTTTCCTGAGGGCCTGCTCCACGCAGCTGATCCCTGAAAACAGGATACGGGCCTCGGCAATATCCTGGCTGTAGGGTGTTTTTTCTAGTTCCGAGATAATACCGTCCACCGATGTCTGGGCTATCAGCCGTTCCATCTCATGGTGGTCAAGGAGCCTGCTTGCCATCCCATGGACCCTGGCATTCACATACTCAACGTACATCAGGATCACGACTCAGCAGCGTGAAGACCGCGGCTTTCATGGAGCCCCGGCCCCGTATAAAACGGTCTTCGATGGTATTCCTGACGACGAGCCTGCCATCCGGGCTTGAACCGTTCAGTCCTCCGGCAGATGTGATATCGGGGATGACGATGCATTGTCTCCCTGTCTTTTGAAGAATTCTCCTGCACAGGTCCTCGTCCCGTGGGTCGACATGGAGTTCCGTCTCACGGTCACCCATGCCTTCGAGCACCTCTCCGAGCAGGGCTGAAAAACAGGTCTCGTATGAAGGATCAGTCCGGACTGAAGCAAGCTGGCGTTCGGCTTCTGAAAAGACCTCTTCAATGCTCTTTTCCTGCTCTCCTACCAGCTGAACACGCAACTCCTCCCGTACCTTGTAGATCTGTCTTGTCCTTTCAAGCTCGATCTGCGTCCGGGTGCCGTTGAGCAGTTGGACCCTGTAATCTTCTGCCTTTTCATGTGCAAGGTCCCACTCGCCCTTTCCCTCCTTATCGGCACGTTGCAGGATGGCCTGGATTTTTTCCCCGGCATCCTTTTCCATTGACTGGATAAGGTGGTCGTATTTCATAAACGAGATACCGCCCTCCGGCGTAATCCTTGACGTACCAACGACGCCGGCAGCGTTGGTTTGGGACGAGCGTCCCACAAGGCCTTGTTGTTTTTTCTGCAGAGGATAACCGCGGCAGACTGGAGGTTTACTTCACCATGATTATTATCATCGATGCCACGACAAAGCCGAGGATGACCATGGTTTCCGGTATTGCCTCCAGAACGATGATACCCCCGGTCGATTCAGGTCTTTCTGCGATGGTTGCCGATCCTGCTGCACCGATACGTGACTGCGCGTACCCCGTTGCTATTGCTCCGCCGGCAAATGCAATTCCTGCGCCAATTGGTATTTCCCATCCCATGACAACTCACCTCTTGTCGATACAAGACACTCATGGTATAAAAGTTTTACTAAAAAGAAACGTTTTGCTGCAATATTGTGAAGGTATACTTCCCTAGGAACACTACTTCTCACCTTTTCCGGGACGAGTGCTGAAAGGCTGGTATGGTACACCTCCACCCTCGTAGAACTTGGAAAAAAATTCCACCACGTGAAGACGGACACTGTGGATGGAAGGACTGAACATGGCGAGGACCAGGTTCAGGATATGGAGCATCACTGCTATCAGGACCCCAAGGAGCAACACCTCCATGGCCCCCCCCAGCCGGTTTGCGATCATGGCAAGGATGACTGATGCCATGCCAATCGCCATCAGGCGGGCATATGAGAGGATGTTTCCGACCGTGCTCATGATCTCGATGGCACCCATAGTGCCCCCCCCGTAGATGATGAGGAGTATGGCCACACCCAGAACAATGAATGCCGGAATCGTGAGGTATTCAGGAAGGAACCGGACAACGACGCCCAGGACCAGGAGCAGTCCGGCGATCAGCCCGATCATGCCACATTTTTCACAGATATGTTTTCTCTTTCGACTGTTGATGGCATTTACAAGCCCGATCACCAGGCCCAGGACGACATGGATGACCCCGATGCTGATCGTTATGATAAGGAGGGGGACCATCGCCTCGAGCCGGTTCCAGGTCACACCGAACAGCTCGACCGGGTGGACCCAGCCCATCATCTCACCGAAGTCGCCAAAGAACTCACCGAAAAGATAACCGAAAAATATTGCCGGAAATGAAGATATGAGTAGAATTCCCGATATCTGGTGGAGCCATTGAATATGGGCATAACGGAACCTTATAAACAGGCTGAACAGCAGGATCAGTATCCCGTACCCGATATCACCGACGATGATGCCGAAAAAGAGCGGGAAGAAAATGGCCATAATCGGTGTCGGGTCGATCTCGGAGTACCTGGGCGGGCTGGCAAGCTGCATGAAAAACTCAAAGGGCTTGACCCAACGGGGGTTGTCATAGAAGACCGGGACCTTGTCGATGCGGTCCGCTGTAACTTGTTCCTCCACCATCACTACCCGTTCGCCGAAGGCTTCTGAAAGTGCATCCCGCGTCTTTTTCATGAATTTTGCCGGTATCCATCCCCTCACCATTACAGTGTACTCCGTCTCCGCGAACTGGTGATAGGCACGGATCTCTTCCTCCCGTTCGGATAACACGGTTTTAAGTGCTATCAGCTCGGTATACCATTCCCTGGAGATGCTTTCCAGGTTGCGGGTTAATTGCTCCCGTTCCTGGATTGCCGCACGGCGTTTCTTATCAAGCAGGAGCAGTGCCTGTGCAAGCGGCATGTTTGCAAATTCCTGGGGGATACGGACCTCGTTGATGTTCTTGGAATACAGGAAGTGGTGAACATCATCCGAGTATTTTTTGCTGAACACCGTGATGGCGGCAATGGTTTCCTCGTCGAGATCGGCGGAGATCAGTTCATATTGATCATTCGTTATCTCTTTCAACGTCGGACGGATGATATCGAGTACGTCCTCGAACTCCTTGCTGACGAGGAGGACCGTAACCTCGAAACCCCTGAGCGTAGGCAGTTGTTGTTCAAGGGGCTGGATTTTATCAATAATCTTCTCGTACCGGTTCAGGCCGCTGACCGTGATCTCCAGTTCGCTGATCCTGCCGGAGTGGTCTTTTGCCGATGACTCGAGAACCCCGATGACTTCTCTCGCCCTCTTCATCACCAGCGGGGTTGAAAGGCTCCGGGTTCTCTGGAATATCTCCCCTGACTCGCTATTTGCGTTCGGGTCAGCCGGGATCAACGATACGATGCCTTCTATGGTCGCAATCAGCGCGGAGATCTCCGTATGGTCGGCGGGATGCAGCTTCCTGATGTTTTCACACTCGGCCGGGAGACATTCTGTGACCTCCTCAAGGTGAATGGTCCCCATCTGGTACAGGACGTCAACAAGGTGGTTGAAGTCCTTCTTCGGCCCTACAACAAGGACACTCCTCATTTTCTGGAGCATGGGTCTACCCGGGTTTTACCGCGTTGACGACAAGGTCGACGGCGGCATCGAAATTATACTTTTTACGCTCACGCTGGACCTGGATCCTCTCATCCCACTCCTTCCTGACACGGCTGCTTTCAGTACCGATTGTTTCCATGGCAGCGGTCCAGATCTTCTCAGCCTCGGCTTCTACCTCCTTCTGTTGTGATTCCAACCATTTTTGAGCCTCCTGGTGCCGGACGGTAACATGCTCCGAGGCCTCCCGCTCGGCAGATGCAATCCTTCCCTGCAACTCCTCCTCTTTCAGTCGGATCTGCTCCAGAAGCGATTCTTCCTCACCCTGACCAGGAGCCCTACCTGGGGTGGCCTGGTGCCGGGATTCCATGTTCACGGGGTCCCTGTCCATCTGCATCCTCCTTCTTACAAACCATGGTTACGTCTTAAAAAAATCGTGATATCATTGTTCCGGGGAACAAAACGAACGTTCATGACGAGGTCATCGGATGCGTTGTGAGCCCGCTCTATCCGCTCGGCACACCGTTTCATCGCCTGATTTTTCAGTTTCATGATGATTTCGTCCTTTGACGCGGCCATCGGACGGTCCCCCGTTTTTTGATTGACGCTGAATGATTGTCAATCGAGTAGATATAATTTATTGTTTTAACAGGGTAAAAATAAAAATAAAAAGGGCTTTGTTGAAATCCTCCACATCTTCATTTTTATTCACCCCATTATAAGAGATATCCATCAGTTGCAATTCGAATGATAGGATTTCCTATGAAAACACTAAAAATGGCCACATAATATCGAGATTTTGTATGGGGATTTCCATGGTTCTGGTGTGAACTCCCGTTCATTACATTTTAATAGAGTCGATTTTTTGGCTTTTACTTTTAACAAGCAGAGGATCAAAGAGATGAGAACCGGGGGGCTGCCGCCCCCCAAACCCCCTGCATACGATAGCCATTGCAAGCC
>CAZGXZ010000173.1:0-936 GCA_964530035.1 uncultured Methanoregulaceae archaeon
TCCGGGACAGTTGTCCACCGTATCAGCTACGCCGTCATTGTCATCGTCAGGGTCAGAGTCATCTCCTATTCCGTCTTCATCAGTGTCCAGGCTGACTGTTACCGTCACCCACGCGATCACCGATTCCGCTTCTCCATCTGAAATGCTATAACTGAATGCTGCCGTCCCGGTAAAACCTTCAGGGGGTGTGTAGGTAACAGAGCCATCAGGGTTCAGGGAGGCCTGACCGTTTTCCGGGAGGGAATGCAGGACCACCAGAAGAGGGAATGCCTCGCTGTCCGAGTCATTGGAAAGGACCTCGATTACGACAGGAGTGTTTTCAAGGGTATTGGCAGAATCATCTACGGCAACGGGAGCGTCATTGACCCATTCTGTAAACCAGAGCTCACCGTCCCACGAACCGGGCGTGTAGTCAGTGACCTTGTAAAACGCGATCCTGGCCCGGTCCTTCTCATTAAGACAGAGTGATGTGTATTTTCCGTCGTCACCGCCACCATACATATTCGTTGTCGAACCAAGGTGTTCTGTAACCGTGATCGGCTGTATATCCCAGATTTCTCCTTTCTGCCGGGCGTACTTCAGGTCGCCAGACTCGTAGAAATAGACGATGTTTGCCCGGTCATACGAATCGATAGCGAGCGATGAGAACTTGCCGACATCGCCCGTGACGGTCCCGTCGCTCCGGATGCCCTCCGATTCTACGACCTCCGTGTGCCAGCCTGACCCGTCCTTCCACGCATACACCAGGTCGTTTTTGGGATAATAATCAAAATAACTGATGCGGGGGTTGTTCTGACTGTCGAATGCGAGAGAAAGGTAGATACCAAAGGTATCTTTCACGACTTCCGTTTGCCATTCGGTCCCATCAAACCAGGCATATTTGACGTCCTGGTTATATGCGTCGAGATAGGCGATACCCGGGCGGCCGTTTCCATC
>CAZGXZ010000173.1:946-4919 GCA_964530035.1 uncultured Methanoregulaceae archaeon
CCGACATCGTTGTTATTGTCGGTTACCGTAACATCCCAGCCAGCCCCCTGTGATACGGCGTACTTCAGGATGTCGTTCTGACCGACGGGATTATCATCGTAATAGGCGATATGGCGAGTGTTGCCGGCGTCAAGGACAAGTGAAGAATCCCATCCTGCTGATGTGTCGACCACGTGGATAACCCAGATCCCTCCCTCTTTTACCGCGTAATTCAGGGTATCATGGGTCACATCATAATAGGCGATCTCAGGGTTGCCCTCCTGGTTGAATGCCAGCGAGCTCGCCCTTCCAACGTCTCCCATCGCACCTGCCACATCCCCTGTGTCAACTGTTTCGACCTGCCACTGGGAACCGTCCCACCGTGCAAATTTGAGATCTCCCAGGGTTGCGTCATAATAACTGATGCCAGGGTTTCCTGGCGGATCAAGGGCGAGTGATTGTGTCCAGCCCACATTTCCCTGGTCGTCAACCTTCTCAACGGACCATGAAGCGTTTACACCTGAAATACAGAAAATTACAAGAAGAAATGTCAAAATCGTGCATGTAAGACCCACATGCCGGGTTCTGATCAAGTCCATAATATTTTCTACTACCCATAGAGAATAATTAAAATTTCGCAGAATATTAACATAAATCGTCATTTCTATCAATAAAACGTATATTTTATCGGATTACTTCCCTCGCCATCACTATATACCGGGGGAACTACCTGTCCGACCATAATTACATTATGGGCAAACGGTCTGATAGGAGAATAAATAACCTGAAATAAGGGATTTATACTGACATCTCCATAAATTTTCAAGAATTATCCTTTTTTCGAGTGGGAGTTTCCGGATGAATACCTGTGTAAGACCACTCTATCAAATGGCCAAACCAGCAGCAACTGATGAATAGAGAAAATCCACGAATCATCACCCTCTAACTGACCCAGATGGCGGGTGGTCCAACGGACCGGTGCCTTTGTTCACCAGGTCAGCCCAGCGGAAGCAGGCCTGATAGTCAGGTCAGGGCAGGCCTTCGGACCGACCGGGACATTCCGGGCAGATTGCGACAGTGCATATTAAAAAGGCGTATCATGGGCAGGTACCATCATGTACCTTTTTTCCCTTTCTTTCGCACAGAACCTGTCGCACGATACGTCGGTCCATGAACAGGCAACCTTCACCTCCCCGTCCAGATAAAAAACGGTAAATCCGGACTCACCGCTTGCTAAACGTGACCTTCCAGGTACTGAATTCAGGGATGAACAGGTTCGGGTTCGCCGGGCAGGTGTCGCAGACCCCTCTCGGTTCCTGGAGGTACATCTCCTGGGAAACAGGGTCGTTCGTCGCCGGGGTGAACGGGATGTCCGTGTCGGTCTGGATGACGTAGCGGTATGGGTCGAGGCTTCCGAAGTAATACTCCCTGAACTGTTGTCGCTGGTCAGGGGTCGCATTGTGGGACCAGTCGCCGCTCTCTGCCGCGGTGACGTCGACCGGGACCCACCCGTACCCTTCGAGGTAGTATTCCGCCCAGAAATGGGTCCCGGGTGTCCCGGTGATCATCTGGTAGCCTCCCACCGCCCGGGCCGGGATGCCAATGGAACGGCAGAGGGCGGTAAAGTACATGCTCTGGGAACCGCAGTCACCGACCCCGGTTGAAAGGACATAGGCGGACTCGGGAGTCATCGAAGCATCAAGCCAGGCATGGGGTGCCTTGCTGTACGGGAGGGTGGTGACGATATGCTGGTAGATCTTCTGTGCCCGGAGGTAGGGGTTTGTCTCGTTTCCGACGATTTCGAGCGCCTTTTGCTTCATTTCCGGCGTGATGACCGTATTTCTCCCGGGAGCGGTATACATCAGGTACAGGGGAGAGGTCGTGTTGTAGGGCTTCACCCGTGCAGGGTCGATGGAAAACCGCTGTTCGTGCTGGTCGTACCGGAACCGTGCGGTCAGGTTGATGAAGGGACCGGTCTCCTCATCCAGAGGGACCTCGAAATACCCGAGGCCGAGGTAGGCATCAGTACCGGTTGCGTATTTAGCATACTTCGCCGGCTCGACCGGGACGATGGTTACATTGGTCTGTGACCCGGTCGCCACCGGGAGGGGTATCCAGAGCCTGAACGTCCCGGTCCTGGGAAGGGCGTCTCGCGGAAACGAGAGTTCCTCGAGGCCTTCATAGGAAACCGGCTCTCCATACGGCCCGGCCCCGGGCTCCCACGGTGTGGTGACCAGGGGGATAACCTCGTCGTAGATGGGAGTGTGGTTCATGGCAGCGGTTTTCTGCCGCATGAGGGGCAGGTTATGGTTCAGGATATTGCTCTTGATACCTGAGAAGTACCACGTTTCCCCGTCACTTTTCAGGGTCACATTCATCGGACCGTCCAGCCATGCTGCCCGTTCTGCGGCTGATGCGGTGGGGTAAGCGTCTGCGACGATCCGTTCGACCGTGCTCCGGTTGTACGGGAAGTCAGTCGTCATCATCCTGGCCGTCGCCGCCCGGTCACGGGCTTTTCCGGCTGAAACGGTGTCACCGGCTGCCAGGAACTCCTGCTGCGCCCGGGTGAACAACGCTTCGGCGGCATGGTAGTTGTGGTTTGAAAATTCGTTTTCTCCCTGGGCAAGGGGCGGATCACCCTTCGATGCCTGGGGGGTCGCCGGACCGGACGTGCATCCTGCGATGAGCACGGCGGCTGCACAGAGGATGAGGATGGGAATCAGGAGTTGTTTCATCGGACACCAGCCAGGGGCCTGATAAGTCCTCGGGAGCCATCCCCCATTAAGGTTGGGAAATGTTCCCGGCGGGATATTTTGAGCTCTTCAAGCTGCAACGCCATGAGAGGATGGTGAGCGTGTATCCTCCGGGCTGTCATTACAACCCAGTTCTTTTGAGTACTGTTTCGTTCCCCATCTGACGGATACCGGGACTCCCGGAAAAAAAGGACGGGACCCAGGTGCAATACCCGAATGCCCCTGCCAGCGCCTTCCCGGAGACGTATATCGGGTCTGGATACAATAAGGGGGACATCTTTGGGAAGAACGAGACCTCAACAGACCTCAATCTTCATGCCCTCTGACTCGAGGTACTGCAGCCCCCATTCGCGGATTGCCTCAAAAACCGGGAAGAGGGCCTTCCCGTACCCGGTCAGTGCATATTCGACGCGGGGAGGGATTTCAGGAAACACGGTCCTCGACAGTATCTTCTGTGCTTCAAGTTCACGGAGGTGAATGGTAAGGGTATTCGAGTTCACCCCATGCATCCTTTTCTGAAGATCGGTGAACCGGAGAGCATGGTCCCGGAGGTGCCAGATAATGAGGATGTTCCACCTGCTTCCCATGACCTCAATGAATAGTTCTACGAGGCACCTGGATTTTTTATTCGATTTGAACAAATTTATCACAATAGTTATTTTTTCATTACTATATTAGTTATCCTTCCCTATTGTATATAAGTAACTAAAAGGACATTGAGGTATAATAAAACAACAGGAGGAGGAAAATGGAGAAGATGGGTCCGCAGTGTGCCCAATGTACGGTCCTGAGATGCGGTGCGGCAGAAAAGAAGGGAGCAATACCGCCATCCTGTCCCACGGTTGCATATGCGGATTTAATCGGGGAAATAAAGGAAAAGTACCGTCTACCTGAAAACAAGGCCGTTCTTGAGGGATGGCAGGGTATGATGGGCAGGGTCATGGACCCGGAAAAGCCCTGGCAAAAATTATCCTGGACCAGGGTTGACGAGGTCATGGAGTATGCACGGGTACGGGGAATGAAAAAAATGGGTATCGCCACGTGCTATGCTCTCCTGCCTGAATCAAAACTCCTGTCCGCTATCCTTGAGGCCAATGGGTTCGAAGTCGTCTCCGTTTCCTGTCTCTGCGGGGAAATACACCCGCAGCACATGGGAATGCAAGGGAATGTCTTCTGTAACCCGATTATGCAGGCCGAAGTGCTCAACCGCGAAAAAACCGACCTGAACCTCATGGTCGGAC
>CAZGXZ010000174.1:0-4878 GCA_964530035.1 uncultured Methanoregulaceae archaeon
AGAGAGTGTCAAAAGAATTTATCGACGAGAACACACGGTGCAGGACCCTTGACGAGGTCTCGCTGACGGCATCTTCAGACGAGATCATCTGCATCATGGGGCCGTCAGGGTGCGGGAAGTCAACGCTGCTCAGGATCATCGAGGGGCTTGACCCGGAGTACACGGGAACGGTCCGCGGGGAATCGGATGACCCTGACAGCCGGCCTTCGACGGCGATGGTATTCCAAGAACACGCCCTGTTTCCGTGGCTGAACGTATCGGACAACATCGCGTATGGTTTACGGCTCAAGGCCCGGCATACCCCTGAAGACGAGGCTGACCGGCGGGTATCGGAGCTCCTGGCACTCACCCACCTTGAAGACTTTGCAAAGGCAATGCCCTACCAGCTTTCGGGAGGTATGAAACAGAGGGCCGCGGTGTGCCGGGCTCTTGCGGTACGGCCCGAAGTCCTCCTGATGGACGAACCGTTCAGCGCCCTTGACGCGTTCACCCGGCGGGAGCTCCAGGACGAACTGCTCAGGATACGGGACGATACCGGGACGACCATCCTGCTCGTGACCCATAGTCCTGAGGAGGCCGTTTACCTGGCGGATCGTGTTATCGTGCTTTCCGAGAGGCCTGCCGCGATTGTGAAAACGGTGTCCATTGAGCTCCCCCGACCGAGGAGCCACTCCGATCCGGCCTTCATCGGGATACGGGAGAGCCTTATGGCGATGGTCCGTGGGGATGCGGGAAAAAATGGCCAGAACCGGTTATAAAAAACCTTTTTATCGTCCCTCTTTGGAACGAAACACCCTGTCCTTGGTGAGGCGTTGGAAAAGAAACCGGATGGACCCCGAATGCTCACCAGACCTGGTTTAAAAGCCATTTCCAGACAGGTTCAATGACTATCGTCAGATCACCCATGTTCATGTGTTCTTCCTGGCTGCTCGTCAGGATTCGGCCCTCTTTTATCCTAAAAACACTCATTGCCTCCATCAACCCACCAATCTCACGCTCCCTGTTTCCCTCGTTCAGCTCATGGCATACCTGGATTGCAGAGGTTATGGTGTTTCCCTCCATGATAATGAAGTCGCACTCCCGTTTTCCGGAATAATAGAAGATATTCCTATCTCTTCGCTTCAACTCAATAAAAACAACATTTTCCAGGCTCCTCCCTGTATCCGGGGTCAGGAAAAACCCGGTCAGCCTGTAAAACGCCGTATCGATGCAATAGATCTTTCTTGGGGAATTCAGTTGCTTTTTTAGTGAAAAGTCCATTTTCAACAGCTCGAAATAGAGATAGGAATTTCCCAGGTACGTTATGTATTCCTTTACGGTGATGGCATTTTTAAGACCGAGACCGGTTTTCAGGGAGTTATAGGTAAAGGGGAGGGACACTGAAGATGAGAGAATTGCAACAAGTTCCCGGACAGTTCGCGTCCTCCTGATAGCGTAACGGTTGATGATGTCCCTGTATAGAATATTTTCATAGAGTGTTCTGATGTATTCGGTGTCCTGGTTCCGGAGGTATTCCGGCATCCCACCCGACTCAAGGTAGTCCTGAAAGGCAGTAAAAAGTACGACCCGCTCTTCAGGAATATATGGTGCATCAGGCTGTACGGGGATCTGGTGATAACGGAGGTACTCGGTAAAGGAAAACGGATATACCTCAAAGAGTTTGTACCTCCCTGTCAGTCGTGTGCCGAATTCAGCACTTAAAAGGGAGGCATTCGAACCGGTGATAACTACTTTTTTGCCGTCATCCTGGAGCCGGCGGACGAACGTTTCAAATCGGTCGATATTCAGGACTTCGTTGAGGGCTTCAAAATCCTCTGCATAAAATTTGAGGAGCCGTTCATCTTCAAAATTGACATAGGCATACCCGGAGGTTCTCCCCATGATCTGCCCAAGGAGTATTGATTTGCCGGCCCTCCGTATCCCTGCAAGGACAACCACACGGTTGTCATGAAGTGATCCGAGTATTTCAGGTAACAGTGACCTTTCAACAAATGAATTGCCTTTTTTCAGATGGTTCCTCTGCTGGATGACAACCTGTTTAAGGCTATCCCGCGAGATCATACTAATTACTAATTAGCAATATACTATAAAGTTACTTATTGATGATTAGTATAAATGCACGCTATGGTGAAATGCCTCACAGAACAGCGTGTACCTCTTATTAGAAAATGGGTGACCTCGAGGCGACTAATACCCTCATCGCTCGGTCCCTTCTCGTTCCGGGTTGTATCCTATGGGTGCCTTCAGTACCTCAGCGAACGGAAAAGAAGGAACAGGACGTTGCACCCGATGACCATGATGAACAGGAAGACAGAGACCCAGACCCACTCCTGGCGGGCATACAGGAACGCACTCCAGAGGAGCGCAACAAGACATATCAGGCCGAATACTATCCACAGGCGGCGCTCCTGTTCTCTTTTCCTGGCGCTCTCTGCGACCCGGCTGGCCTCGGGGCCGTGGGCTTCCGGCCAGCTGCCCGGAATTTTTCGGTTCATTGGTCCGGGAAAAGATGGTCTTCGGGACTCATAAAGCCGTGTGATACGAGCAGGCCATACCACTCTAGCTTGTAGATTCATTCGTTGGCAATGGTGAAGGTCCGTTCCTCATGAGATGGGGTTCCTTGCGGATATAGCAGGAAGTTCTCTTTCCAAGAGCCAGGTAATAAGCGCGCAAATAAAACAAGAAGAAAAATGTCCTTTTGAGACATTTTTCCTGGCACCGGGAGTTGTAGTGGTACAAGTCCATGTGCATCAGGTCGATGCACACTATTATCATGCTCAGCATCAGAGGATTATTTTGACATAACCCGTTCCCGGTGGGGGGCGATCCTTAACTGGTTGGAATAACCCCTATAGCTCGTTTTTTATAAAAAAAAATCATGAATAAATCGACCGAGGCACCATTTGCCCAACGTAGGGCCGTCTTATGTCTACCATTAATATCTTCTATTAATGATATGCAATAAGGAATAGTATTAAATTGTTGTATAATAATTCACGATCATAGGGGGGCTGTACCATGTCAGAGTACGGCAGGACGAATTTAACACTAATTCTCATTTTGATACTGGCCAGTGCCATAGTTGGTACTGCGGGGGCTGCATTGACCGTTACTGTTACCAGCAGTCCCGGGACGCTGGTCGCAAACGGACACGACAATGCAACCATACGGGTGCTGGTGATGGACGGGGGCACTCCTGTTTCCAACCAGTCGGTAGACATTTCGGTACACAACCCGCTTCTCGGGACATTGAGCCCGACCAGCATTACGACCGGGCCGCTCGGGTACGCCGAGTCACAGTTTTCGGTCGCCACGACCTCAGGGACCGCGATTATCACCGCCATCGTCGCGAATGCCACCCCCTCAGCCATAGCCATCCCCCTCACAGCCCCTGTTGCCGACTCTATCGTCCTCTCGACTGACAAGACCTGGGTGGTTGCGAACGGCCAGGACCAGGCCATTGTCACTGCTACGCTGACAAACACCAGTTATGGTGAAACAATCCCCGTTGCCAACCAGAATGTCTTGTTTACCCTGGCGGAAGGAGCGGTTATGGGTTCCCTTTCTCGGGGGGTCGGGGTCACGAACAGCTCCGGGATGACGACGACCGTCTATACAACAGGGACAAAAAGCGGCAGTGCAACAATTGGAGGAAGTTCTGGCCCGGTGAGCACTAGCATTACCCAGCTGGTTGACCACGACCTGCCATTCAGCATGTCTACCCACCACGAACCTGAAGTGACCGTCGGGAACCTGACAACCCTCAGCGTCCATCTCCAGGACCAGTGGGGGAACCCCATTGATATCTGGAAGGATAGGGAAACAGTCCAGTTTATCGTCTCCTCACCCGGGGACACCGCCAGGTTCTCAGACGGGTACGGGTCATGGTCGAGCAACCTCAACCTTTCTGTTGATATCCAGGGGAACATCTCGGCACAACTTAAAGTATCCACCCAGCCGGGATGGAACAACATCCAGATTATTCCCCCTGCCCCCGTCCCGGCAAAAGGACTTTCAATACTGGCCATTTCCAACGGGATTCCTACCAGCATGCAGACCATCGTCGACCCATCGACCGAATGGCAGTATGCCGACGGGACCAGTAAAATAACGATAACCTACATTCTCAGGGACCAGTATGACAACACAATAGAAAACAGCGGGATTTATATCGTTCCGAGCGAGGGCGACCCCCTGACCGTCTACACCGATGCCCTTGGAAGGATGAGCATCGATGTCAACCCCCAGACGATTGTGAAAAACATTACGATTGTTGCAACCGCTGTTGACAATAGTTCTGTAACAAGTACAAAAAACGTCCAGTTCGTTCCCACGGAACCCGTGGACATGGGCCTCACAGTGAGTCCGCTTATCCTTCCGAGCGGGGAGGTCCCGCTTGAAAACGGTGAGGTGAGCTATGCTGAAATAAGGGCCAAGGTCGTTGATGCCAAGGGGAATGGTGTTTCCGGCCAGACGGTTACCTTCAGCCTTTCAGACATCACCCGGATTGACGCGTCCGTCAACGACCCGTACCTGGAAACAACGTCGGCGGTAAGCAATGAAAACGGGTATGCTATCATCCGTTTCCGGCCGGGGACCTTTGAAGTATATGGTGAACCCCATTTCACGAAGAAGGCCTCGGCGTCGTGCAATGTGAGAGCTCAGTGGAGTTCAGTCCAGAGAAGCCAGAAGATCGAGTGGAAGAACTATCCCATCCTGTACGCTGAAACCTCCAGCTACCCTCCGCAGGTCTATGTCGGTAACTTCACCTACATCACCCTGAAACTGAAGGGTGACGGCTTTGCGATAGTGCCTGACCCGATAGACGTAGTTCTCTGTACTGACCGGTCTGGGAGCATGCTCTATGACAACCCTGAC
>CAZGXZ010000175.1:0-4857 GCA_964530035.1 uncultured Methanoregulaceae archaeon
CACCTTGTTTGGGTTTTCAGGTCCCATAGAACCGTTTCTCAGATCAATCCTGACAGGATACCGAAAACGTCCCATAAAATTCGATGCACTGGTCAAATATTCAGGCCGGATCCTCATCGTATGGATCGAGCACTTACCCGGGGTCATCGGAAAAAGGAGAGTCACGGGGTTTTAACTAATATAGGGAAACCCATCCAGGTAAACGATTCCATAAGTACTCGTTTTCGAAACCTGTCCAGGAGGATGTACTCAACAATATGCTTATTGCCCACGTCATTCTTCATCATTCATATGGGGAAGAAGATCATCGGGGTGCTCGGCAGCCCATTGACTGACGGCAACACGGCCCAGTTGCTGGAGCAGGCCCTGAAAGGGGCCAGGGATGCAGGATGCGACACGGAGACCATATCAGTTTCTTCTCTCGAGTTCGATGCCTGTATGGAGATGATGTTCTGCAGGGAACACTCCACCTGTATCATCGATGATGACATGCAGAAGATCTATCCCAAGTTCCAGGAGATGGACAGCCTGGTCCTGGCAACACCCGTGATGACCATGGGAATACCGGGAAAACTGAAGTCCTTCATGGACCGGTTCCAGGTCTTCTTCATGGCAAAATACCTGCGAAAGGACCCAATGGTCGATAAAAACCTGAAAAAGCACCGAAGAGGGCTCTTTATCTGTATTTCAGGCATGAGTATACCAGAGGTATTCGATGGGGTGAAACTGTCGGTTCATGCCTTTTTTGATATTATTGACTGCCATTACAGCGATGAACTTCTCATCAGCAACATGGACACAATCCGGGACATCAAGACCCGGCAGGACCTTCTTGATTCAGCGTATAGAAAGGGGTATGACCTGGGAAAATCCCTGGTGGACAGCTAGACCAGGCTGCGGGCAAATTTATCATGCCTGCCGGGATTTTCTTCCAGGAACTTCTCTTTAACTACGTCATCTGTTTTACCAGCCTTTGCGGTCCCAGGGTCGCCGATCCTGTTCCGGAAGAGGTTGTTCCGATGAATAAAAACGTCGAGGAAAGGAATAAAAAAGGAACTTGCTCAGTACTTCTGTCTCCTGATGCGGACAGACGAAGCATGAGCATGAAGCCCCTCTGCCTCGGCAATTGTTTCAACGATATCCCCTATTGCCTCAAGTCCTTCGGGAGCGACCATCTCGACCGATGCGGTCTTGCAGAAATGGTTCACATCAAGACCAGAATAGATCTTTGAATGCCCTGCAGTCGGCAGGACGTGATTTGTCCCGATCGCATAGTCCCCGCTGGCTACCGCAGAGAAACGTCCGACAAAGATCGCTCCGGCATTTTCGACCTTCGTGACAAGCGCAAGAGCGTCCACGGTCTGGATAGACAGGTGTTCGGGGGAGACCTCGTCTGACACTGATACTGCCTCCTCTAAGTCCTCAACGACTATGTAGCCCGAATTTCCAAGTGCTTTTTCAATTATTTCCTTCCGGGGAGCTTTTTCCCTCATGGCGGCGATATACTCCCCGGTTTTCTGTGCAATGGACCTGTCGGTCGTGATCAGGAGGCAGGCCGCATCAGGGTCATGCTCCGCCTGGGCAAGGATATCCGCGGCGACGATCTCGGGGTCAGCCGTATGATCGGCGATTATTGCGACCTCGCTCGGTCCGGCAGGGAAATCGATTTCCACCTTCTCCCGGAGCATCATCTTCGCCATCGTTACATACACATTCCCAGGGCCGACGATCTTCTGCACGGGCCGGATGGTCTTCGTCCCGAGGGCCATTGCAGCGATTGCCTGTGCACCTCCTGCATTGTATATCTCGGAGACTCCCGCTATGTCGAGGGCGACCAATGTCAGGGGCTTGATCGGGGGCGGTGAACATGCACAGATTTCATGCACCCCGGCAACTTTTGCCGGGACTGAACACATGAGGGCGGTTGACGGATACGCCGCCCGTCCTCCTGGGACATAAATCCCGACACGACGGAGAGGCGTCGTTTTCACCCCAAGGACAATGCCCGGTTCGACATTATCCAGCCAGAGACCCCTGGGCCGCTGGAGTTCGTGGAACTGCTCAATGCGGGCTTCAGCCTCGATGAGCCGTTCGACAAGCCGGGTGTCCACCTTATCATAGGCCGCCTCGACTTCGTCCTCATACACCGCTACCTCCTCAAGCACGACATGGCGGGACATTGCCTTGAGGGCTTCATCACCATCCCTTCGCACCCGGTCAATTATCTCAGCAACGTTCGCACGGACGTCCTCAAGGCTTGAAGTCCTCCCGGCAACCCATGCATCAACGTCGACTTCCTTCCACATGGTGAGAACACATGAAACAGGTATGGTTGTTAATGTTTCGGGTTCTCCATTTCCTGGATGAACCAGATCACTTCATCGAGATCCGGGACCAAATGAACCGGATAAACCTTAACGAACCTCGCCCTTCCGTTACAGGACCATGCGTGGTCATGGGGGAGGGCAGCTCACATCGGACCTGACCTCCATCCAGCCAGAACCACAAGGGTGGCGTTACATGTATTGATTTCATATCGCATCCGATCTTCCAATGAAGGGTGATACGACGTCATGATTGAAATTGCCATAATAACGGTCATCCTGGCGTTCGCATTCACATTCACCAACGGGTTTCAGGACGCCAGCTCAATCGCCGCAACATTCATTGCATCACGGTCGGCATCGCCAAAAAAAGGAATGGTTTACATTGCCGGGGTTGCGTCGATCGGTGCGATCCTTGGGGGGAGTGCTGTTGCGTTCACGATATCCGGGCTTGTCGTTCTCCCCTCGCCTGATCAGACCCTGCTCGTACTGCTCGTCGCACTCCTGACTGCTACGGTATGGAACATCATCACCTGGAAATTCGGTCTCCCATCATCGTCAACACATTCGTTGGTTGGAGGACTTGTCGGGGGCGGTATTGCCGCAGCGGGTATTGAGAGTGTATCCTGGGGCATAGGGGATCTGACCACCCCACCCTTTGAAATTACCGGCCTGGTAAAAATATTCTTTTTTTTCATCATTTCACTCCTGATTGGTTTCATCGGGAGCTACGTGATGCACAAATGCACAGGGATCCTCCTGCGCAATGCACAGAGATCAATCAACAGACCGATAATATTCCTCAACTGGTGCGCTGCGGGAGTAATGGCCTTTTCAAACGGTGCGAACGACTCCCAGAAACAGCTCGGAATCATTGCCCTTGCCCTCTTTTCTGCGGGGCTCTCAGCCGCAGCGGAGGTGCCCTGGTGGTCGAGGGGGATCTGTGCCATCATGCTTGCAGCCGGGACCATGAGTGGCGGCTGGCGTATCATGAATACCCTGGGGAGAAGGATATTCAAAATCGAGCCGATTCATTCCTTTGATTCACAATTTTTTTCTTCGTCGTCCATCGCCCTCTCCACACTTGCCGGGGCACCTGTATCCTCAACCCAGATCATCACGATGTCTGTGCTGGGGGTGGGGGCAGCGGATAATCCAAGGAAAGTGAAATGGTCGGTTGGGACTCACATCCTGATTGCGATGCTGCTAACCCTGCCTGCCACCATGATTATATCAGCCGCCCTGTACTCGTTGATTATCACCACAGGAGGTGCGTGAATACCCATGGAAAGGAACGATGACCCCTCCCGGAACCTCCAGGATAAAGCAAGAAAAAGAAACCCATTTTTCGAACTTTTTCCGCGTGAGCATGATTTTGAACTCATGCTGGCAAACCAGGCTGAAATGACCGTTTCCGGTCTGCAGACATTTATCGTCTGGCTGGATACACGGCTTTCGGTAAATGCCCGAGAACTTCAGCGTATCGAGACGGAGGTCGATTCCATCCGCCGGGATATGGAAGAAAAACTGGTACGGTCATTTTCCACCCCCTTTGACCGCCAGGACATCTTCAGCATTTCCCGCCAGATGGATTACATCCTCAACTTTTCGAATGAAACCGTCAAGGAGATGTACGCCTTCGGGGTTGAAACAGACCACTACATCGAGAAGATGGCAGGTCACCTGCTCGAGGGCACAACCTGTATCTCAAGAGGGATCAGGAGTATTACTTCAGACAAGAATGCCGTCGAGGGGGAGATCCGCCGTGCACGGGAAGACTACCACAGGATCGAAGAATTATACATAACCAGTATGACAGAACTGTTGAAAACCAGCGACCCCATGTATGCATTACGGAAACGTGAGATCTATCACCACCTCCGTGATGCAGGACGGGCAATGCGGGACACGCTGGACATCCTGCATAATGCGGTAATCGACCTGGCCTGATAGAGGCCTTTCCATTTCCCTTACAATCCGAAATATTTTCAATACTACAGGTCACCGGGAGACGGGAGGCAGGGTTCAACTCGCATGCGACCTTTTCTGCATGATCCGGGAACCCGGGCTGGCGTACCTGGACAGACAGAGGTTCACAACACGCACACTTTGCAGTCCTGTTGACCGCAGGGAGTGTTGATTATCTTCCATTTCAATGCCCAGCTCTTGATGTCCCTGATGATGTCCACAATCTCGAGCCCGCTCTCCGTCAGGCTGTACTCGGCCCGGACAGGAAACGCGGTTGCATCGACCTTTCGCGAGATAATATCCTCCTCCTCGAGTTCCTTGAGCCGTTCAGAGAGGACCTTTGGCGTTATTCCATGGAGAGCAACGCGAAGTTCTGAAAAGCGCCGCGTGTATTGGTCGCCCTTGTAGAGTTCAAGTATAATGAGGAGTGTCCAGCGCTTCGAGAGGTACCGGACGGTCCTGCTGACAGTGCATGAATCCTGCATGGTATGGAAATGGAAACTTTTCTCTATTTATAATTTAGTATAATAATTATACCTTGTTTCAAAAAGAGACCTAATGGAGT
>CAZGXZ010000176.1:0-4831 GCA_964530035.1 uncultured Methanoregulaceae archaeon
GAACCAGTATACTGCATTTTCAGCGATCCGGAATGCCAGGAGAATCACGGGTGACACGCTCCTGCTTCGCCACCTTGAGGCGGTCGACCATGTACAGGCGATGGCGATGAAGTCAGGCTGGTGCGGAAGACCGCCCCGTTCCCGGAGCCAGCACGAGGCCCATGAGGCTTTTTCATTGTTCATGAATATCTTAAGCGACCTCGAAGTCCGGTCTTCCACCCTCGTCAGGTCAAGAAAGGCAGCGAGGGTGCTCCGTTCCCTCCCTCCGGACAAAGCCTTCCATTTCTCCTATCCGCACCGTTATGCAGGTTTTTCTGCCCACAATCTTGCTGAGTTTCTGGAGATGATCGGTTTTGCACCTGATGAAGTCATTGCCTTCCACCAGGAGCGTGGCGATTTCGCCCGCTGGATCGAAGAGGTTCTTGAAGATGCCATCCTTGCCCGCGAGGTACAGAAATGCCAGGACCGGTGCGGTCTGGACAGGTCGGTACGGAAACGGATAGAATACCTGGAAAAACGCTTAAAATAGCGTTTTTCTGCTGGGAATCCGTATATTCCGTGAAGGTCGGCGGGTTGGCCCCTGCCGCGACCCATTTAGCGGAGCGTCTGGCACGGACCCACGAGGTCCACTTCTTTACCAGGGGCCAGGGCCAGGACACGGAAATAAACAATGTCAGGTTTCATTATTGTAATCCCAGCGGGCCCCATATCCTGGCCTATTGCCAGGACTTTTCCAAACAGGTCCTCGACCTCTTTTCCCATTACGATGACCCCCCGTTCGATATCATCCATGTCCACGACTGGCATGCCGTAGATGCGCTCCACGAGCTCCGCAGCCGGGTCACCGTAATGTCATTCCATTCCACAGAATATGGCAGAAACGGGAGTGCCTTTGGAGACTGGTGGGAGTTCAAGGAGATCTCGGGAAAGGAGTGGTATGGGGGATTTATCGCACGGCGTGTGACCACCGTTTCAAAACACACGAAAACGGAGGTCATGTGGCTCTATAATGTCCCAGGTTGGAAGATAACCGTTATCCCGAACGGGATTGACCCCGAGCTCTATTACGAACCAGTCGACCCGGCAGAGGTAAAGAAACAGTACGGCATCCACCCGCTCGTTCCCATGGTGCTGTTCGTCGGAAGGCTTGTCTACCAGAAAGGCCCGGACATCCTCATCAAGGCGATACCAGCCGTACTTCATAAAAGGGGGGATGTCCAGTTTGTTATCGCCGGTGACGGTTCGATGAGGGGATGGCTGGAGGAGATCTCCCGGGGACTTCCGGTGACGTTCACAGGTTTCCTAACCGATGCAGGGATACGCCGCCTGATGAACGCCGCCGATGTGGTCGTAATTCCGAGTCGCAACGAGCCGTTTGGCCTGGTGCTGACCGAGGCCTGGTCAGCGGGCAAATGTGTCGTAGCATCCGATGTGGGGGGGCTTGCAGAAAACATCGATAACTTTATCGACGGGATCAAGGTCCCGGTCAGGGCGGATTCGCTCGCCTGGGGGATAAATTATGTGATAGATGACCCCAGGATGATGCGCCAGCTTGGCAGGGCGGGGAGGCTAAAGGTATCAACGGAGTTTGACTGGGACCTTGTCGCTGCCTCGGTCATGAGAGTATACGAATCAGCAATGCGTGACAGTCGTACGGATCCCGGGGTGTAACGTGGAGGAAGCGGGAACGATACCCTATTTCACCGACTATGACGTGTTCCTGTTCAGGCAGGGGACACATTCCCGCCTGTATGAAAAAATGGGGGCCCACCTTGCTACAAAGAACGGTGAAAAGGGGGTTTTCTTTGCGGTCTGGGCTCCGGAAGCACGGTCGGTATCAGTCATTGGTACGTGGAATGACTGGGACCCTGGTGCCGATCTCCTCGGTCTCAGCCCGGCAGGTACCGGAATCTGGGAAGCATTCGTCCCGGGAGTCAATGACGGCAGTTTGTACAAGTACCACATCGTTCCGAATAACGGAGCCGGTGCCTTTGACAAGGGGGACCCGTTCGCTTTTTTCTGGGAACTGCCCCCGAAAACAGCTTCGATCGTGAGAGACCTGTCGTATTGCTGGAAGGACCACGAGTGGATGTCACAACGGGCCCTTAAAAACCCGCTCGAGGAGCCTGTTTCGATTTACGAGGTCCATATAGGCTCATGGAAGCGTGTCCCGGGACAGGACTTCCGCTCACTCTCGTACCGTGAAATAGGTCATGAACTGGGTGAGTATGTCACAGACATGGGGTTCACCCACGTCGAGTTCCTCCCGGTCATGGAGCACCCTTATTATCCGTCCTGGGGATACCAGACCCTTGGGTACTTTGCCCCGACAAGCCGTTTTGGTGTCCCGCAGGACTTCATGGCCCTTGTCGATCACCTTCACAGGCTGGGAATAGGGGTGATCCTCGACTGGGTGCCTTCACATTTCCCGGATGACGCCTATGGTCTGAGGTTGTATGACGGGACGGCACTCTATGAACACCATGACGACAGGCAGGGCCTGCATCCCGAATGGAAAAGCAGGATTTTCAACTATGGCCGTCATGAGGTCAGATCGTTCCTGATAAGCAGCGCCCTCTTCTGGCTTGACCGTTACCATGCGGACGGCATCAGGGTCGATGCCGTGGCCTCGATGCTATACCACGATTTTGCGCGGCAGGACTCCGGGTGGGTTCCGAACCGGTACGGGGGCAGGGAAAACCTCGATGCCATCGAATTCATGCGACGGTTGAACGAGGCAGCGTACACCTCCCACCCGGGGATCATCATGATAGCAGAGGAATCCAGTGCGTGGCCGATGGTAACACGGCCACAGGACACCGGCGGCCTTGGTTTCGCACTCAAATGGAACATGGGCTGGATGCATGACACCCTTGACTTTTTCGCGCGGGACCCGGTCCACAGGAAATACCATCATAACCAGCTGACCTTCTCGATCTGGTATGCCTTTTCTGAAAACTTTCTCCTGCCTTTCTCACATGACGAGGTCGTGCACGGCAAGCATTCGCTCATCGGGAGGATGCCCGGGGACGACTGGCAGAAGTTTGCCAATTTGCGGGCGATGTTCGGCTACATGTACACCCACCCGGGAAAGAAACTTCTCTTCATGGGTTGTGAGTTTGGCCAGCGAAACGAGTGGTACCATGAAACGAGCCTTGACTGGCACCTGCTCGGCAACCCGCTCCACTCCGGGCTCCTTGCATGGATGCGCGACCTCCAGTGGTTCTACCGTACGACCCCGGCATTATACAGGAACGATTTTTCCGGTTCAGGCTTCTCCTGGATGGACTGCTCCGATCATGAGCAGAGCGTCATCGTGTTCACACGGTTCGGCAGGCCGGGGGATGTGCCGGTCCTCGTAGCCCTGAACCTCACGCCGGTGGTACGGCGGGAGTACCGGGTCGGGGTCCCGTCAGGGGGAAGGTGGACAGAACGGCTCAACAGTGATAGCGCTATCTATGGCGGGAGTAATACCGGGAACCTGGGTGGGGTCGATGCCGAGCTCTTCCGGTACCATGGGAGGGACTGGTCTGTCCTCCTGACGCTCCCCCCGCTCTCGGCAACGGTACTGACCGGTGAGGCCCGATGAACAAGGGGTATGTCTGCATCCACGGGCACTTTTACCAGCCCCCGCGGGAAGACCCCTGGACCCGGGAGGTCCCGGTTGAACCATCCGCCTTCCCGTTCCTGAACTGGAACGAACGTATCTGCGCCGAGTGTTACAGGCCGTTCTCGGATGCCCGGATACTGGGAGCTGAAGGCCTTATCGAGGATATCGTCAACCTGTACAGTAAGGTCAGTTTCAATGCCGGCCCGACCCTCCTCTCCTGGCTGGAGGCCGCCAATCCCGCGGTGTACTCAGCGATGATAGAGGGAGACCGCGATGCGGCGGAAAGGTTCGGGGGACATGGTACAGCTGTCGCAATGCCGTACTACCACCTGATCCTTCCCCTCTGCCGTCCGGATGACAGGGACGTCGTTATCCGCTGGGGTATCGACGACTTCAGGGAGCGTTTTTCACGTGAGCCTGAAGGGATGTGGCTGCCTGAGACCGCGGTCGATACCGATACCCTTGAGGCGCTGGCACGAGAAGGCATGAGGTTCACCATTCTCGGGCCGGACCAGGCCGCCAGGGTCAGGAAACCCGGTGGTCTCTGGCAGGAGGTGACCAGGGGAGACCTCGATACTACGATACCGTACGTGTGCCGCCTCCCTTCAGGCAAGGATATCGCCGTTTTCTTTTACGATGGAGCGATTGCTTCGGAGATCGCCTTTGGAGACCTCCTTGCTGACGGGAAGAACCTAGCAGCACGTCTCCTGAAGCCCCTCGAACCAGCGGGGGCCAGGGAGGGTATCGTGAACGTGGCCGTTGATGGAGAGACCTTCGGACATCATAAGGCGTTTGGAGAAATGGCTCTCGCTTATGCAATCAAGGTTATTTCCGGGGGTAATACCGCACGTATCACGACATACGGCCAGTACCTCGCGGATCACCCGCCGGTATGCGAGGTCGAGGTAATCCCGGGGAGCTCCTGGTCATGCGCACACGACCTCTGCCGCTGGAAGGGCGGGTGCACCTGTGCGATGGGGGGCAGGCTGTCGTGGTCTGTTGACTGGAGAGAGCCCCTCAGGGCTGCCATGGACCAGCTCAATGACTCCCTGTCAGCGTTTTACCGTGCCGAGATATCCCGGGCAGGCCTGGACCCGGAACATGTCAGGAACGCCGCGGGGCCGCTGGTATCGTATCAGTCGGCTTTCCAGGCTCAAAAACTCCTGGCGAGGTTCAGGATAACGGACACTGACACGGCAGCCCGGGGCCTCTCTCTTAGCG
>CAZGXZ010000177.1:0-4762 GCA_964530035.1 uncultured Methanoregulaceae archaeon
TGAGAAAAAGGGTCCGCGGAGATTTTCAATCCTGACCGCCTCTTCCCACGAGATGTCACCGCTGTCCAGGTCCTTCATGCGTTCGGGTTCCAGCTGGATGCAGTAGATGTTCGGCACTCGTTCCCAGAACCAGTCCGCGCTCCCGAACTGGACAAAATCCGGGTCCATGCCGGGGATTTTTTCAAGTTCTGAATACAGCTCGTGTCCGGCCGGAGAGTTTTCCAGGCAGAGGGCAAGGTATGCAATGCGGTATTCTATCCGGCCGACTTCACGCGAGTACCGCGATACCGGCACGAGGTTCTCGCGGTCAGGTTCACATGCATGGACAAAATGCCCAAAGCAGCACTGGACCGTGAAACAGTGCGGAATCCAAAGAAATTCCTGGACAAGCGGAAGGAGGGGAACATCGATGGCCTTTTTCTGAACCTCTTCCCGGAGGTTCCGGTGTGCCATCTTCCGGTCCTCGCTGTAGCGGGGATGGGTTGTGAACGGGCGGGGTGGTGTGAAGGTTTCCATGGGTATTCCACAACCGGATAACCGGGATTATTCTGTGGTATTTGACCAGCCATAGGTAATAAATGCCCCATGTCCCGGAACAACGAATATGAACAGTCAATACTTCGGGATGACCCGCCCGGTTTTTTTCATGCAGTCCCGGAACTCATCGCCGAACTCCGCAATGAGCAGATCTTCTTCCTTTGACACCCTGAAAAAGCAGAGCAGCCCCCAGGCAGGAGGGTGAAAGAAGAAAGGGCCTATCTTCTCAAGGATACCTGTTTTGCTCTATAAGACCTCTCCGTGGTCCCGGGCATCACCGGGCCTTCGGGTCGGGCTGGAGCATCCCGAAGAGGTTCCCCTCGGTATCGGCACAGCGGGCCCACCAGCCAATCCCGCGGATTGCCATCCGGGGGTCCATGACCCGTCCGCCGGACGCACGGACCTTTTCAACGAAGGCACCGAGGTCAGGGACCTCCACCGTGCAGAGGAAGGCGTTCACGGCCTGGCCTTCAGTAGGTGGCTCCCCCCGGCGGAACACGATCCCGCCGTTCACCGTGGCCTGCACGGGGTCCACCATGGTGTTCACGAGCCAGAACCGGTTCTCGTCCTCCATCCGCACGCCCGGTATCACCCATTCCCGGATGTCCCAGCCGAACACGTCCCGGTAGAAGGCCGCGGCCCGCTCAGGGTCCTGTGCCTGCACCTCGAAATGGATTATCCTGCACATATGCTGTTCATCTCCCTGTATCGTTTTATAAGTGCCTTTTTTGTCATACGGCCGTACCCAACCCCTCCATTCCGGGTCGCCAGGGACCACATGGTTCTTTCAGTCTTCCCGTTTCAACGGACGGTCCCTGGACAGGCTGACCCGTATCAGCACGGGTGGACGGGACTGTTTCTGAAGTGGCCGGCCTTACGTGCCGCCCTGTCGCTACCACCGGAGGAACTGCCTTCAGATAACCTCATCACTCCCGTAAAATGACCCGGAAAAGACCGGCATTCATCCGGTTGATCTATCAGGCACCCTTCCTGACTCCCGATGCACTACGTACCCGGCCTGTTGGATATACCGGAGAAATTACACTTATTGCTTCTTCCGACAGAATATCGCCCCCAGGATGCCAAGGATAATACCGGCAGCCACGGCAACCCCGAGCGCGACCGTCAGCATCTCTTCAAGGGCTGCCACCTGTGCGTAGGGCACCTGGGTCACTGCGATGACGACTACGACCACAGCGACAGGAAGTACGATGAGGATCAGACGGGAATCCGGTTTATTGTCCGCTGAGACCTGGTCCGTCTGTTGTACGGGACGGATCTGCTGGTCTCCCGTGAGGCCGGCACCGCACGTCGTGCAGAACCTGGCACCGTCCCGGTTCCTTGCCCCGCATTGGGAACAGAACACCTGTGACCACTACCTTCAGGTTCAAAAACGTACCAGCAAGGGATAACAGTAGCTATCTCTCTGGTGCCGCTTCTCATCGGATGCCGGTATGGCCTCCTCCAACCCGTTGTGCTCTATATACTGGCACCGGATTCTCTCTCCTGATTCATTCGCCCTGACGAGGGCCATCCGGGCGGAAACCCATGAGGATGTCCCGGGCCGTATCACTGCCCTGGCCATGGACGGTCTAATAACGTGGCAGGTCATACGGTATTGCGTTCAACTGGCAACGGTATTTTCATGGATGAGAAAGGGACCGATACGGACTTCAGGGCACTGTTAGACAATACTTCAGAGGCGGTCCTCGTCCATGACCTGGAAGGGAGGATCCTGTATGCAAACCCGGCAGCCCTGGCGCTTGCAGGGGACACTTCACTTGAGATCGCGATGAAAAGGTCGATATTCGACCACATCCCCAGGACGGTCGCAGACGAAGGGCGGAAGGCGATCGAGCAGCTTCTGAAGGGTGAACAACTCCCGCCGGTTGTTGCCCCGTTGTTCCTGGTGAACGGCGACCGGATCGATGTCGAAATACTGCTGAACCTGGTGCAGTTCAGGGGGCAGAAAGCCGTCCAGGTATCCCTGCGTGACCTCACCCGGCAGAAGTCGATGGAAGAAGTCCTCACCGAGCGACTGGAAACGGAACGGGCGCTTATCAACAGCCCGGTGGACATCGCGGTCCTCATTGACGCGGACGGCACTATCCTCAACTTCAACGATAATTATGCCAGGATCCTCGGCCGTTCCCGTGAAGACCTCCTTGGCAGGTGTGTGTGGGACCTGATGCCCCCGGACATGAAAGCCCGCCGGACCGCACTCATTGACCAGCATCAATGGTCAGGCCAGCCCCTCCGCCTCGAGGAGGAGCAAGGCGGCAGGTGGTACGACACCTGCATAAACCCCCTCCTGTCTTCCCGAGGGACCGTCACCCGGGTCGTCATAACCGCGAGGGACATCACCGACCGTAAAAAAGCCGAAACCCAGCGGGAGGAATCCATCAGGAGCCTGAAAAAAAGCAACGATGACCTGGAACTGTTCGCCCATATCGCCGCCCACGACCTCCAGGAACCTATCCGTGCCATCGTCGCGTTCTCCGAGCTCCTGCTCCGCAACTGCAGGGCCGGGACATCGTCGGCAGACGAACGGTACCTGATGAAGATAGAGCAGGCCGGCCTGCGGATGCACCGGCTCATCGATGACCTTCGCCAGTACTCGGGCGTGCGGGCGGAGGATGTCAGGCCCGAGATAACCGACATGGAGGAGGCCTTTACAGGTGCCCTCACGAACATTCATTTTGCCGTCCAGGAGTCCGGGGCGTCGATAACGCATGACCCCCTCCCGACCATCCCGTTTCACAGGACCAGGGCGGTCCAGGTCTTCCAGGCCCTTTTGGAAAACGCCGTCAAGTTCCGGAAGGAGGGGGAGCCCCCACGGGTCCATGTCTCTGTCACGGCCCTTGAAGGCACGTGGCGTTTTGGTATTCAGGACAACGGGATCGGCATCAGGCCCGAATACCATGACAAGGTCTTTGTCCTGTTCGAGCGCCTCCACACTGAAGACGTGTATCCCGGGACAGGGCTCGGCCTCGCCCTCTGCAAGCGGATCATCGAGCAGCACGGGGGAAGGATCTGGGTCGAGTCGGAGCTCGGCAAGGGCTCCACCTTCTGGTTCACCCTGAAAAGGGAGTAGGGGCTGCTGACGCTGCCCCGGGGCTTCACGATCCGGAGCCTGGATATCCTTGTGATGGCGCGCCTATCGGGCCAGGAATTATCCTCTCCTCTTTTAATCCCTTTTATTCAGACCGCTTCCTTCCACTGGCAGGAACAGTGGCGGAAGTCCATCAGGGCTGCCGATGCACAGTCCTTGCAGATCCGGGCAGGTGCCGCCGCGACACCCTTGTGAAGGGCGATGATGTTCGTCATGAGGGTCGCCGTGACCGGTTCGCTCGTGAGGAGGCACGGGTAGTCCGAGAGGCGCATCATTGCCGAGAACCGCACGGTCATCGCACAGGCGGGATAGGTGTACCGTTGCGGGTTGGCGAGCACCTCGTTTTCATGGATCGGCGACAGGTCGACCTCGGACCCGCCCACCTTCGGCCGCACGATGCCAGGGGTGCTGCTCTGCATCCTCCGGGCCTTGTCGACTAACTTCCAGCCACGGTAGATCATGTCCATGAAGTCGCAGTTGTGGAGCTCGATAGCCGCCCCACGCCTTGGGTACAGCTGGACATAGTTGTGGTACCGCTTTGTGAGCATGTCCACGACCATGATGGCGTTGAAGCCGTCGAGCTCGAGGATGTATTCTGCGGCGCTCGCCGAGGCCCCGGTGGCGACCGAGAGCACCTGGTTCTCGTTTGTTATGTTCCGGGCGGCAGCCGCCAGCGTCCGGTCCATCACGGCGGTGACGGCCTCGATAACGGCCATGACCACGTCGTCCGTGCACCTGTTGTACGTGGACTGGGAGATGTGGTGGGCGATATCACCGACACAGTAGGCCGGGACGGTCACTATGTTGCCGTAGTGGACCCCCTCGTCGAGGGAGGCCTTCACTGCCCCCTTCATTCTTGCCCGGTACTCCTTCATGTATTTCCGGCAGTCGAATGAGGACTGTCCCACGCTGTCCATCAGCTGTGCCTGGGCCTCGACCGGGGTGTCGTAGATGGACCGGACCATGGCGACCTCCTTGTCGACCGCGTCGGCAAGCGTCGCCCCGTTCTCGACCGCATGGGCGAAAATGTCGCCGATCCCATACGAGGTGTTCATCGCCCACGACTTTGCGGCGAGAATCGTCTGTTTATGAGCAGCAGGAATGTCGGTGGTC
>CAZGXZ010000178.1:0-4627 GCA_964530035.1 uncultured Methanoregulaceae archaeon
GTTCCCGGCTATCCCCCGGGGCCGGCGAAGCCCTGAAGCGCCCTGATCCCAACTTTTTTCACGTTCCACCCGGACACTGTCACGTAACGAGGTAATGGACACATGGATACCCTCACGGTAAAGCTCCCGGTATTTCATCTCCCTGCGAACTACACCTGTGACGGGGAGGATATCAGCCCCGCCATCCAGGTCGAAGGCGTCGGCCCCGGCGTGAAAGCAATGGTCGTCATGATGATCGACGCAACGGCAGCCGGAGGGGGATCGTTCACCCACTGGCTCTTCTGGAACGTGGAACCGGCCCGCATCATTCCGGAAAAAATCCCGGCTGACCCTGTCGTTAGCTTTCCGATCGCCGGCGTCCAGGGAAAAAATGACTTTGGGTCCATCGGGTACTCGGGGCCGTGCCCGCCGAAGGGTTCCGACCACCGGTACGACATCAAGGTCTATGGCCTGAGTTCGCAGATCGACCTCCCCCCGGGCAGTGACAGGAAGGCGCTTGCCGCGGCGATGGCTGGAAAAGTGGTCTCCTTTGGCCAGGGAAACGTGATATACGGGAGATGACCCGCGTGGGGGTCAGGGCCTTACGGGGATATTCCGTTCGGCGAGGTACTCCTTGACGTCCCTGACCGTCAGCTCGCCATAGTGAAAGACGCTTGCGGCAAGGCATGCATCGGCCTTTCCGTACGCAAACCCCTCGTAGAAATGGTCGAGGGTGCCGACTCCCCCGCTAGCTATCACCGGGATCCCGACCTCCTCGGAGATCCGGGCCGTGATAGGGATGTCAAAGCCTTTCTTCGTCCCGTCGGTCTCCATGCTGGTCAGCAGGATCTCGCCGGCACCCCGCCGTTCCGCCTCCTTTGCCCAGGTGACCGCATCTATCCCGGTCGGTTTCGACCCGCCGTAGATGACGACCTCGTACCAGCAGTCCTCTTCGTCCCTGGCGGAGATCAAGGTCCCTTCAGGATTTTTCTGGTAATTACGCTTCACGTCCATCGCTACGACGATGCACTGCGTCCCGAAGGACAATGCCCCCTGGTCTATCAGTGACGGGTCGAGGACTGCGCTGGTGTTCATGCTGACCTTGTCGGCACCGGCACGGAGGATCTGCCTGATGTCCTCGACCGAGCGGATGCCGCCGCCGACGGTCAGGGGGAGAAAGAGTTCGTCGGCCGCCCGTCCGATCACCTCGACGAGGATGTCGCGTTCCTCCTTTGATGCGGTGATGTCGAGAAAAACAACCTCGTCGGCACCCTGCTCGTTGTACCGTTCCGCGAGTTCCACGGGGTCACCTGCGTCACGGAGGTTGAGAAAGTTCGTCCCCTTCACCACCCTGCCGTCCTTGATGTCCAGGCACGGGATGATCCGCCGTGTGAGTACCATGCTCACCATGTCGGCGGGATACCCCATGAGGGTTTCCCGCTGGCCGGGGCTGGAGCAGCCCTGCCCTTTCCACGCCATGCCCCCTCAAGTCTTATCCCTGTTCAGTGCACCATCTCATCAGGACGGAAAAAAGGGCTGAGCGTTATGGAAAAACGGGATCTGAACCGGGTTTTTATGGCCGTGACCGGGATGCCGGTCCGACAGGTGGGTTATGCACGAGGAATGGTTCTGGCCGGGATGCCTGGAGCGGTACCATGACCCTTGGAAAACGGTGTGCAGCCGAGTGCCTCGGCACCCTCATCCTGGTCTACATCGGGGCCGGCGCGGCGGCCATCACGCTCATGCTCGCCCAGGGCACGGACCCTGCGAGCTCCTTCTCCATCGGTATCGGGGCTCTCGGAGGTCTTGCCGACTGGCTTGCCATAGGAATGGCCTTTGCCATTGCCATCGCCGGGGGGATCTATGCGCTCGGCAGGGTCTCGGGGGCCCACCTGAACCCTGCGGTATCCATCGCCCTTCTGGCCACCCGCAGGTTCCCTGCCAGGGACACCCTTGCCTACATCATCGCCCAGTGTATCGGAGCCTCTCTCGGCAGCCTTCTCTTCGCCCTGTCTGCGGGGAGCAACGCCGTCCTGGTGGGGGGCCTCGGGGCGACCGCACCTTTCCCGGGGATCGGGATCGGCCAGGCAGTCCTCGCAGAGGCGATAGGGACTTTCATCCTGGTGCTGGTCATCATGGGAGTGGCCGTCGACAGGCAGGCACCTCCCGGATTTGCAGGGCTTATCATCGGCCTGACCGTGGGCGGGATCATCACCACCACCGGGAATATCGCCGGGGCGTCACTGAACCCGGCCAGGACCTTCGGGCCGTACCTCATCGACTCAGTCCTCGGGGGGCCGCAGCTGTGGCAGTTTCTCCCCATCTACATCATCGGGCCGGTCGCAGGGGCGGTCGCGGCCGCGTTGCTGTATGACTGGATCGTTGCAGAATAATCCTTTTTTTCCGGTGTTTCTCGTTTGCCGGCGGGAACCAGGGTATCAGACCCGGAGCATGACTGATCAGAGTGCAGCCTCTTCCCGGTCCAGGCACCGGATATCACCCGGAACCGAGTTTCTGCTGCCTGTCCCGCTGTCCCCCATCCAGGGCCAGGTGGGCGAGCAGCGAACCATCTGCGAGGATGTGGTACACCCGGACCCCTGAAGTCATGAGGGCCGGCGCGATAAGGACTGCCCGGTGACAGTCAGCCGGGTCCTTCTCCGCACACATGAGACAGCACCTCGTTCCCCGTCGTGCAGATAGGGCGATTGCTTCGATTCCCTCCCTGAATGAGGGTGAACTCCTGGTCTGGTCATAATCCGGAGTCGCGGGACGCCCGTGGGTTCCTGGTGCCCGGGGCCACCCCCCGAGCCTGTCGCCACACCAGCGGTAACTGAACCCTTCGGCAGAAAGCATGTTCTGAACGGTTTCCCTGTTGAACTGGCAGGCATACCTGCTGTAGGGGGAGGACCGTACGTCCAGGACCACGGCGACCTGGTGGATGGACAGCAACGCGACCAGGTGTCCTGGCTGGTGGTTCGAGTGTCCGACCGTGAAACAGACCGGAACATCCCCGGTCACGGACCCTTCCCGGCTGTCCCTCCCCATCCTGCTCAACCTTTTTTGCCTTTACCCGTCATAGATGTTAAGACTTGTCCGCACCGGCAGCAGGTAACCGGTTCCGGCGGATATGCAGGAGAGGACGGATGACACATACCGGCGAGGCGAAGATTTCCTGGGCCAGGCAGTACATGCCGGTCCTCGGGGTTATACGCAGCGAATTTGAACGGGACAAACCTCTGAAGGGGCTGACCGTGGGGATGGCCCTGCATGTCGAGGCAAAGACCGCAAACCTCGTGACCACGCTTGTAGCCGGGGGTGCGACGGTCCATATCACCGGTTGCAACCCGCTTTCAACCCAGGATGACGTTTCAGAGGCGCTCGGCAGGGTCCCGGGTGTCAGCTGCTATGCACGGCGGGGCTGCAGGGTGGAAGAGTACTACGCGGCGATCGACCGCGTCCTCGATGCCCGCCCCGATATCACCATCGATGACGGCATGGACTTGATCCACCGGCTCCACACCGGACGGCAGGACGTACTCCCCGGGGTTATCGGGGGGTGCGAGGAGACGACGACCGGCATCCACCGGCTGCGGTCAATGGCGGCCGAGGGAAAGCTGAAGTTCCCGGTCATCGCGGTCAACGACACGCCGATGAAACGCCACTTTGACAATGTCCACGGGACAGGCGAGTCCGCCCTGACCGCGATCATGGCGACAACGAACGTCCTAATCGCCGGAAAGTGGGTTGTCGTGGCGGGTTACGGGTTCTGTGGCCGCGGGCTGGCCCGCAAGGCCCACGGGCTCGGGGCGAAGGTGGTCGTGACCGAGATCGACCCGCGGCGTGCCCTCGAAGCCCACATGGACGGCTTCATGGTCATGACCATGGCGGAGGCGGCACGCATCGGGGACATCTTCGTTACGACGACGGGTAATATCGGGATCATCACCGGCAGCCACTTCCCGCTCATGAAGGACGGGGCCATCCTGTGCAATGCCGGGCACTTCAACGTCGAGATCGACGCGACGTGGCTCGAAGCCCATGCAGAGTCGGTGGAAAAAAGAGACGGGATCGAGTCCTTCACGATAGGTGGAAAGCACCTCCACCTCCTCGCCGAGGGCAGGCTCGTCAACCTGGCAGTGCCGAAGGGAATGGGTCACCCGGTCGAGGTCATGGACCTCTCCTTTGCCCTCCAGGCGTTGTCGGCGCGGTACATCGCCGAACATGGAAAAGGACTTGCCGGCGGCGTCTACGATGTCCCCCAGGAGATCGACGAGGCGGTCGCGCAAAAGAAACTGGACTCGCTCGGTATAGAAATCGAGCGTCTTACGAAGGAACAGTCTGTCTACCTGACGAGCTGGGACTGCGGGACCTGACACCTCCGGCAGCGTCCTCCCGTGCGGCCATGAAGAGGTACTGCTGCGCATACCCGGCATACGGCCCGAAGTAACTCCGCGCAAACTCTCCTATCCTGGCGTAGGCTGAATGTGTCAGGGAGGTCCCTGTTGCAGGCGCCCCGGGGTACCTCTCCATTACTCTCCTCATCCAGACATCAACGGGGAAAGCCTCGTTTTTTCCAAACCCGAAGAGCAGGATGCAGTCTGCTGCCTTGGCCCCGACCCCGGGGTATTTCATGAGCAGTTCCCTGGCT
>CAZGXZ010000179.1:0-4619 GCA_964530035.1 uncultured Methanoregulaceae archaeon
CAATCCTGTTTGGTTTCAACATCATCCCCGCCTTCCCCATGGACGGCGGGCGGGTGCTCCGTGCCTGGCTTGCAAAACGGATGCCACTTGAGCGGGCGACAAAGATTGCCTCCGACATCGGCAGGGCATTTTCCGTCGTCTTCGGGATCGTCGGGGTCCTGACCCTTGACTTCATCCTCGTCCTGATCGCAATCTTCATCTATATCGGGGCTTCCCAGGAGTCGACCCAGGTCAGGTACGCAGCTCTCTTAAAGGACGTGACCATGGGTGACATCATGAGCCGTCCGGTCTCAGTCGTCCCCCCGTATATGCCCCTCCATGAGGTTGTCTCGCTCATGTATGCCACGAAGCACCTTGGGTTCCCGGTCGTTGACAAGGGGGTGCTCGTGGGGATGGTGACGGTAGCCGATGTCCATGCCATGTCCTCCATCGACCGGGACGCCATGCAGGTCAGGGACATCATGTCGCGGCGGCCTGTCACGCTCCCGCCCGGGGCCCCGGTAACCGAGGCGCTGCGGCTGATGACCGTATCAGATATTGGCAGGATCCCCGTGGTCTCGGAGGGTGTCCTGGTCGGGATCGTCACACGGACCGACATCTTCAAGGTTATTGAACTGAAGGGGATCTGACCGTCCTGCGGGATCCCGTCAGGCAGCTCCCGGATGCTGCCGGAAATGGGGATCAGGAAAAACTGAACAGGATGTCTGTCGGGAGTGGCCCGGTAAGCGATTCCAGGTCAGAGCGGCTTGAAAACGGGCGTTTTGATGCAATAAGCCCTGCCTTCTTCTTCCCGATGCCCGGTATCCATCCCAGTGCCGCAACCGGGAGGGAATTGACCGGTACGGGACAGGGCAGGGCGGTCAGCGACCGGGAGCCGTATCCGACGACGAGGGCGTCGCAGACCGTCTTTTTGGTCATCCGGAGTGGAAAACCCACGAGGATCGGGTAGGAACCCATCTGTCTCCCGAACGAGGGACTGCCCTCCACCTCGGTGATGACCTCTTTGAGGACCGTCCCCGGAGGGAAGACCTTTGCAAGCATGATATGGTCAAATCGTTCGCGGACGGTGGTCTTGAAACGAGAGAACCGTTTTTCATGGCGGCGGAGGGTATTGTCCGAGAAAGCCCGGGTTCCGGGGAAGGGCATCAGCTGCCTGATGTTCACCCTCCGTACCAGGAGACCGGCTGCAATGATGCGGGCAAGGAACTCCTCGTTCCTGTCATAGGTCGAGGGGGTCTCCCCGGCCAGCCCGCACACGAAGTTGAGGCCGGGGAGGAGGTCGGGGACATTGTCCCTCCGATGTGCACCGACCTCGTTCACGACCTCGATGGCCCGGAAGACCTCGTCGGGTGAGGCCTTGAGGTTGTTTGCCCGGATGACTTCAGGGTCGGCGGTCTCCATCCCGAACGCCGCAACGTCCCCAGGTGTATGTCCGGCGACGATAACCGCAAGTGCTTCCCGTGCCTCGTCCTCGAAGCGGGCTATCGTCCCGGGGTTGATGTTGTCGATATGGAGGGTCTTTAAACCGGGTGCCGCCTGCCTGATCCCGGAAAAGAGCTCCCCGAGGGCACCGGGGTCAGGGCGGGGAGTCTCGCCGGGCCCCGAGCGGTATGCCAGCAGGTCGGGTTGTCTGCCCAGGCGGAAATGAAGCGCCCCGTGGGAGCAGAGCGCTGCGACCTCACCAGCTATTCCGGCAGAGCCCCGGTATACCGGAGGGCCGTAGAAGGGTTCGGTGCAGAACGAGCAGCCCCCGGTCACGGACCTGGCGCATCCCCTCGCGGTCTCGAGCTCGCACATTACGTGGGGGAACGAGGGGTGCTGCCTGATAACATGGCTCCCGAGCACCCCCCACCGGTCCTCGAGGGTGTAATCCTGTCGGGACGGCCCCTCCTCCCCGCGGACCCAGGCGTCCACCGCTTCCGCAGGGGGCCCCTTGAGGACCGCCGAAAAACCCGTCCCTTCAAGCGGCACGGCATGCCTCCCGCCTGCACCGGCATACCCGAATGTCACCGGGCCGCACAGTGCCGACCGTCCGCCCCTGCAGAGGTGGCCTATCTGCCTGATGTCCGTGAGCGTCGCCGGGCTTCCCCCGAGGTAGGCCCCTGGGACCGTCGTCCCTGCGACCATGACTACGATCGGGGCCGTCCTGATGAGTTCCCCTAGCGACGGGTCGTCCCGGAGCTGGTCTATGGTGAGGTACGTGCAGGAGAGGCGGTGCTCCTCCAGGACCCCGGCTATCGTCCTGATGTACGGGGAGACATAGGGCGGGACGCCGAGACATGCCGGCTCATCGACATACCCGTCGACTAAAAGCGCCTTAGCAGTCATACCCG
Organism: uncultured Methanoregulaceae archaeon; assembly: GCA_964530035.1. Taxonomy (GTDB): domain Archaea; phylum Halobacteriota; class Methanomicrobia; order Methanomicrobiales; family Methanospirillaceae; genus KLAP105. The sequence continues at coordinate 2,334 of CAZGXZ010000179.1, forward strand.
AGACGTGCGAGGAGCCGCTTCGCCCAGATAAGCTTGCCCCGTTTCATGGGATTGACCCTGGTATCCCCGCAGTCGAAGCCGACGAGCCGCACGGAGGCCGCCCCGAGGTGAAGCACGCCGTAGACCGCCCTGTCCCCGTCTGAAAACCCCCCGAAGTTGTAGACCCCGGGGACCGGGGAGGCCTGTGTTGTCAGGACCAGTGGTCCCCGGATACCCGGCACCCATTCCTCGAGGAGAGGGATGTTGTCCCCGTGGGCATGGACGACGAGCACGGTCCCGAGAAGGTTCATTTCAGAAAACTGTTCGTCGGCCCCGTCAAGGTCGGTAAAGATGACTTCGGGCCGTATCCCGTTCTCATAGAGCACAAGGGCCGCTGCATCCGCCGCACACACAACTCCTGAAATTCCCGGGATATTTTCAACGAGAGACGGAGCGTTGCCGCACACCGTCACATCCCTGCCTTTGACCAGTCCTTCGAGGAGATGCAGGTCATCATGCGGTGAAAGGATGGCCGCCCGGTCGCGTGCCGCCTCGTCAGCCGCCCTGTCAAACTGGAAATAGTCCAGTATCTCCTGGTACAGGGGCTCCCACTCAGAGAACTCCATTGTCCTCCCTGGGATCGCTTCCGTTCCCCTTCCTCTCGGTCTTCTGGGAGATGTCAAGACGTTTTCCATCCCGTTCGAGCCCGACGATATCTGAAAACCGTTCCAGGATCTGCCCGATGACGAGGGAGAGCAGGGTTTCCTTGTCGCTTACCCGGGCGAAGTATCGGAGCGGGATCGTTGCCGCCGCCATGTTTGCGTGTCCGCCGGCATCCCCTATCTCCCCGAAAGCTTCTGAGAAGACGTTCCCGATATGGAGCCGCAGGTCGCGGTTCCGGGCCGAGATGATAATGGCGGTCTCTGTTATCCCGTATACCAGGGCGGTGTTGACTCCTTCCAGGTTTATAAGGAGGTCCGCCGCCTGGGGGAGGGCGTCGCGGTTCCTGACATACCCGACATCGGAGAAGAGATACCCGCTTATGACCCGGCGGTTCGTGATCGCGGTCCCGAGGACGTCAAGGGTCTCCATGGACAGCGAGGGGGAGATGATCTTGTCGAGGAGGTCGGAGTCGGAGAGGGGGAGGAGAAACCCGGCATTGCAAAGGTCATCAGGGGTCACACCCCTCCGGAAGTCCTTGGTATCGGAACGAATCCCGTAGAGGAGCCCGGTGGCGACCTTCCGGTCAAGGGGAATGCCGAGTTCGCGCACATACTCGGTAAGGATGCTCGCCGTGGCTCCGAGCCCGGAACGGAGGTCTACGAACTCCGGTTCAGGACCCGTGTGCTGGCCGTTTGAATGGTGGTCAATGACGATGTCAACCCTGGCACCCGGTGAAAGGCCGTTGTTCACCCCGGGAGCCGGACTGTCCACAAGGGCGAAGTACTGGCATTCGGCCAGCGATGCCGGGCTTAACCGCTCCATCCTGATGTCGAGGAGGTTCACGAGTGTCCTGTTTTCCTGGTGGCCGATGGTGCCGTCATAGAAAATCCGGGTCTTCAGGCGGTCGGAGCCTGCGATCCTGGCGATCGCCGAGAGGGCAAGGGCGCTTGATATGGCGTCGGGGTCCGGGTTGTTGTGTGTTATGATGCCCAGCGTCCCCTCGTACCCGTTCAGGAGGGAGAAAAGACGCTTCGACATCCGGGAGATGTGGAGTTTTTTAATCTCTGTCACAGCCGCCCTTGCCACGACGAGCTGGGGATAAAGGACAAGGTCGGCACCTTCGGACTCCATGAGGCTGGCCGAAAGGGAGTCTGCCGCGCGGACCACAACATGGGCTGCGGGGCATGCCGCCTTTATCGTCCTTAATGCTGCCAGGTTTGCTTCAGGGTCGTCGCTTAAAATAAAGACTATGTCAAAGACCGGGATGTCCCTCAGGAGGTCAGGGCTCCTGATGTCCCGCAACCGGGTGTCGAACTGCTCGTCACGGAGTTCCTGGACGCGCTTTTCATCCCGTTCAAGGATAAGGACGCTCTTCTGCTCATCCACGAGCTCGCGGAGTACGTGGTAACCGGTGCTGCCGCACCCGCAGATCAGGTACTTGGCCCTCCTGTCCCTGGCTGGCTGCGTCCCCTCCTGCATACTATCGTTTTTACCCGCATCTCCTATTAAATGCGTGACGCCAGGCAGCACGTGGTGGCGGATATTGAATCGAAACCTTTATTCGAATCGCAAAACCACAGAATAAGGCACACGGGCTTGTAGCTTAGTTCGGAAGAGCGACGGACTCTTAATCCGTAGGTCAAG
>CAZGXZ010000180.1:0-4617 GCA_964530035.1 uncultured Methanoregulaceae archaeon
GTACAACCTGCAGAGCAGCTTTACCAGGGTTGTCTTTCCCGAACCGTTCTCTCCGACGAGGGCCACGGTCCGGCCCCGGGGAATGGCAAGACTGATATCGGAGAGGGCGGCCTGGTCCGACCCGGGATACCTGAAGGAAACGTGGTCGAAACGGATCTCATCCTGGATCGGGGCGGGGAACGGTTTCGGGCGTTCCGGCTCCCTGATCCCAGGGGTGATATCAAGGAATTCGTAGAGGCTCGTCAGGAAAATCGCGTCTTCATACAGCCCGGCCACACCGGTAAGAAGCGTATTCATGAAGGCCTGGCTCTGCTGGATAATCCCGAAATAGAAGACCAGGTCTCCGACCGAGATGCTGCCCTGGACAGCCCGGTACACTACGACAGCGAGTGCGATGAAGAGGCCAAGGACGGCAAGGGACTGGGCTGCAAGGTCAGCACCAACTCTCTTCGCCGATATATCGAGGTACTCCCGGCGCAGCTCCCTCCGGAGGTCCTTGTATCTCCCCTTGAACCGTGGGCCAAGGTTGAAGAGCCTGATCTCCTTTGCATGGCTGTCACTGGTGAGCATCCAGTGGTAATACCAGCTCCGGCGTTCCTTCGGGGTCCTGCTGCGCCTCCAGGAGTACAGCCTGCCGGCATACTTCCAGCGTATGTAGGCGACAGGGATGATGGCCAGGAGGAGGACCACTGCGAGGACCCAGCTGAAGGAGATCAGGATAACCGCTATGGCTGCCAGCGTGACCGTACTCTGTCCTACCTGGACGAGTCCGTTCACGATACGGGTGGGACGGACCGGCGCCTCCATCTGCGCCCGGTAAAAGGTGTCATAATACGCGGGGTTTTCATAGTATTCCAGGTCTACCTCGACGGATTTTGCATGCATGACGTCCTGGACGTGGTCGGTGGTGAGTGCGGACTGGACCTCGCTGACATGCATAGAGAGCGACCGGGTAACCACAGTAGCCAGGCTTGTCCCGCACAGGAGGGCTATCAGGACAATAACGGGGATAAACGCCTCCTGCATCGTACCGGACGCTATCGCGGCCGTGACCGCATCGATGATGAGTTTCAACAGGTATAATGAGACCAGAGGCAGGATTCCCTGCAGGACAACAAGGACCGAGCCCGCTACCGTCCATCCCGGGGCACTTTCCCATACGAGGGCCACCGCCCTCCGGAGGGTGAGGAACGTGTCAAGTTTCCTGTGAAGGCCATGAATTCCCGGCGTGGTCCTGGTTTCCTCTCCGGAGCTCATCTCATTTCACCCTTCCCGTCTCCTGTCATGGCCGGCTGATCCCTAACCTCTCTACCATTACCTCATCAGCATTTCCTTTTGAAAATGTCCGTTTTGCTGGGAAACGGACAAATAGGGTCTGGTCATCACAACCCCGCGAGATCCTCGAGAATGGCCTCGTCCACCTGTCGGAGGTGCTTAAACCCGGACGGATAGTACAGGCGTCGCATGGGGACCTGCACCACCAGGCGCCCAAAAAACATCATCCTCTGCACCTCCAGCCCGAGTGCCTCGACGATTGAAATTGAAAACGAGTTCCGGACAAGCTCGATAAGGGCATCCCTTGGCGGGACCGGCTCGATGAGTATATCATCAGAACTTTCCTGCCGTCTTGGAAGATAAAGGGCCTTTATCGGTTGCTTTGTGTTGCAAAAGGTCCCGAATCCCTCCTCTCCGACAGGAACCCGGCGTTTGTCGAACCAGGGATGTACTATCTCCAGGTCATTATGTCGTCCCAGGAAGAACCGTGCCTCGTCGGGCCACATCCGCATGCAGGGATACCCGGGCCTGCAGAAAAACGTGCCATTGGACTCCTCCACGGGCATGATGTCGTCGGTCAGGAGAGCGTAGCCCTGTTGCACGAGTGATGCCGCAAGAGTACTTTTCCCGCCCTTGTTCGTTGACAGGAAACCGACAGCACCGGCATCCGTCTGCACGGCAGAGGCATGGATTGCCGGGATACCATGCTTTTCGAGCCAGAGTGAGAGTACCTCCCCGAGCAGGAGGATCTCCACGAGGAATTCATAGTCAGGGTCCTGCACACAAGCGTCAATGTGGTCGTCGAACAGGTAGAAATCAACGGTCCGTGTAAAACGGACGACATCGCATTCTCCCGTCCTGTAGATCACCTGGAGGGGTTCACCGTCTTCAAGAACAGACCCCGAACGATAGACCGGTTTTGTACCCTTCCAGTCATCAGGGACCGGGGGGTTGTCAACCACGTTAAACCGGACATCAGGTTTACCGGATCCCTTGACAAACCTGTTTTTAAACGGATAGTCGCTTGCTAGAGTCAGCCCATAGAGCGTGTGATGCCATTCCAGTCCGGAGGAAGGGCCGGTATCATGAGACACTGCTTGTCTCCTCGAGAATCCGCTTCTGAAGTAACAGGTCAATGAAATCCGTCACTTCAGCCTGGAGAACCTGCTTGTCTGCGTCATATTCATCGGCGAGGGCCGTGATGACCTGTCCGCGGTTGCCAAATTTCACGACGGCATTCCATATGGCCGCGGAGACCCCGTCCAGGACATAGCTTTCACGAGAAACAGTATGCCCGATGACCACTTCTTCCCCGATGACTGCAAATATCACCTCTTTTGATGGTGCGAGCGGACCTCTGGAAACAGGCTGCACATACACTGGAATCCTGGGTGGCATGTTCTTCAGGCACCGCCTTGGGGGGAGCAGGGTCCATCCGCACTCGGTTTTTTCAGTAACCGGGTTCCAGAACGGCCTGTCCGGTTCGTTCCAGGAGAAGCAGAGATATTCAGGCAGCCCTATCCAGAGGCGTTCATTGTCGAAACGCCCGCTCCAGGTCTTTCGGTAGGATTCTGTTCCTCCATTGACCTCATCTGAATAGTCCCCGAGGTCACGGGCACTGATACACGCGGTAACGGGGAGTCCCAGGCGTCCTGCACGAAGTTCCGGGTGAGAATATAGTGGGGCGAATATGACCTCCTTTTGCCCACAGGACTCCATGAAAGCCGAAAAGCGCTCACCGCTGATCGCACAGTCGTCAACGACGACCAGGGGCACGTCCGGTGACCCGGGGTACTGCAGCTGCCCTGGACTGATGCCCATGATGTATGAGAGGATGCCGAGGACGATGAGACCCCCGCGGGGGAGGGCATTGAAGGAGCACCTTTGAATTTTGTCATCACCAAGGTGTTCCCTGAACCGGGCTCCAAGTACCCGGCAGTCCTCGACAGCCTGCGGAAAATTGACATATCTCAGGTGGCGGAGAGCATAATCTACGTGCCACGAAAGAGCGCGTATACGGGCCGTTTCTACCTTGTTATACCTCCCGACAACTGCAATAGTTGGGGGATTTATATGCACTACGATAGCTGAGGGGGGCATTGAGGACCAGAGGGGGCTCGATGCAATTCCCTGGGCAAGCTCTAGGAGGGGAGTCTCGCAATCCGGGCACACCTGATTATGGTAAGACTCAGTTCCACTTAGTTTGGCAATGATAATATGAAAATCCAAATCTGAATTGTTCACAAAAAGAACCTTGTAGCTTCAGGAATTGTTCCATTAAAATGATATAAGCAAAAAAAAGAATTCCTGTTCTCGCTCCCCTATTTGAAATGCATTAATTTTAATCCCGATAAGGTAGATCATTCGGAGTCGGAGTCTGCTGAACCTCCATTCCTGTTGGCCGATATGGATCGAACGAACCTGCACCGCCAGAGTCATTATAAACCCCAGTTCCACCAAGCGTCAGATCCTTCACATTGCCTACTTTCACCAGTTCTGGTGATTCATACGTTCCTTTCTTCATAAAATCCTTCCCCTAATTCATCTTTTAATAACAATTAAATGAACGGTTTCCAGAAATAAATAAGTTGCTCAGCACCATTGACTTTACTTTTTCAGCCCTTCTCCCCTTCATATGATCTGGCACTGCCAAGGTCCTGATAGGGACCTTTATTCCCAAGGGTAAGGTCCTTCACATCGCCACCTTCCACCACTTCAGGATATTTAAATGCCTTTTTATTTGACTCAATCCTTTTCCATATCTTTAGGAAAAGGTAGCACTTCCCCCCTCCTGATTTAAATAGTAAATAAATTTAGCATGGCTCTCCCTGATGCGAATGCCGTTTCCCAGACAAAGGTAATCTCATTTTATGTTAGCTCATTCACCTCCTCACCCGGGATCCTGCCGAACCGTTTTTCATATCCGCGTAACCATGCCTCGGCACAGAGAAAGCGGACCAGAGGCCGGGCGGGGTAGCCCGTCCCATCGAGGTAAGATTTCCAGGCCTGTTCCAGGGGTTGCTGCCTGACAAGACCCAGCCTGACCGCACCCGGTTCCTGGAGCAGTGCCTCGGCCCGGTCTTTCTCTCCGGATTTCAGGCCCCGGTCCTGCAGGTCACCGGCATGGGCCTTCGAGAGCCGCGTCCTGATCTTCTCCGGCACCATTCCCTTCATCGCCTCCCTGAGCTGGCAACGGGTAACCCCGTCCCTGAAGGTGAGTCGAGGCGGCATCATGACCATGAAATCTATCAGCCTCCGGTCATAGAAGGGAAAACGCCATTCAACCCCTGTTGAGGAGGCATACGTGTCCAGGGTCACCCGGTACGCCGAGTTAAGGCCGTC
>CAZGXZ010000181.1:0-4601 GCA_964530035.1 uncultured Methanoregulaceae archaeon
ACCCCCATCATGATCGGCCACATGAGCTACGGGGCCATCAGCCTCAATGCCCAGATGAGCCTCGCGAGGGCGGTTTCGGAAACCGGGACATTCATGGGGACCGGTGAAGGCGGGCTCCACGAGCTCCTGTACCCGTACCAGGACCACATGATCGTCCAGGTAGCATCAGGCCGGTTCGGGGTGAACATCGATTACCTTGAACGGGGAGCCGCCATCGAGATCAAGATCGGCCAGGGGGCGAAACCAGGGATCGGCGGTCACCTCCCCGGGGAGAAGGTCTGCCTCGATGTCTCCTGCACGAGGATGATCCCCGAGGGGAGCGATGCCATCAGCCCCGCACCCCACCATGACATCTACAGCATCGAGGACCTGAAGCAGCTGGTCCGCAGCCTCAAGGAGGCTACTGAGTGGAAAAAGCCGGTGTTCGTGAAGATCGCCGCGGTCCACAACGCTGCCGCGATTGCTGCCGGGATAGCGCGGTCGTCGGCCGATGCCGTCGTCATCGACGGCTTCAGGGGCGGGACGGGTGCCGCCCCGAGAGTCTTCAGGGACCATGTCGGCATCCCTGTCGAGGCCGCGATCGCTGCCGTCGACTCAAAACTCAGGAAACAGGGGATACGAAACGAGGTCTCACTGATCGCAAGCGGAGGTCTCCGCGAGAGTGCGGATGTCGTCAAGGCGATTGCACTCGGTGCTGACGCCGTATATATCGGAACGGCAGCCCTTGTTGCCATGGGCTGCCGGGTCTGCGGGACCTGTTACCGCGGTCTGTGCCCCTGGGGTATTGCGACCCAACGTCCCGACCTCGTACAACGGCTCGACACGGAACAGGCGTCCGCCCAGGTCTCCAACCTGCTCCATGCCTGGACACTCGAGATCAGCGAACTGATGGGTGCAGCGGGGATCAACAGCATAGAAAGCCTCCGCGGCAACCGTGACCGGCTTCGCGGCTACCTCCTGGACGAATCCATCATGAAGGTCCTTGACGTGAAAGGAATAGGAGCGTGAAGTCCGGATGACCACTGTCCGCATCGATGCCCAGGGTCTTCATTATACCCCGCTCAACAGGATGATCAGGGAGGCCGTGGCCGGTGGTGCCACAGAGATTGTTATTGACAATGTGATGGGTCAGCGGTTTATCGCCGACGGTCTCAAAGGGAACGCAACGCTCGTCATAAACGGCGTCCCGGGCGGTGACCTCGGGATGTTCATGTCGGGTCCGACCTGTGTCGTGAACGGGAACTGTGAGCACGCCCCGGGGAACACGATGGACGAAGGGACCATTGTCATCCACGGATCGGCAGGCGACGCCGTGGCCCACAGCATGCGGGGCGGCAGGGTCCTGGTCAGGGACTCGATCGGGTACCGCGGGGGTATCCATATGAAGCAGTACGACAGCAAGCGCCCCCAGCTGATCATCGGCGGGTGCGCGAGGGCTTACCTCGGCGAATACATGGCGGGTGGTGAAATTCTCGTCCTCGGGACCGGCTGCAGGGAGACGGTGACCGAGCGGGGTATCGGCAGCGGCATCCATGGAGGGGCTATTTTTGTCAGGGGGGAGGTTGACGAGTGGTACCTCGGGGTAGGTGCGAAGACGGCCCCGTTGACCAACAGCGACCGGGAGGACATCGAGGTCATGATCAGGGAATTTTCCCGGTGGTTCGGAACGGATGCGGATGCTCTTATGAAGGAGCCGTTCACCAAGATCGTCCCGTCGAGCGCACGTCCGTTCGCAAATAAATACACGTGGGAGTGAGATGATGGTCGAAACGAGTTACCAGGACTTAAAACGGTCGGTCTGGGAAAAGGGGCGGTGTTCAGGGTGCGGGGCGTGCACCGCGGTCTGCCCGGCCGACGCCCTCTACTTTGACGAGGAGGGGACGGTGTCCTTCCCGGTCCACAACGGCTACTGCAAGCAGGAGACCGACGGGGTGCCATGTGGAGCCTGCTATGCCGTCTGCCCGAGGGTCGAGCTCCCAGCTCCGGAGCCGCTTGGCCAGTACCGGCGGATCATCGCCGGACAGGCTTCACAGACCGTCCCACGGAGCCAGAGCGGCGGGGCTGTCACCGCGATCCTCAAAAACGCCCTTGACACGGGCCTGATCGACGCGGTCGTCACTGTGGGAGAGGACAGGATGACGCTCCGTCCGTTTTCCATCCTCGTCACGTCCTCAGAGGAACTCCTGCACTCGGCCGGTTCACGGTACAGCTGGTGGGTTCCGCTCCTCGGGTCGCTCAAGACCGCGGTCATCGACCGGAAGTTCAGGAAAATTGCCGTCGTCGGGGTACCCTGCGTCGTCCAGGCGGTCGACCGCATGAGGACCAGCGGCCATGATCTCCTGCAGCCCTTCGGGAAGTCCATCAGGCTTGTCATCGGGCTCTTCTGCACCGAGTCCTTCGACTACCGGATGCTCGTCGAGGGAAAGATGCGGCAGGAGCACGCCATCGAGACCTGGAGAGTGAAAAAGCTCGACGTCCGGGGAAAACTCGAGATCACGATGTCGGACGGTTCAACCACGTCGTTTCCCTTAAAGGATATCGAGGACACGGTCCGGTCCGGTTGCCACGTCTGTACTGATTTTCCTGCCCTTAAAGCGGATATCTCCGCCGGTTCGGTCGGGAGTGCACCCGGGTATACCACCCTGGTCGTCAGGACGCCCGAGGGTGACGCCTTCGTCGATAGTGCCGTCCACAACGGGGTGATGTGGATTTCGGAGGATGTCGACAAAAACGCCATCGAAAAACTCGCCACGGCAAAGATCGCCAGAAACGTGGACAAAACGGTCTCCTGAACCCTCATCTCAGAAGAGACCGGCGGATTATTCATTTTCATCACCTTTTTCCCGGCCGAAGGCCTATAGTGAGGTACCTCTCCATGACACCCAGCCCGGAGGGGACCGTTTCCCGGGACCGCCTCTCAGAAGGCTGCGTCCTTTGCCACCATGGTGCGAAGATGGTCCTCTTCATCACCGGCACTTGCGACCGCGACTGCTGGTACTGCCCGCTTTCCCTTGAACGGAAGGACGTCGATGCAATATATGCCAACGAACGGGAGGTCTTTTCTCCGGATGAGGCGGTGGGTGTCGCAGAGACGATGGAGGCCCTCGGTACCGGGATCACCGGGGGCGAACCGCTCCTCGTGCGAGACCGGGTCGTTGCTTATGCCCGGGCCCTGAAGGAGCGGTTCGGCCCGGACCACCATATTCACCTCTATACGGGGAGGGCGCCTTCGGAGGAGGACCTTGCGGCGCTCGAAGGTCTCGTCGATGAGATCCGGATGCACCCCCCCGTGGACGAATGGAGAACGGTTTCAGGATCGGAGTATGATAAGGCCTTGGAAAGGGGACATGCACATGGTTTTGAGATCGGGTTTGAAATCCCCTCACTGCCTGGCCTCGAGGCGTTTCTTCCGCTCATTCCTCAAACGGATGTCTTCAACATCAACGAGCTCGAGTGGGGCGAGACCTGCTCGGACGCCATGAGGGAACGGGGCCTGTTTACCGAGGACGACCTCCACAGCGCCATAGACGGTGCGAAGGACTGGGCACTCCCGCTCCTCTCCGTGCCGGAGGTGCACTGGTGCTCGTCCCGGTTCAAGGACGGCGTCCAGCTGAGGATGCGGCTGATCAGGATCGCCGAACGGACCTGCCGTCCCTTTGACGAGGTCACGGACGAGGGTACGGTCGTGTACGGAGCATGGGAGCCCGAGGGAGACTGGTCATCCCGGATAGCCGGTATTCCTGCCGACCAGAGGGAGGTCTGCGGACCGCTCGTGGAGATGTCCTGGGAGTACCTCTCCGACCACGCCGGGGACCTCCCTGGCCGGAAGTGCATCGTGGAACGGTACCCTGACAGGGGGATGATCGTGGAGGTGATCCCGGTTGGCGATTCAGGAATTCCTGTATCGGTTGTATGAGCGGCACCTGCTTTCCCAGTGTACCCACATCCCATGCCATGTCGCGATAATCCAGGACGGAAACCGGCGTTTCGCAAAAATGGCCGGCGTCCAGGTGAGCCAGGGACACCGGATGGGAGCCGACGTAACCGAGCGGATGCTTGACTGGGCCCATGAGCTCTCTATCTCGCACATCACCCTCTACTCCTTCTCGACTGAGAACTTCCGCCGTGACAGGGGAGAGGTCTCCGACCTGTTCGAGCTATTCAAGGAGAAGTTCAGGTCGTTTATCACGGATGACCGGGTCCACCGGTACCGCATCAGGATCCGGATGCTCGGTGACCGGTCGCTCCTTCCCCCCGACCTCCTTGCCGTCATCAGGGAGGCTGAAGAGGCGTCGGCACACTATGAGGGTTTTTTTCTGAACATCGCCATCGCGTACGGGGGAAGAAACGAGATCGTGCATGCCGCACGGGAGATCCTCGCGGGAGTTGAAGCCGGGGAGATACAGCCGGATGCAATCTCCCCGGGGCTCGTGGAAAAACACCTGTACCCCGGGGTGACCATCCCGCCCGTGGACCTCATCATCAGGACGGGAAACGAGTTCAGGACGTCGAACTTCCTGCCCTGGCTCGCGAGCGGTCATGAGTCCGCGGTGTATTTCTGCATCCCGTTCTGGCCGCAGTTCCGGATGATCGACCTCCTT
>CAZGXZ010000182.1:0-4420 GCA_964530035.1 uncultured Methanoregulaceae archaeon
GACAGCCGATCCCTCGTTCAATGTCAAGGTTGCCGAACGGAGCGAGTTTGCATCGTTTGACCCAGGGCAGGACATCCACCGCTACTCCCGGGACGACCTTGTGTCAATCCTGGACAATATTGACATCCTCTTTGCCAACCGCCATGAGGTCGAAGAGATGTGCAGTGTACTGGACCTGAACCGACAACAGCTCGCCCGTGAAGTCCCCATCGCGGTCTTCACCTCAGGTGGCGAGGGGAGCACCCTCTTCAGTCAGGGAGAAAGATGGAACATATCTCCGGTGCCGGTCAACATGCAGGACCCCACGGGAGCCGGGGATTCCTACCGGGCCGGTTTTCTCACTGCATACGCACAGGGATACGCCCTCCATGTATGTTGCTGCATCGGCAGCGTGACGGCGAGTTACGTGGTCGAACACCCCGGCTGCCAGACCCACCTTCCGGACTGGGATGCAGTTGTAACCCGGTTCCAAAGTCATTTTGGATCGTTTCCGGAACCTGGTGAGAGGCGGGTGCCGGAATGAGCATGGTTAGTAGGAAATTAAGAGGATAAACGACCCTGGTGCAGTAAACCATGAAGCAGGACCCCGGCAGGCCGAAAGGTCAGGGTGTGCAGAACAGTGATGCACGGCTTGAGAACCTCTCCCGTTACCTCTTTACCGCCCCTCACTGGCCCGTACCCCTCGCCCTGTTTGCCATCATGGCCGGTTGTATCGACCTTGTATTGCTTTCGACCGGGGGGTCGGCATTTCCCGCGGTGACCCTTCTTTTCACCCTGCCTGTCATCTGCGGGTTCATCGCAACCAAGCCCATGGTGTCCCGGCTCGGCAGGCCGATGACCTGGAACCGCTCATCATTGCTCGCAGCATCGGCCGGGCTGTTCGGGCTGCTTATCACCGGGACAGGGCTGGTGTTCTACGGTGGTAAATTTCCGCTCTGGTATGGTATTGCCCTTGCCTTCATCTTTGGCCTGCGACTGCTCGTACTCGTTGCCATTTCGGACGCCCGCTCAGCCAGGATGTCACTTCCGGCCCTGATGGAGACCGTCCCAGGAATAATCACTGGTGGTTTTCTCATCCCCGGTCCCTTTGTCCTCCTGGCGGTCATTTTTCACCTTATCTTCTGGGCAGGCTTCACGGGCTTCTTCTGGCTTATCGATGAACCGATGTACCGTTCTCTCCGCATTCCGGGCCTTTCTCTCCTCAATGCCTATGTTGCGCATCATACCGACGGCTCGAGAAGCCTGGATGTTTTTTTCAGGAAGATGGGAGAGGAGGTGTATGTCCCCCAGGCGAGCATCTTCATACGAAGGATGGGCCGGGAGGAGATCCTATTAACGGTCCCGAATATCCACCCCGGCCCGATGGGCACGGTAGGTGGGAGTAACCTCCCGTCCTATCTTCATGATGCGTTTTCTGGCAATGTCCTCGTCCCCCACGGCTGCGCCACGCATGATTTCAACCTCGTTTCGATAGATGAAGCAGACAAGCTTGTCCGGGCCGTCAATGCCACAAAGGATGACCTAGTGTTTCACCCTGCTGCCACCCATTCGTTCCGGGTGGAGAAAGGGACCGTGTCACTTCTGGTCCAGAGGTTTGCCAATACACTTCTTGTCGTCGGGACCCGCTGCCCCCTCAAAACGGAAGACCTCGAGTTCGCCATGTGCCTGGCAATCATCGGGGAAGGCCGCCAGTTCAACTCCCATATTGCCTTTGTCGATGCCCACAACTGCATGACGGCAGGGCTTTCTCCTGTACTTGCCGGTTCCAAAACGGCAACCGAGTACCTTGACGCCTGCAGGACGGCCGGAAAAATGAGCAGACAGATGGATGAGATGCCCTTTTCTGCCGGATACGCCCGAATAGCCCTGCCGTATTCGGAGGACGAGGGATACGGTCAATTGGGTGTCCAGGTCATGGTCGTTGATGTCGGGGGCCGGCTGACCGCGTACGTGCTGTATGATGGCAACAACATGGTTGAAGGGCTTCGCGACGAGATCAGAAACTCCCTTCTGACCCTTGTTGACGAAGCGGAGGTCATGACAACCGATACGCACGTGGTCAACATGCTGTCCGGGAAGAATCCCGTGGGATGCCAGGGGAATACCCGGGAACTTGTAGAATACACCATGCGTGCTGTACAGGATGCCATCGCTGACCTGGCTCCTTCGGAAGTGGCCGGAAGCACGGCGATCTGCGAACGGGTCGTCATCTTTGGCTCGAGCCGGATAGCGCAACTGGCAAGCACGGTAGGGACTATTCTTGTATATGTGCCCCCCCTGATCCTGGGCATGCTCCTTCTCGCGGGAATTCTTTCACTCCTGGTCTACACTGCCCTGTACCCGTACAGTTGAGGTAAGGCCTCGCATTTGCTGATAATATGGGTGAAAAAAATCAATTCGCGCAGGGGCGGGGAAGGCGGATTTCAGGGTGCCAGGGGGCTATTCTCATGGTAAACGCGGAATGGCGAAGCCACGGGAAGAACGGGGCATGATTTGGTCATGAATGTGTATTTTCCGCGCTGAAACTAATTAGAAAGGTATTAATAAGACCAAAAAGGATTTTATGTTTAACCTATACGACACAAAAATCATAGGATTTCAGTATAGGTTGGACAATCAGAGAACGTGAGGTGTAGAAAGAATGGCATTTCATCCACCAGTTGCCATCGTCGCTAAGGCTGGAGACGCAGGCAAGTACAAGACAGGCCTCCCCGCCTGGAACATGATCCTCCGTGGATTCATGTCGGGTGCGTATATCGCCATGGGAGGCGGACTTGCAACCGTCTGTAGCACCGGTATCCTGGCAAGTGACAAGGCAATGCAGTTTGGTGTGGCGGGTTCAGGTTTCTCTCAGCTCATCCTGGGTGCGGTCTTCCCTGTCGGGCTTATTATCACCGTTCTTACGGGTGCGGAACTCTTCACCGGTGACGCGATGCTTGCCCCCATGGCAGCCTTCATCCATAAGATCAGCTGGGCACAAGTCATGAACCTCTGGGTATGGGTCTATGTCGGAAACCTGATAGGATCCATTGTATATGCGTATATCATGGCGTATGGGCCATTTACCACCTGGAGTGCAGCAGGAGCCGGAACCGCTACGGCATTCGGAGTGCGTGCGGTCAATATCGCCCTGGCGAAGGTCAGTTATGTAGGCATGGCCGGCATGTGGTCGGCGTTCCTCAAGGCCATAGGGTGCAACTGGCTGGTCAACCTGGCAATTCTCCTGGGAATATGTGCGGATGACCTGATAGGGAAGTTCTTTGGTATCTGGTTCCCGATCATGGCCTTCGTTTCTACCGGGTTCGAACACTCGATCGCCAACCAGTACTTCATATCTGCAGGAATATTCACGAGCCAGTTCCTGACAGCGGACCAGATCACTGCTATAACCGCAGAAAAACTGGCTACGCTGAACTGGATAACCTTCTGGACGAACAACATGATCATCGTCACGATTGGAAACATCGTGGGTGGGATGGTCTTCGTCGGAATCATCTACTGGGTCGCGTTCAAGAAAGAGATCGCCGCCCTCAAGTAATCCTGCATGAAAATCGGAAATGTAAGGCTGAAGGTCCCGATCACCGTGATCGTGGTGATCGTGTTCTTCACCATCCTTTTATCAGTTTACTATCTTCTCACGGGAGATCGTAGTCTGCTTATTATTGGCGTACCGACCATTATCCTCCTCCTGGTATTTCCCCTTGCCCTGAACTACATGAGCCAGCGCGAGTATCGCGATCTTGCACCGGTGTACGAAGCAAAGGCGAAAACGGTCAGGATCAAGTCTATTAACCAGAACTCGATCGGTTCAATTGTCAGGATCGAAGGCATAGTTGAACGGACCTATTTCCAGTTCATTAACCGGCCCCAGTTCCTTGTTGCAGACCGTTCAGGGGAAATTTCAGTGAAGATGTTCACCAACCCGGATGAGGATGTTAAAAAGGGTGATATCGTCGAGGTATACGGGATGGTCATACACCGGTACATGATGACGGGTGACGCTGTCGTCAACGGGGTAGTCATCCGCAAACTCGCGAAACCCACCCAGCAAGCGGGAAATAAAGCGGAATAATCCCTAAACAGGGATTAGATGCCCTTTATCCGCCTTATTGCTGCTGTTTGTGAAACCACTGCTGTACAACCGGAAGTCTGCCGGCGGGTCTTTACAGCATTCTCCCGGTATCAGCCCGGTCATATTTCATTCTGTACCTTAAAGTGATTGGGAGGATTTCCTGCATTCTTCGTCCCTCCCTGACCTTTCTGGTAATGATCCGCAGGGATTATTCCCTTCAGGTTTCGTATTACCTCTGACCGTCTTTGGAATGTATCAAGTATTCCAAGCGCGATGTTCATGAGGTGATGAACTCTGTCAAAAGAGGCAGTTGATGCCCTTTTCAGGGCATATGCAGCCTTGACCGAT
>CAZGXZ010000183.1:0-4398 GCA_964530035.1 uncultured Methanoregulaceae archaeon
GGATGACCACCAGGTTCAGGTTGTCGACATAGGTCTTCGGGATATTGATCGGGTCACCACAGAGACGCTGGATAAGTTTTTCCACCGAAGAAGCGTGGAATGTTGAGAGGACCGGGTGACCGGTCTGCATCGCACCGAATGCGACCGCACCCTCGACCCCTCGTATCTCCCCGACGAGGATCTGGTTTGGGCGCTGCCGGAGGGCGGCCCTGAGGAGGTCGAACATGGTAACGTCCCCTCCCTCCCCCTCTCCTTTTCCTTTGCCCTTTGAAACCTCCCGTGTCCAGTTCCTGTGGGGGACCAGGAGCTCCGGGGTGTCTTCGATGGTGACGATCTTGTTCTCAGGGGGTATAAAACCTGTAAAGGCGTTCAGGCTGGTTGTTTTTCCACTGGCAGTCTCCCCGCTCATGAAGAGTGACATGCTGTTCTCGATGCAGATCCAGATGTAGGCGGCACACATGTAGTCGCAGGTCTTGAACTCGATCAGCTTGAGGATGCTGATGGGGTCGTCCATCGCCTTCCGTATGGTGAAGTTCGAACCGTGCCGGCTGATGTCGGTGCTATAGACGATGTTGATACGTGAACCGTCAGGGAGGGTCGCGTCCACGATGGGATTCCGGTAGGTTATGGGCCGCCGTATGCGTTCGGCAAGCTTGATCACATAGTTGTCAAGGGGTGCGGTTTCCGAGAACCCGACGACGGCTTTTAATCCCTTGAAGATCTTGTGTTCCACGAATATCGGGCCGCACCCGTTGCATGAGATATCCTCGATGTAGGGGTCGTTGATGAACGGTTTCAGGATCCCGACATCAATCTTGTCCCTGACCATGAGATATTCCACGGCCCCGTATTCGAGGGTTGTCACAATGATCTTTCCGTCGGGTGTCTGTGGCACCTTGGCAAGAACCTTATCGCGGTGGGGGCTTCCTTTCGCTGTAAGGTCCTTGTTTAAAAAATCGGCTACCTTGTCCTTGATCCCCTTTGACTCCTTCACCTTGAACGTCGCGGCATCGATCACTTCGTCGGGTTTTTTAATGTAGACGACTTTCCTCATCAGTTCCTGGAGGACACGAGTCCTGTCCTCGTCTGATACCGGGTCCTCCTCGAGGGCGTCGAGGAGGTCTACCAGCTT
This sequence comes from uncultured Methanoregulaceae archaeon, assembly GCA_964530035.1. Lineage (GTDB taxonomy): Archaea > Halobacteriota > Methanomicrobia > Methanomicrobiales > Methanospirillaceae > KLAP105. The sequence goes on from CAZGXZ010000183.1 coordinate 1,133, forward strand.
GACTTCGACCGCGGCCATCAGGTCACTGATGTTGTGAAGGAAAGAGGGTTCGATGGGTATGTAATATGCCCGGACATCGTTCGGGTCGTAGAATATATGGACAAAGAGGCCGTCCTTGGCGGGGTATATGAGGTTTGGCTCCTTCATCGATTTCAGGTCCCGCTTGAGTTCGGAGAAAAAAAGGGGGATCCCGAACTCATCGACCGGGAAGATGTGGAGGTATTCGAGGAGGTGGGGACTGTTCTTGCAGTATTCCTTCGCGTTCACCGGAAGCATCCGGTACAGCGCGCATGATTCCAGGTCGCCGGAGCAGTTGTCTCCGTCGGTTTTTTCAGCCTTTTTAAATGGCAGTGTCAGTGGAATTGCCAGTGCGTCGCTCATGACCCTTCATCCGTTTGTCCTTACACCTTCGCCATCGAGACAGGGATGATCTTCATCCCGTACCCCGGGTGGACTTCAAATGAAACCAGGTTTCCGGTTGTTTTCCGTGCACCCCTGACCTTGACCACCTCGAGGACCATGACGTACTTGTCACCCATGAGGGACCGCTTCATGTACAGGTGTGCATCGCATATTGACCGTATCCTGACAAGCACCTCTTCTGAAAATGCATAGGTGTGCATGGTGATGAGGATGGTCTTTCCCTCGTCACAGATGTTTTTACAATGGGTCAGGAATGTCAGGATGGCCTCGTGAGTCGTGTACTCGGTGAACATCGTCAGCGAATCGATGATGATGACCTCGGCCCTGCTCCTGCGGATGTGAGAGACGATACGGAGGAGGATATCGTCCATCTCCTCTTTCCTCCATTTGAAGTCGACCAGGTGCACGTGGAAGAGCTTGATGTACCCCCAGGCAAAGTAATCGGTTACATTCAGGCTCATTGAGTCCATCTGGGAGAGAAATGACTTCGTCGTCATCTCGGTGGTGTACAGGTCGACGCAGAGGTTCGTCTTCATCGCACCCCAGATGATCTGCTGGGTAAGGACACTCTTCCCGGTATCATTTTCTCCTTCGATGAGGGTCAGCGAACCAAGGGGGAGGCCGTCGGCGATTTTTTTATCGATCTCGGCGTTTCCTGTGGAAAGGATCTTCCGCTCTTCAACGCCAAGGAGCGAGGAAAAGGCTTCCCCTCCGTCAGAAGCCGATTCCTCCTCCTCAAACAAGGGTTTGCCTGGCATTGATGTCAGCTATGAACGTATCACATCGGCCGATATTAATAATATGTGTAGGGGAGAAGGGTGAATTCTACAGGTATCCCGATACCGAGACCCCGTTCTGGGTCGTGACCCTCACCCACAGCGGGGATGCACCTGTCTCTGGTACGATAGTTAGGTTCAGCTGTTCCCCCGGGTCCCACATGCGGGGGTTGATGATATCCGGGACGATCGGGGTTTCATTCTTCCATGTCCCCGCCCCCCCGGCCAGGTTGTACTGGTAGCGGGTCAGGCCGGAGGTTGTGTCATACACGTAGACATCCATCCGGTTGAACGGGCCGATTATTTCACGGCCCGTATTGTTCAGGACCAGGGTTACCGGGGATTCCCCGGCTGGAGAAAAGTACACGATAGAGAAGGATGTGCCAAGGATGCGTTCCTGGACACCGGTCATTTCCTTCTGTGCGCCGACGGTTACCTGGCTGACGGTGATCGCACCAGACACCAGGACATAGGCCGTAACGATCAGGAGAATGATCCCCACCGCCGAGCCGACTAACGAGGCGCCCGCCATATCGGATCAGTTCGTCGTTCCCTCACCCGACCGCCTGACCCCGTTTGATAAAACAACCGAGACGGAGACGGGTTCGCCGGATGATGCCGGGATGTTCGAAGGAGCGGCCGATATCTCGATTGTTTCTCCTGGGTCCCACCATGTGTTGCCACCATCGCTCAAGGTGACCGCTCCCCGGAGTGAAACCCTCTGGACGTCCGAGGAGGCGCTCACGAACATGTCAGCCATGCTCACCTCGTCGAGGGAAAGCCGGTTGGTGCCGATATTCTTCATCCATACCTTGATGTTCGGACTTTTAGCGTAAATGGCGACGATCGAGAAGTCAGTCCGCATCCTGGTATCGGTGTCATGGGAAACGGATCCGAAGGACTGCCCCGTCTGCATGATCACCGGGAACACCGAATTCAACAATACTCCCGCGGCTACGACTGCTCCGATAAGAAATAAGGCGGTGACAATCGTCTCGCTCGACATGGGGATGACTTCCTCACTCGCGGGTCTTTACGAAGGGAAAGCCGGTATCAACGGAACTGCCTTCACGACGGGACTTGTTAGAACCGTTGGCCAGCTGTTTCCGTTCCATGAGGACCTCGATCATATCCCTGTCAAGGGACGAATCGGTGGGGTTGAGGATATTGTTCAGTTCGTACAGGGCGGATACGAACTCTTCCGCCGATATTTCATGTTGTTCCCCGATCGACGGGGGCATGAGCCTCGTCACGTCCCGTACCTGCTTCATTGCTTTTTCTGAGAGGTACCCCATCTCCTGGTATGACTCGAGCATCAGGTCGATCCGGTCATGACCGTACCGTTTCACCGTTTTCGAGGCCCACTCAAAGAGCATGAAGACGTTCTGCAGCTTGACCTTTCCGTGAGGAGGCTCTTTAACAGTGGGCTCAGGCACGACCGGCTGGAGAGGTGGAGCTCCGAGGTGTGCCTTGAGGGCTTCAAAAAGGTCGGCATCGCTGACCGCATCCTGATCCTGCCTGGAGATCCTGGGGGCCGGAATCCTGTCCCTGGGTTCCTGGCGGACTTCCGGTACCATCTCCGGGATCTCCTCGCTGGCGGGAAGAGGCTCCGGTTCAGGGGTTTTTACAACGGGTTCGGGTTCTGGGACGGGGGCCGGTGGAACAGGCTGTGAAACGGAGGTGGACTTTCCCTGGAGGGCATAGATCAGCGGATTTTCCGTATCATTCATCCGTTCCCTGATATCGATTAAAAGCCTCTTAATCGAGGTCTTCAGGAGTTCGACCTCGTCCTTCAGCTTCAAGAGCTGGATCTCCGGGTCCTCTGCCGAAGCGGACGAGATGATATGGTCGACCTGCCCCTGGTTGATCGCCATGGTTGTTCAACACTTCATTCTCGTGATGTGTTTTATAGGTTATGGTGGAGTCCCTGTCCATGCCTTCAAAAAGTCCTGAACGAGGGAGGAAGGAATGGCCTGAATGTACGTGTTTCTGTGACATGTGCCTTTTGCGTCAAATGGTAATAGGACTTACGCAGTTCACCGAAAGATCCTTAGCCTATAAAAGCGA
>CAZGXZ010000184.1:0-4368 GCA_964530035.1 uncultured Methanoregulaceae archaeon
GTCTCTCCGGCAGGTTGATCCCGATGATGCCAGCCGGGGTGTCCTGTTATCGGTCACTGATATCACCGAGGTCGTTGAGCTCAGGGAGGAGGTCAGGCAGCTTGAAGTCCGGTACCGCGAACTCCAGCAGATATCCGGTACCCTGATCATGAGGACCGGTGATCAGGGGAAAATTCTGTTCATGAACAAGGCAGGCCTCGAATTGTTCGGTTACAGCGACCGGGAAATCCTTGGAAAAACCGTTGCTGAGGCGATCATGGCCCCGGGATCGGAAGGGGCACCCGTCGGCGACCCGTTTGCCACCCCCATAACCGGCGAGGAGTCCGGGATGCACATCAGTGAGCATGTCAGGCGAAATGGTGACCGGGTTTTTATCGCGTGGACCTTCAGGCCTGTATCAGGCCAGGAAGGCGAAGGAACAGAAACGCTCTGGTTTGGTCATGATATCACCGACTATGAACACCCCGGCTTTGGGAGGATCAGCACTGCGAGCTGGCGGGATCCAATCATTGCGGGCACGGATGTCGAAGGGGAGGTTTTTGACGCGGTTTTTCATATATGCACAGAGATCGTACGGGAAGGCAGGGAAGGCCACAAGGTGGGTACTACCTTCATTGTTGGCGATGCCCCGGCCGTGATGGAACAGTCCAGGCAGCTTGGCCTGAACCCCTTCGAAGGACATCCCGAAGGCCGCCGTACCGTCACGAACCCGGACACGAAGGAGAACATCAAGGAATTCGCCACGATGGACGGGGCATTCGTAGTGAACGGCTACGGGGTCTTTGAAGCAGCACGGAGGTACCTGACCGCTCCGGCCGAAGGCATTGATATCCCTGAAGGATTCGGCACCAGGCACCGTTCAGCCGCTGCCATGACAAAAGTAACCCGCTCGATAGCCTTTGTCGTATCAGAAAGCGGGGGGCGCATCTCGATATTGAGGGACGGCAGGATTGTGAAACTTATCGCCTGAAACCTGGCGAATCCTGTTAAACGCATTTTATCACATTAGAATTCGAAAAAAAGCAATTTTACCGCCCATATTTTAAAGTCCTCATATATGGTCGTAAAACGGTAGACACGTCTTGTACGGGGCATGATAAAAAAACGGTTCCTATCCCCTTTTTTTTCGCGCAATCTTTATATAATATTATGTGGCTGCTCTTTTTATGAGGATTATTGTCATTTTTGCACTCCTTGCCGTGTCCTTTGTCCTGGTAGCAGGTTGTACGCAACCTTCGGGGCAGGCGACCTCCGGTACACCGGTGGCGACCGCGAAACCGACAGATACCATGCCGGTAACCCAGGTAACGACCGCTCCACCGACTGATTACCTGACAAGCGTCCAGAAGGGAAACGAAGAGGTCCTGGCCGGGAAGCAATCGATGCAGCAGGGCCGCGACCTCATGCTCCAGGCGCTTGCAAAACAGGGAAATGTCATGACGGTGCGTCCCATCCTTGACCAGGCGGCTGCGAATTTCACCGAGGCGCAAAAGCACTATCGTCAGGCAGGGGACTATTACACGGCTGCCCAGCCAACGGCGCCCTCTGGCATGCAGGGCAACCTGCAGACCATGATCAGCACACTCCAGGGTACGGTCGTGTCCTGTAATGCATTCCTGGCATCAACCGACCTGGCAATACGCGGTGACTGGTACGGGGCCAACGACGCCTTCAACAAGGCGGCGAGCTACTACGATGTTTCAATGAACACCATCAACCCCATCCTCATCCTCCTCGGCATGGCGAGCTAAGATACCCTCTCTTTATCTTTTTTTTACCACGTGGATCCAAGGTCCCTTCAGGGCCGGGCATGCCACTGCCGGACGGAACGTCCCTGCAGAAAACAGACACATCGTGTTCGATTGTTGTGCACGGATGGGGATTATAAGGCACAGGCACCCTGTACCGGAGGATACGGGTAACTGGTCATGATAAGTTCCCGTGCCCCTGTCCGCCGGTCTCCCCTGCTGTTTATGGACCTCCTGGTCAGGATCTGTGACCGGTGAAACCGGTCGTACAGCCTCTGTATTTCAACTGTGTCCGAGTTGCTTACCATGACAAAAGCCCCCCTCCGGGCAGCGGCCATGCACTCCCCGGCAAGCCTGGCCTGGTCACTGGCAGAGAACCCCCCCGGACCGTACTGGGTAAAGGAGGCTGTCCTGGATACCGGGAAGTATGGGGGATCACAATATACCAGGTCACCGTACCCCGCATCCCTAAGGGCCGATGCAAAATCCTGCTCCCTGATCGTCACCCGTTTCAGCATGGATGAAAAGGCAAGGAGCACCTGGTGGTCAGGGAGTGACACCTTTGAATACCTGCCAAACGGGACATTGAAATCCCCCTTCCGGTTGACCCTCCACAGGCCGTTGAACCCATGCCGGTTCAGATACAGAAAAATCCCCGCCCGTTCGGTCTCAAATCCAGAATATAAGCGAATTGCGTTGAACCTGGCACGATATGCAGAATATGCCTCGCTCGTATTCATGAATGTCTCGCTCGAGAGGTACTCGGCCAGGTCTCCCGGGCGTGCCTGTACGACCCGGTACAGGTTGATGAGCTCCGGGTTGGCGTCAGAAATTACCCCCCGCCCGATGCGTTGCTGGTTATAAAGAAATGTCAGGAGGGCAGCTCCTCCCACGAACGGTTCATAATAGGTATTCCATACCGGTGGTAACCTACTTGAAAGCTCGGATAACAACTGCCGTTTGCCTCCTGCCCATTTTACCAGCGGCTGAATCACATAATGAGGTTAGTACGGCCTCTATTTAGATCTTTGGGTTATTTTATCGCTATTTTCAAAATCAGAGTCGTTTGGTTGAGCGGTTTTACCAACAGGGAGTAATGGTGCGGGTTCCCAAAAAAACATGCTGGTGTCCCAGAATTGATTTCTATTGCTTTTAAACCCTGTTTTTCATAAACGGTGATGGCTTGTTTTTTATTCATGCGCTTACTGGGACATCATGACCGGAAGGGAAACCCTGCCGGCATCAGTCAGCACAGATGTTTTCAAATCGATACCGTCGGGATGATCCCGAACACCCGTAAAAAACATCAACAAACCCTACCGGTATATCAGAAAACGGTATCCCTGGTCCTGCCCTTCCTGTGCCGGCGCTCTATGCGTCAATACCCGGCATGGGTTACACGGGCAGCACCTGCTGGGTGCCATCACCCCCGTGCGGGTGGAGATGCTGCCAGTTTTTTTCCATCTCGAGGAGGACGACAAAGACCACCGCTTCAAGAGGGTCTTCAAAGGGGGGAATCCTGTCGTCGAGGTGCCGCTCGATCATCGCGATCAGGCGGTCAGCATACGGCTGTTCCCCTTTTTCAAGGGCTTTCCTCGCTCGTTTCCACCGAAGAACTGCATTTTTCATGATTATTGCCGTGCTTTCCGGTTCATACCGCATGGCTGGCCTCACTGGTCCCTTCGGGATGGTGGGCCCGCCGGTGGGATGAAGGAGGTGTGCATGCAGGACGAAAGTGGGTTGCGAAAAAAGGAGTTCCGTTGAAGTCTGATTCAACAGAGTAAAAAAATTAATTTTAACGAATAATTCTTCCTTCCTTCCCATAATTGTCAGGCTATTTGCATTATTGAAGAAACGGGATCTGGAATATTTCTAACCTTTCAGAACGTTTCCAGACCTTGCCGGATAACAGTGGCATCACCTTTCCCGGTATCCAATAAACATCAACCCTTCAGTGGTGGCTTCGCCCCCACTCCCCTGACAAGATTCCCAGCTGCCCCCGAAGGGCGCCCCGGCGGCGGTCTCCCGCTCCATCATTCATATTTCGAAGTGAAAAAAAAATCCTCGCTGAAGACGAAAAACTACAAAAACATGTGACAAATAACCCTGATAAAGGAATCGCCAACGGCTTGCCATGGCTATCGTATGCAGGGGGTTTGGGGGGCGGCATCCCCCCGGTTCCAATCCCTCTCGCCCTCTGCCTGCTCAAGGTGAAACCAAAAAAATTGGCCCTGTTAGAACCCACGTGAAAGGGAGTTTATACCCCCTCATGTGCGTTTCAACAGAGCCTTTAAAATGTCTTTTTGAGGATTTCGGTGACGTCCTCGATGGATTTCCGGTCTGTTGAGTCCTTCCAGGCAGACCTGTTTCCAATCGTGATGATCTGGCGAATGTCCTGGTAGGAGAGTCCTGAAAATGAAATCTTCTCCCAGACGGAACGATCAAGGTACACCCAGCATTCCCCGAGCATACGTTCCAGGACAACGGTGTCGTCCCGGGTCAGCATGTTCCAGTCGCCCCCTATACCCTGACGGATCTTTTTTATCGCGGTTTCGACACCTTTCCCCTTGTGGACCTGGAACAACCTCCTGCCCACCTCGGTCTTTGACACTTCCGGCAT
>CAZGXZ010000185.1:0-4341 GCA_964530035.1 uncultured Methanoregulaceae archaeon
TGAGCGATGCCACGAAACGGTGGCTCACCTTCGACCACCCGCCCGCCGAGCAGGAGAGCCTGCTCCACCAGGTCGCCGAGGCGGAGGCCCGGAAATGCGATACCTACACGGTATCCGTCCCCTCGGCATGGTACCAAATTGAGTACGGCCTCATCAGGGCCTCCGGCAAAGGGATGGCCTGACATGAACCGGCTCACCCGCAGGCAGAAACTGGTCATCGGAGGCTGTGCCTTTGCATGCCTCGCCGCCGGGATTGTCCTCGGGCCGTGCCATGCCCGGGCCGCCACGGTCGATATCGCCTGCACCTCGGCCGCCTCGGACTACACCATCGGCCTGTCAGACATGGCCTGGGCGGCGTCGGACGGCGACATGACCGGCATCCCGCCGCTCGGAATTGGGCAGGAGGTCATCACCGGGGGACACCGGGAACAGCTCCTGGTGTCCGGGCCGGCCCGGTACTATAGTTTGAAGGGCCTCAACAATACGGAGATCATCCGGTTCGGTTCGGAGAACGCCCTGGACTCGGAGGGACCTGGTATGTACGAGGAAAGCCACTGGGTCGACTCCTGCGGGTCGGCAACCTCCGGGGTGGACTGCGCCTCCGGGGATGAATTAAACCGGGACGGGGCGAACTTCACCGCAACTCCATACTGCGAACGCCTCGTCACCACGAACTCCTTCATGGCCGACCGGCTCACCTACCGCTCGTCCGGGGAGATCACCCAGGCCGATTCGAACCTGCCTGACAGCCTTCTCTCGGACACAAACACGACAGGTCATGGCACCGGGTCATTCAGGGCGGTTGGCGGGACGAAGGCTGGTATCGGGAACACCAATGACCTTGGTTACACCAACGAACTCCAGGAACAGGTGCACGTCGGCGGCTCCTTCGACCTCGCCGGGAAGGTCCGCTGGACCAGCTTCAGAAAGTCGTTCGAACTCCCGGGATATGCATGAAAATGAGGGAAAGATGCTCATTCTTCCATTCGACGGGTAAGGGTCCTCCCTGCAGATGACACAACCCCCGGGGAGGTCCCGAAGTCCGGGAAACGCGCCTTTCTTAAGTACATTCCTGGTTTCCACGCTGTTATGCAGACCGGGAAAAATCTCCCCGGACCTGATGAGGTTTGTCCCGGTGGAGACATCACTCGCGGCGGAAAATGAGAGGTTTGCCTGTAGTACGTCCATGAACCTCTGATGGGTATTTTTTAATGGGCCAGGAACCCGCACACAGGATTTCACATCCCGGTCCTCTTTCTCCACCCGCCCCGGGCATGCCGGGGGCATGGAGCAGATTTTCGTCGGTGCAGTCCGGCGTCCATCTGATAAAAATGGATCCATTTATCTGTTTTTCCTTATCAGTACCGTATATGGGAAGAAATGGATTGCCTTTGCTTTTTGCCCTTTTCCTGATTATCCTGATATCGACCATCCCCCCGGTTTCTGCAAAAACCGCTGAACAGTGGTACAATGAAGGATTAAAATATGGCAGTCAGGGGAAATACACGGAAGAAATCCAGGCGTATGACGAGGCCCTGGTACTTGACCCCGGCTATGTGAAGGCGTTATACAACAAAGGGAGAGCATTGGATGATCTTAACAGGCTGAATGATGCCATCGCAACCTATCAGAAGGTACTTACAATCGACCCGAAACATGCAGACGCCCTGTACAACATGGCGTACGATTTCAATGAACTGGGGAGGTACCAGGAAGCCCTTGACACATACGAGAAAGTAATCCAGATAGAGCCCAATGCGCATGATGCCTGGTCGAATAAAGGCTATTCACTCTACTTCCTGGGAAGGTACCAGGAGGCACTCGATGCGGCTGACAAGGCCCTTGCGATAAATCCCAATTACCCGGAGGCCCAGCAGGTCAAAAGCAGGGCACAGGCAAAAATTAACAGCAATACGGGATCTTCCGCGGGGATCACAGCCTCCCCTCCAACCACTAGGGCAGCTCCTCTTGTTGAAGCCCCCCTTGTATCAGTGGTTATTGGAGCGTTATGGGTCTCAACCAGGAAAAAGACTTTTTTTCCATGAATCCCATTTCAACAACCTGACCTGATGGAATGATTGCCACGGGTGACTCGGCGATCTCACGAATGTGTGATCATACGGTTCTCCCACGTGGGTCTCGATGAAAAGATGGAGTGTACGAATACGTGTCAACCTCCAGGGTAACCGCTCCTCCTGATACGCCCTCCCAGGAACCCTTTTTCCGCCAACCCTTATCCCCGCCCCTGACCAACCGTACCGCACCGTCCCATGCAGATCGCCACCCCCAGCTCCCTCCTCCGCGACTGGACCCCGGAAGACATCCCTGCACTCGCCCGGAACGCTGACGACCCCCGGGTCGCAGCCATGATGAGGGACGGCTTTCCGTCGCCATATACAGAGGAGGACGCCGGGCGGTTCATCGCCATGGCAACCTCCCCGGACGCTCCCGGGCTGTTCCTCGCGATTGACGTGGACGGAGAGGCTTCGGGCGGCATCGGCATTCACCCATTTTCCGACGTGTACCGGCGGACCGCCGAGATCGGCTACTGGCTCCCGCCGTCCCTGTGGGGGAGGGGAATTGCCACCGACGCCGTGCGGGCGCTTGTCCCGGTGGCATTCGCGGCGTATGACATCGTCAGGCTCCAGGCCGGCGTCTTCTCTGGCAACCCGGCCTCTGGCAGGGTGCTTGAAAAGTGTGGCTTCGTCCGGGAGGCGGTCCACCGGCACGCCGTCACGAAAAATGGCCGGCTCCTCGACGAAATCCTGTACGTCCGTTTCAGGACGGATGCTCCTGACCAGGATACCGCGGAGCAGTAACCACTAAAAGAGCGTGTCGCGGCCCGCTGCTTCATGAAGTCTTTAGCCACCCCGGGGGAGACCTCCGCCGTGCCAGTCACTCTATTCAATCCTGCTGTTCCTGTTTTTCATGACGGGGGCCATCTCCTGTGGATGCGTCCATGACCTGACCCACGGGTCTCACGTGACGGGTATGATAGACGTGCTAACGCATTCTGATGACCGGCAAGTTTTATATACTTTTAATGCTGCAACGCTTTAAACCGGAGATATCATGAAAAAAAGACCAGGCCGTTCAATTCTTCACGTCGTTTTGCTTATCATGGTCATTTCTTTGGCCTTCACCATTTTCAACACCGTTCCTGCGGTGGATGCCGCCGAGGGTGCCGCTCCCCTGCTCGCCAACCAGGACGCAGTGGCAACCCCAGTACCGACTATCACCCAGGCTGCCCAGGTCCTGCCGACCCAGTACAGCCAGGGGTCGATGCTCCTTGTCGTCGCCATCATCCTCCTTCTTGGCGGGATGTTCGTCCTCCTCCTGTGGTGGTCCAATAAGCTCGACCAGGCCAGCTACCTCGGGAGGTTGTACCGGGACACCATCGAGGAGATCGAGTACCAGCGCATCGCCACGGTGCTGCGGGAAAGATTTGCAAAGCGGGAATTTCACACCGAAGTCCTGGAGGACCCAGAATGGCTGGCTAACAACCCGAAACCTGAGTTGCCCCCGGAGATTGAAAATTTGTTTGCAGACTCCAGCCATGAAGCCTATCCTTATGAATTCGAGGGATCCAATTCGCTCATCCTAGTGGATTCCAAATTGAAAAAAGCGGCGGAAGATTATAATTTAAAAAAGAGTGTTTGGGATAAAAAGGTAGAGACTGAGGCTATACGGCGGTACCGGAAAGAATTGAGCCTCGGCCGTGAGAAGGCAAAAGGTCGGGCCGACAGTGCCGTATCCGTGGACCTCTCGGTACTCCGGGGCCGGGGCACGGAGTTCGTCCTCGAATTCACGACCGTGGTCGTGATCATCTTCGCGGCCGTCATCCTCGGCATCCTCCAGATCCTCGACACACAGCAGATCGGCACGCTCCTTGCCGCGATAGCGGGTTACGTCCTCGGGCGGGCGACGACCCGGACGAAGGACTCCGAGACGGTCACTCCTGCGAAGATTACCGAGCTTTCCGAGCTTGTCCTCGCTTCAAAAGGGATTACAAGAACCCCGACGGGAACGGATTTACCCCAGAAACCAGCACAGGAAACAACAACCCAGACCAAAATAGACGAGCTGATTACCCTCTTAAAGGCCCAGGGTGCAAAGGAGACGCCAAAGCCACCCTCCGGAGGGACTCCTGCCGGGCCGCTACCAAAGGAACCTGATGTACCGGCCGCAGAGAACGCACCGGCGGCACCAGGTGCGCCCACGGGACAGGACGTACCAGTGAATACAGGAGACAGTCCCCCGGGACAGTGAACCGGATCCAAAACCTGCAGACATTTCCGGGAAGCGGTTCCCGGGCCTGGACGGGAAGGTGAACGTTCCGGG
>CAZGXZ010000186.1:0-4327 GCA_964530035.1 uncultured Methanoregulaceae archaeon
CCCGCTGCATGAACCGGAGCACCGCATTCGCCTTGATCAGGTCGAGCAGCATCTCAGGGTTCCTCCGGTTCGAATGCGCCAGGAACCGGATCCGGGTGGCAAACGGGATGGTGACGAAGAACATCTGCCGCCCGACAATCTCCCAGATCGCCTGGCAGGTCAGGACCTCGGGAGATTCGCGGTTCTGGTCCTCGGGAGGAGCAAGGTCCCGCAGCAGGATACGGACCAGGACCCGGTCATCCTGCTCGGCAGAATCATCGATCCAGCAGGTGAGCATCCGGTTGAAGACCTGGTCATCACCGGCCCCCTCCACCTTCGCAACCCACCAGATGCACCGCTCGGGGATGGTGCAGACCTGCCCCTTGCGGTCCTTGCTGACCGTCCGGTAGAGGAACGGCTCCCGGAAGGAGGTGGTGACCCCTTTCAGGATCTCTGCCATGTCCTCCGAGAGCGTGGTATCATCAAAGACGATCACCGACCCCGGTTGCAGGTTCTCCACGTAGAACAGGGCCTTGTTGCTCATCCTTCCTGCCAGCCGGAACCGCTTCGGGACCTGCTGGAGCAGGGTGGTGAAGGCATGACTCTTCCCCTTTCCACTCTCCCCGGTGACCGAGACGTGCAGGCCATTGGTGTTCAGGACCGATCGGGAGGCAAGGGAAAGGATCATGCACTCGGCCGGCACCTCGTCGCCTTCATGGTCGAGGGCAAAGGTCCGGAGCATGACCTGTTTCGGATCGCTGTCTTTGAGGATGGCAAGCGCCTCCTCCCTTAACGGGAGCTCATCCAATGCGATGGGTGGAGAGGGACCGGAGCGGGATCCCGGGATGGGTCCTCCCGGTCCTGAGGGTGGCCGGGCCGGTCCTGTTTTTTTCCGATCAGCGAGCGGTTCGAACCGTTCCCGCAGCTCCTGCCACCGCTGAGCACCTGCCCCGCAGGAGGCATGATGGCACCCGGCATAGATGGCTCCGCTGGGGAATTGAATGGCAAACGCTCCATCCCGGTGAGTACCAGAGAAGGGGCACTCGTCAAGGAGATAGAGGGTCCCGCCCTGGTAGGGTTTCTCCCCCCTTACGGCGATGTGATGGTCCCTGAGCCAATGCGCAAGGTTGATCGGCTGCTTCGCTCCGGCAGTTCGATTCGATATCGGGCCTGGAGAGGTCTCAGGGAGGGCGGCTGCCAGCCGTTCCAGGACCTCCTTACCCACTACCTCCACTTCTTCCGGGACCGAGATGAGGCGTGACCTTCGATGAGGCCGGTCGGGGGTATTGTCACCCTTCCGGCTCATCGTCCCGTAGAGCTTCCAAATCCGGGCGGCGTTGTGGTTCGCGGTATCGACGGTCGTCCGATCATCATCAAAGAGAGCGGACAATATCTCGAGACCCCGCTTCACCAGGTCCCGGCTCCCGTCATCGTTCGGAAGGTCGATTCGGTAGAGGAGATGAGCCCCATTCCCTGAGTCAGCGAAGACTGGTTCTGGCCAGCCCATCCCGCCCAGGTAATCGGCTATCCAGGCGGCGCAATCCAAAGCGGCCTGGTGCTCCTCATCCGTAGAAGAGACTCCTGACGGCCGGACCGGGTCCACATCGATCGGGAACCAGTGCCGGCGCAGGATGTCGGTATCAGCCGTGGTGGCATCCTTCTTCGAGAGCCGGGTCTTGATCCGGTTTGCCCTCCGGGAAAGCAGGGCAGGATTCACCTCGTTCAGGGTGACATAGATCCCCTGCATCCCCGAAAGCCCATCCAGGGTGTTTACCCGTTCAGCGAGCTGCTCCGGGTCATCGAAGTATCCACTGGCCATCCCCTCATCGGTGATCGCCCTGACCTCGATGACCTGGCCAGGAGAGAAGAGGACCCGGACAGCGTGAAGCACGTCATCGGTCATAATCCTCTACCCTCTTCATCCTGCAGTCACAATCTCGGCAAGAACACCCTGATTCCGAAGTGAGACCAATCGCTTCCCCGACCGTCACTTCGCTGCCACAGCGGTGACAACGGGCGAACACATCGTGCCGGTCCCACGAATGAGCCCCACAGATCGGGCAGACCAGGTCGCCTGCATCTCCCGATGCGGTGACGATGACACTCGTATGGGTCAATCCATCACCTCGGCAAGACCCCCAGGCAGGACCTCGTAGATCAACCAGCCCTCCTGACCGGAGTAGATCCAGAACTGGACAGAACCCCCAACCGCCAGCGGGAGATTCTTGAGCTGTTCAATCTCCCCGGGCCACCGGGAAATGACATTGGCAGCCCCGGAAACCGGCCGGCGGGCACGCTTCACCCGTATAAAGATCGGGTGGTTCCGGTCCTCCCATGCAATAAGGTGGATAAGGGAGTCGGACCCTGTTGACCGGAATACCGCATATCCCCTCTTCCGCAGGATAGCCAGGGCAAGGAACTCTGCCGCCCTGCCTTGTTGGATAGTGGTCCTGTGCGAGGGGTGGTTCCTATCAATCCCCGGCATGGGGATCCGGCTCCTGGTAGTCCGGGTGTGCCTGGCAGTGTGGATTGGGACAGATCCTGTCCTCTGGGATGGTGCAGACCAGTTTGGTCCATTTCCCCTCCTTCCGGCTCTTGAAGAAAGGACACTTCTTTGCCTTCTTCATAGCCGATGACGACCTCATGCCGAATCCCATCAAGACACCCCCGTAGGTGCGCGATAAGAAGGTTTTTTACTGTGCGCAAACAGGAGAATATTGGCTCTTCCCTTTGTAGTGAAGCTTGGGAGGCAACATTCGGGGGGAGGGCCCACTATTCTGGACATGCGTGTTCCTCATCGGCGATGATGATCAACCCACGGTCGACAAAAAACTGCCCGATACCCTGAAAGCCGGTGTGGCGTTCATAGGCTTCCAGGGCTTCTCTTCGTGTATGTAACACATCTCTCTCCAATTTATCACCTGTATGAACCCATGCAAACAGGAAGAGAGGGAGGGCAAAATTTGGTGTCTGGGTCTCATACACAGAAAAAAAAGTATGAGCCCTTGTTAAATTTTTTGAGCTGATAAGTACCCTTCTTTTTCCTCAATCCGGTCCAGAAATTGCCGGAATGCCTTTGGGTTCTTTATTACAAACCGACGGATAGCATCCTCGTCAGCGATCGCTTGAATCGAAAGAGCTTCCATGCATCCCCGGCAATAATCTTCACCGGGCGGATTAATCAAATTACACGACGGGCATATCCGTGGTTCCAGCCGCGCAGACTTTTGCCCCGTTTTTGTGTCCAGACCATAGAGCCGCGAGATCTCGGCATCGACATCTCCTCCCGTCAGATGGGCATAGGTCATGAGCATGTCAGTATTGAGCGATCCCCACATCATCATCTTGACGACACTCTCGGAAGCTCCCTCGCGGAGCAGATGGGTGATACGGGAATGTCGGAACAAGTGGGGAGTGAGATGCTTGGTCATCCCTGCTCTCTTGGCAATCCTGTTGATCTGTACTGCCATGGCATTCCAGGTGAGCGGACGTCGTTTCTCATTCAGAAAGACAAAGGATTCAGAGGTGATGGGGAGGGGGTAATCCGCCCGCCACTCGGAGATATACTTCTTGGCCATCACGAGCCGGATATACCGAGTGATGCCGGTCTTGAAATTCACATTGACGGCAATCCCATTGGGGTCCGACTTCAGGTCCCTCCACTTGAGCTGGCAGACCTCACCTGGACGGAACCCCCCTTCGTAGAGGGTCATGATCATCGCCCGGTCCCGGGAGCTTCGGGAGGCCTTGACCAATACCTTCACTTCCTCGGGTGACAGGAGCTGCGACGCCGTCTTGGTGATGGTATCTTTCCGCGGGGACTTGATCACCTTGACTTTCTTCTCGGGGAGATTACTATACTCGTTCTCGATCATCCAGAGCAGGAACTGCTTCAGGATCGAGACATGATCAAAGAGGGTGTTCTGTTTATAGGGCCGCCCTTGAGGTGTTTTCGCATTCTTTATCGCATCGATTCCCATGTACACGGTCCCTATGGTGAGCGTGGAAAACGGGGGGATGAAGCGACGCCAGGTTACCAGGGTAAAGGTGAGCTTGTCAACACGTCCATGGCTTATCCCGCCTGCAGCCCGGCGTTCGGCAAGAAATTCCGAGATCAGTCCGGCATCTTCATGGGTTATTCGTTCTGTGCTCACGTACCGGTCAATGATGGTATTTGCATACCCCTTCTTGACACTGGAAAAATGATCTTGTGAAAGAGTGCTGGGAGGCATAAAGAATTGTTTGAGAGAGGGGTATATAAACTAAAACCGGGGGATTAGAACTTTGTGTTCGAATGCGAGGGAAGGGATTTGAACCCTAGAACTCCTACGAGACGGACCCCTCAAGC
>CAZGXZ010000187.1:0-4225 GCA_964530035.1 uncultured Methanoregulaceae archaeon
AGATCGCCGACTATTTTACCAGGCACCCTTACCGGCGCATCATCCTGCACCTTGAGGGTGATGCCCTGCTTGTGGCCAGGGCAGGGCTTGAGGCTGCCGGTATTCGCTCCGAGTGCACAACGGACAAGGACGCTCCAACCAGCACGGCTGCCCTTGAGAGACTGTATGCCGCGCTTGAGGGCGAGAAGAAACGTTCGTCCCAGATACTCCGAGGAATGTGTTCGTTGCAGTTCGGGTCGGTTCCTGACACGAACGGGATCGTCATGGAAGGAAGATATCCTCTCGTTCGTTTCATGAAAAAGAAACGCCCATGGTTTGGAATCGACCCTGTGACCGGCATGGTGAGACCGACGCTTGACGGGTGGAGCCTCATCACCACCGGGTACCGGGTTTTCATCGACTCATTCGACCCGAAGGGTGACATCCTCGCCCCGGGGATCATCGATGCAGACCCGGCCATCCGTGAAGGAGATGAAGTACTCGTGACCGGAGAAGGCGTAGAAGCAACCGGCAGGGCCGCGATGGGAGCTTCCGAGATGGTCCGCTCGCGCCGTGGTGTAGCCGTCAGGGTGCGTAAGGTAAAGAGGGAAGGCACCCTATCATAGGGAAGCAGTGCTCGCCTGCGAGCCCGCTGACGGAGTGTGTTGAAGTGTACCGAATAACCGGCAGGAAAGAGCTTGCCGAGAAGGTATACGAGATCTGGGTGAAGGCCCCTCACATCGCGCGACATGCACGCGGTGGGCAGTTCGTCATTATCCGGACCGGCGAGGGGGGCGAACGGATACCCCTGACGATATCGGCGGTACGTGGCGACGAGATCCGTATCATCTTCATGGCGGTCGGAAAGACCACCCACCAGCTTGCAGCCCTCCGGGAAGGCGAACCAATAACCGATATCGCGGGACCTCTTGGTCACCCGAGTGATATCAGGACACATGGGACCTGTGTGCTTGTTGGCGGGGGTGTGGGAACGGCGTCCCTCCCTCTCATCGCACAGGAGCTCGTCAGGGCGGAGAACCGTGTCATCACCATCATCGGTGCACGGAATGCCTCCCTTCTCCTTCTCGAGGAAGAACTTGGAGCGACCTGTGATGAACTCCTCATCGCGACCGATGACGGGAGCAAGGGGTTTCATGGCTTTGCCGCAGAACTGCTGAAGGTGGTCCTTGCGAGGGAGAAGGTGGACTGCGTCTGGATCATCGGCCCTGCCATCATGATGAAAATAACGTCCGAGGCAACACGGGTCCAGGGCATCAGGACCTACGTAAGCCTCAATCCCATCATGGTCGACGGTACGGGCATGTGCGGATCATGCAGGGTGAAGGTCGGAGTAGAAACCCGTTTTTCCTGCGTTGACGGACCCGAGTTCGATGCCCACCAGGTGGACTGGGACGTCCTCCTCCAGAGGCAGCGCATCTACGTGGACGAGGAACGGGAGGCGCTTGAGCGGTACCACCATGAATGCGCGTGCAGGGGAGGTGCCGCTTGAACGAGCGTCCCGCTGAAACCAGGGTCCATGACTTTCTTGAAGTCGAACAGACCCTTGATGCGTCCGAAGCCGTGGAAGAAGCCACCAGGTGTATCCAGTGCAAGAAGCCCCTCTGTGTCGGGGGCTGCCCAGTCTCAATTGACATTCCCTCATTCATCCAGGCTATAGCGACCGGGGACTTTTCGACCGCCACCCGTATCATGAAGGATGAAAACCTGTTCCCAGCCATCTGCGGGCGTGTCTGTCCCCAGGAGGTCCAATGCGAGGGTGCGTGTATTCTCGGGAAGAAGGAGACCCCCGTGAGGATAGGAGCCCTTGAACGTTTCATTGCGGCTTGGGAAACCAGTCAGGATCCGGTTTTTCCGTCAATAGCACCCGACACGGGTAAATCTGTCGCTGTAGTAGGATCAGGCCCGGCCGGACTGGCAGCTGCGGCCGAACTGGTGAAATACGGGCACAGGGTCACGATTTTTGAATCTCTCCACGAGCCCGGGGGCGTCCTGGTTTATGGTATTCCGGGGTTCAGGTTACCGAAGGACATCGTCAGGAGGGAAATTTCGCAGATAACCTCTCTTGGGGCGACCCTCAAGTGCAACCATATCGCCGGCCGCTCGGTCTCCGTCCCCGAGCTTCTCACGTTCGATGCCGTATTCATCGGGACAGGCGCAGGTCTTCCATCCTTCATGGGACTCCCCGGCGAAGACCTGTCCGGAGTGTACTCCGCCAACGAGTTCCTGACCCGTGTCAACCTCATGCACGCCGAACGGTTCCCTGAAACGGACACACCTGTCAGGAGGGGCGAAAGAGCGGTCGTCATCGGGGGAGGGAATGTCGCTATGGACGCAGCAAGGGTCTGCAGGCGGCTCGGTTGCAGGGTCACCCTCCTGTATCGGCGCCGGAAAGAGGACCTGCCTGCACGAAGAGCGGAAATCCGGCGAGCGGAAGAGGAGGGTGTCGAGTTCCTGACCTGTGCAAACCCGGTCAGGATCCTTGGCGGCCCCACTGTCACCGGGATCGATTGTGTAAGGATGGCCATGTGCAGTGCCGACGAAACTGGCCGCCCCACCGCAGTTCCTGTCCCTGAAAGTTTGTTCTCTCTTGAGTGTGACATCGTCATCGAGGCCATCGGACAGTCACCGAACCCGCTTCTCCTGGATGAACTGGACGGAATACGGAGAGGGCCACGGGGCAATGTTATCGTGGACGACGATTGCAGGACATCCATCGACCGTGTCTATGCCGCGGGAGATGTCGCGACGGGAGCAGCGACCGTTATCCTTGCCATGGGCGGGGCCAAACGGGCAGCCCTGTCCATACACCGGATGCTGACCGAAGACTCCTGAACCCGTCTATCCTTGGTATTCCCGGATGAGGTCCGAGTAGACCGTCACCGACCGCAACAAGGCGTCCCGCGGAACCTTTTCATCGACGGCATGGATGACCGAAGGGTCTCCCGGCCCATATTCTACAACCGGGCAGCCGAATGCACGCAGGTGGCGTGCATCGCTTGCTGCCCAGCTGACAATAGGAGATGCCTCTCCACCTGCCGCATGGCTGACACATCCCAGGATGCGCCTCACTAACGGGTGGTCGGGGGATGTGAGGGAAGGTTCGTAGTATTCCATCTTTTTTATTGTCACGGCATCCATCCCATCCAGAAGATCGCCGAGGAGGTCATCTGACCGGCACCCCCACGGCAGGCGGAATTCCAGTTCGAGTTCACACTGCTGGGCGATGACGTTCGCTTTTTCCCCGCCCCTGATGGTTCCCGGGTTGAACATCACCCTCGTGAGGACCGACCCGGCATCCGGTATCCCGAGGATCTGCGAGAGTACCCGTGTCGAGTTCTCAATCAGGCCCTGACCGGGTTCTCCGACCGGGAAGATCCTTTTGTGGATTTCACCACATTTTTCAAGAAGCCTGTATGCCTCCATGATCGCACTCGTGCCGCGCAGGGGATAGAGGCTCCCATGACCGGGCACTCCCTTAAAACCCAGGGTGAGGCGGCATAAACCTTTCTGGCCAATATTGGGGTGATGTTCCGGGGTTGGCTCGGCTATCAGGCAGTCCTTGGGCTGAATAGCCTTGTTTGCGATGAGGTGCTGGATCCCGCACCTGCCCCCGGTCTCCTCGTCGCAGACAAAAGCGAGGTCAACACAGGGCGTGGTAGCTGAATCCGCGAGCCTGGCGCATGCGGCGATGATCGCAGCACATCCCCCTTTCATATCGGATGACCCGCGACCATGGACCGCATCCGCCGTGATCAGCCCGGAGAAAGGGGGATGGGTCCACCCTTCAGCCAGGGCAGGGACGACATCGACGTGACCGCACAGGAGAAGCTGTGAGTTATCCTGTCTGCTTACCAGGTTGCACCTCCCGCCACGGTTCCTGACCAGCTCCGAGCTCAGGCCGATGCTTTCGAGCAGCCCCATGATGTAATGGATTATATCTTCGGTCTCTCCTGGAGGGTTATCACTCCGTATCCTGACCAGTTCTGAGCAGATGCGGGTTACGTCCATGGTATGTTCATCCCGTGCCGCCTGCAGTCCGGGCTCTCCTGAACTCATTGAATAACGAGGCGAGTGCAGAATCTTCATACAGGCTCATCAGGACCGGTTGGGAAAAAAAATCTGTGATATACCGGGTAAGGACCGATGCGGGAAGTGGTTCGCGGCTGTCCGGTTCGAGGACAATGCGGAAACTCCGGTAAGAGGCTGCATCATCGGGCATGTAGAT
>CAZGXZ010000188.1:0-4122 GCA_964530035.1 uncultured Methanoregulaceae archaeon
CCTGACCGGGGCACCGTCCTCGTCTTCGGAAAGCCCCCGGAAGAGACCCGGCACCGTATCGGGTACGTCCCCCAGATTCGCACCTTTGACTTTGATTACCCGATCAGCGTTCGGGGGATGGTCCTTTCCGGCCTCCTTGGCAGGAAGAACGGGAAAATCCCCAAAAGGTACTCTGAAGAAGATTTCCGCTTTGCTGATTCTGCACTCTCGACCATGGGGATCCAGCACCTTGCAGACCGGACCATCCGTGAGCTTTCAGGGGGAGAGCGGCAGCGTGTGGTCATTGCACGGGCGCTTGCAGGAAACCCGCAGGTCCTCCTCCTCGATGAACCAACCGTCTTTGTTGATGCACCCACGGAAACGAAGTTCTACGATATCCTTGCCGGCCTGGTAAAGTCGATGACCATTGTCCTTGTCACCCATGATATCGGCGTTGTGGTCTCCCATGTAACCAAGGTCGGGTGTCTCAACCGCTGCCTCTACACCCACGATTCGAAGGAGCTGACCGGCGACATGATCCAGAGTGCATACCATTGCCCTGTCGATATCATCGCCCACGGCCATCCCCACAGGGTGCTGCGCACGCATACCGAGGAGGAAAAGCATGCTTGAGATCCTCTCCTTTGCATTCTTCCAGAACGCCCTCATCGCCGGGGTCCTTGCAAGCATCGCCTGCGGGGTCATCGGTACGTATGTCATCATCCGCCGGATGGTGGCCATAAGCGGGGGGATCTCGCATGCTGCCTTCGGAGGTATCGGTATCGGGTACTATTTCGGTATCGAGCCGCTCCTTGGCGCGGTGATCTTCACCACGGGAGCTGCAGTTATGATGGGCGAGCTCGAGCGAAGAGCTCACCAGCACATGGATACCCTGATCGGGGCGGTCTGGGCAACCGGTATGGCGCTCGGTATCCTCTTCATCTACCTCTCGCCCGGATTTGCTCCCGACCTTTTCGGGTACCTTTTTGGTAACATCCTCCTTATTCCACGAAACGAACTGGTGATCCTGTTATTTCTTGTTGGTGTCATCATCATCACCGTCGGACTTCTGTTCAACGACCTGCTTGCCGTTACGTTCGATGAAGAGTACGCAAGGGTCACCAACCTTCCCGTAACCGCCCTTACGCGGGTCCTGCTCGTTCTTATTGCTTTAACCGTGGTGATGCTCATCCAGGTTGTCGGGATCATCCTGGTCATTGCCCTCCTTACCCTCCCTGCAGCGATCAGCAGGGAATTTACCAGGGAATTAAAGACCCTGATGACTGGAGCCGTCCTGCTCGGGGTGTTGTTTACCACCACCGGTATCTTCCTCTCGGCCGCGCTCGATGTCCCCTCTGGGGCGACGATTATCCTGGTTAGTGCCGGAGTATATGCGGGCGTGCTCGTCCTGAAAAAAATTTTCACAAACCGGCCATGGACACGATCCGCTTATGGAGCAGAATTACCGGAATAGAGCCCATTCTTGAACCCCTCCCCTCCACAAAGTCCCTTGAGGTTTCAACGGACAGGCCGACTGGACCGGCCTGGCATGACCGGTCCGGTCCCGGGGCCCGGTCCGCAACTCCGGATGCCTTTACATCACCCTTGGATCTTTGTTTCAAGATAGAGATGCCGTTTTTACAAGATTCCGTCTATGATTTGAACTCAGGTCGTATGATGCCTTTAACCAACCCTGGGATTGAGCAGAGATATAATCCGCGCCCGGTTACGAAAAAATGTCCGGGAAGCGCCTTCGATTTCGGGTCGTACTTGTCGGCGGACTGATACCGCACCCTACGCCTCGTCCCTGACATGCTATCGTGATATTTTTTCATGAAAGAACCCATCATGAGGCGTTTTCCGTGGGCGTACCTGAATATCAGAACGAGGTATCAGGTGGGGAATGGGTCAGGGTATGACGTATTGAATGAATGTACCGTTGGTCGATACAACGCCATCCGGGGTACGTCCCAGGCTCCAAAAGAAGGGTCCGGGGTGCCCTATTCCACCTGCACCCCGTATATCCCGCCCCCGATCCACCACGAGTCGTCGACGGGCATCATGTACACCAGCTTCGGCACCTCGGCCGTCCCGTTCGAGGCGGTGTTCGGGAACATGGCATGGGAGAAGCCGGTGCCGTCCTTCATCGAGGAGATCCCGACCTGTGTCGTCTTCACCCCGTTGCTGTCGGTGAACCCTATGAAGTTCTGGCCAATCCCGGACGTGAAGAACGGGTCGGCGAGGACCGTCCCGTCCGTGGACTCTGCCCAGACAAAGAGGTCGCCGGAGACGAACGGGCCTTTCGGGTCGTTGATGGTCGCAAGCGTTTTCTCCTTTCCGTTCACCCTGGCATAGGCCACCGTCCGGTTCACGAGGTCATACAGTTCCTCCTTCGTATGGTTCCTGACCTGGACTTTTGAAAGGTTTGCAGTGGTCATGCCGGAGTACTCCGGGACGATGATCCCTGAGAAGAGCCACCAGTCCCGGTCGACCGGTTCGGCGTAATCGATCTTCGGCAGGTACACGTCCTTTCCGTCCACCTTCACCTTCGCGACGGTGTAGAGGAAGCCGCCGCCCTCCTTCGCGATATCCCGCATCCCCCTGATGGTATCAATGCCGTCCGGGTCATGGTAGTTCACCAGGTTGATGTGGTACTCCGACAGTTCGGGCGAGTATGGCGGCCCGGCCAGGTTCGTCCCGTTGGAATCGAAGGCCAGGGTGACGAGTTCGCCCCTGACGAAACGTCCCGTCCTGTTGTTGAATGCCTGGAATGCCTTCTCCTTCCCGTTCTCTTTTGCGTAGGCGACGGCGTCCTTCACGTACGCGACCAGGTCGCCGACCGACGGGGTCTCTCCCGCGGGGTTCAGCACGACGGACGGGTAGACTTCGCCATCAGAGGCAGACAGTCCGGCGGCGATATAGTATGTCCCGTCGACGTCCTCGACAACGGCGATCCTGGGAACGTAGGTGTTGTTCCGAAGCGGATCAGGGTAGGTGTAGCTGACGTACCCCCTGCCGTACCTCGCGGTCTCCGCCAAGTTCCGCACGAAGGGCGTCCCGAAGGAATCGGTCATGTCCATGATGTTCTTCCCGACCATTTCCGGTTCCTCCGGGTCGGCGAGGAGGGTGCCGTTGTAGGAAACCGCGAACACGTGGACGTTCCCTGACACGAACCGCCCTTTCCCGTCATTGAACGCTGCAAGGGCCTTTTCGCGCCCGTTCTCACGGGCGAAATCCGCGGCACCGGCTACGAACGCGGCAAGGGCGGGGGTAGTGGCTATCGGATCGGTAGACGTGCCGGGAGTACCTGAGGATACCGACGTCCCGGGAATGACCGGCGTCACCTGCGGCGTCATGTCCCCGGTACCCGGGCCGCCGGTGCAGCCGGTCACGAGGACGAGGAGCACGATGCATACGGCGGCGCCAGGAACTGCATACCTGCCTGACATGGATCGAAGGGTCTGTCACGGCGGCAAAAAGGGTTGTGAATCGCATCCGGGTGACGGAGACAGGCAGGAACGGGGGTGAAATGAAAGAAAAAGGGCCCCCGTCCGGCGAATGTCCGCCAGGGTTTTATCCGTTTTTCACCCTGTCTCTTCCGGACTCTTCGACACGGAACCGGACCATCCTCCGCACCAGGTCCCAGGGGACCGGCTCACCGATAGGGAACTGCACGGACCCCTTTCCCTGCCGGTACGTGACCAGTTCGCGTGAGAAGGCGGCAATCGCAGTCGGTGTCGGGTAAAACCCTATATGGTCGGGAAATGCGGCAAAATGGACGAGGTTCACACCGTCCAGCCGGAAGGTGGGTATCCCGTACCTGATGGCCTCCCCGGCGTCCGGTGCGGCCTCCCGGACCGTCCTCCGCATCTGTTCCAGTACTTCCCTGGTGTCCGGCGGAAAGGATCGGATGTACTCGTCGATATCGCGGACCTTCGTCAGTGGCGGTTTCATCCTGCTCCTTCTCTGTCAGCACCTGCATCAGGGCAGGGCGGATAGTCACACCGGCGGGCTTTCCCGGGCATGTAATCAGTCCAGCGGTCAGGTCCGCAACGTTCCCGGTGCCGTTGCACGATTTCTGTAAGCCTTGAGAAAAAGGGTCCGCGGAGATTTTCAATCCTGACCGCCTCTTCCCACGAGATG
>CAZGXZ010000189.1:0-4070 GCA_964530035.1 uncultured Methanoregulaceae archaeon
GTGATAGAACTCTCCGGCTCATTCCTTTCCCTGCCATTTGAAAAAGCGTTCCTGACCCGCCCTGAACAGGATGTCAGAGCATAGTCCGATCACCCCGATGACAACCATTCCGGCGCCTATGACCTGGAGCTGGCCAAGGTTGTAGGCGTACATGATGAGGAAGCCCAGCCCTTCAGACGTTCCGGGCAGCATCTCGGCAGCGACCACGCACATCCACGCGATACCGAACGCAACACGGAGCCCGGTCCATATCACCGGAAGGGCACCGGGGATTATGACGGATCCCATTCTCTCATATGAAGTCGCATGGAGCATATCGGCGACATCGATCCAGCTGCGGCGGACACCATGGACACCCTCGACCGTATTGATGAGGATAGGGAAGAAGGCCCCCATGAATATGATGAATATCACGGAACGGAACCCTATCCCGAACCAGGCAATGGCAAACGGCATCCAGGCGATTGGCGGGACCGGCCTGAGGACCTGGATCAGGGGGTTGAAATAGGCATTCGCCTCCTTGGACGCCCCGATGAGAAGGCCTGCGGCGACTCCGGCGGCCGCTGCACAGCAAAAACCGGTCAGGACCTCCCTGAGGCTTGCCAGCGTGTTCCCGATAAGCGACTGCCCGCCGAGGAGCGGTTCTGCCGGGTGGAGCAGGACATCGAGGATCTCTCCAAGCCGGGGCAGGATATAGTTGTTCTGGATGACCAGTGCTGCCACGTCCCATACAACAAGTACGAGCACGATGACCAGGAGGCCTTTTGCACCATCAATTATACGCGAGTTCAACGTCAGTCCCATACATCACCACCGTAATATTCTCACTTGCAAGCGCCCCCCGGATCATGTCCTCCTGGATGGAACTCTGGACTGTTGCAACCACAAGCGGGTTTCCCCGCGAGGAGCGTTCCCTGGCCGCCCGCGTGAAACAGGTCCAGTTGTTGCAGGGCATGGACTCCCGGACCACCAGTCCCGAACCCCCGCTGTTAATCGACTGGATGACCGACGCAGGGTTTCCAAGCCCGATTTGCATCATAGCAGGAATCGATCCGACATACACCCCATCGAGGGCCTCCTGTCCCAGGGTCGTCATGAGCCCTCCTCCGGACTGGCCGGGGACAAGGTTGACCCGTGCCACGGGCGTTGACCCCGACATCAGGGTGCACTGGTACGGCCGGGTCGTCCGGTTATCATTTGGGACAAGGCAGAAACCGTACCGTTCGCAGAAATACTGCGAGTCCATGACCATGACATACAACGGCGCGAAGTTGTCGCTCGACGGGAGGTACCCGATGTTCAAGACAGGGATCCTGGACTGGTTGCCAGGAGTATATGACTCGTTGAGATAGCGAAAGCCGAGCTGTGATACTGACTCGTCCATATAGTACGTGGCGTTGACATCATCGCCGGACGGGGCTCCGATGACACCCGTGATAATCCCGGATGAAGGGAGGGTTGCATTGGCGGTGAACACGATGTTCTGGAAGGACAGGTTTTCCACGGCAAGCGGGTCGACCGTCCCCCGCGGTGTGAGGATTTGGCCTGTTCCATACACCCACCGGGCGGTGATGTTCTCTGCATTCTCCGGGTCGTCGTAAATCCGGGAGGTTGCAGCTGTCGTCAGGGCGGAGAGGAGCCCGGCAATGTCCGTGTGTTCCCGGACAGTATCATCATCCAGGACAAGAACGCAGGATGCCGCGTTCTCCCATTCCCCTTCCGGTGGCAGGTCGGACGGCGTCGCGATCATCTTTCCGATCCCAGACAGCTGGGTCGAGGCAACGATGGGTTCCCATACGAGGAACGCATCTATCTGCCCCACTTCAAGGAGCTGGGGCATTGTCCCTGCCGATGCATACAGGAGGTAGACCATCGGCCTGTCCATGCCATCAGGGCCCGGGGAAGATGCAGAACAGGGGTTGCACATTGTGGAAAGAAGGAGGAGCAGGAACACAGCAGCGAGGAGGCAGGAAAAAACAGGGATACGATCCCCTTGTTCCAGGGTCCCCGGTGGAGAACGCCAAAAAAGAAGCCGTATCTTCCGGGGTCCCTGCATCTGTACAATAAACCACCTTTGTAGGTATTCAGTCTTTTGAAATGCAACAGGCTCAACGGCTATCAAAAACCCCTGATACCACATACTTCTCCTGGAGCTACGGGCAATGCCGCGTTACCAGCTCATGACAAAACCACTTTTAACAGGCAGAACGGGCTGAAGCCATTCAGCAGGGAACAAAGGCCCCGGGAAAAACCAGGTCCTGGTGCAGGCTGAATTCAGGGTAAGCCACGCCTGATACCTGCGGAGGTGCACGTGAAAAGGTTGATCAGTGCCGGACGGTACGTAGGGGAACCGGAACAAAAAGAGTTACAGGTAGCCGCTTTTTTTGAGCCAGTCGACCTGGGGACTTGTATATCGGTACACAATGTCCGCCTTGTCGTCCTGGAACGACCACGGGATGACGATCAGGATATCGCCTTCACGTATCCACACTTTCTTTTTTATCTTGCCTTTTATTCTCCCGAGCCGCGTTGTTCCGTCAACGCATTTCACCCGGATATGGTTTGCACCCATCATCAGCTCGGCATAGCCGAACATCTCACGGTTCCGCTTGTTGGGCAGGCGGACCCGGATAATCTCCCCGTTCTCCCCGGTCTCCCCACCGGGGTTTATCCTGTCCCTGATCAGTATTCCCACTCCTTGGATGGTGCGCCCCGTCACCTCCTGATTCCGGACCGCAGTTATGCTATATAGGTCTTCTGTGCACTTATCTCTTTCCTTGATTCCTTCAGACCATTTTCTGCGATTTTAACCGTTTTCCCGGGCATATGCGGGGCAGAAGACCTCGCGGGTTTCATCCAGGTAATGAACCCGGGATCAGGTTT
Organism: uncultured Methanoregulaceae archaeon; assembly: GCA_964530035.1. GTDB lineage: Archaea > Halobacteriota > Methanomicrobia > Methanomicrobiales > Methanospirillaceae > KLAP105. Next base: position 2,884 of record CAZGXZ010000189.1, read on the forward strand.
ATCATGCTCCGGGGATAGTTTTCAATAAGCAGGGGGGAAATCACCATGCGGCGAATATGTATTCTCGGAGTTATCCTGGCAGTCCTCGTTGTAGGTATCGCGTCCGCAGCGGTACTGGTATCAGCCGGGTCCACTGGACAGGCAGCACCCGTCACAGGCCTGAAAAGTACAGAAGTAGTGAAGTTTGCAAAACCCGGAGACCCGCTTTTCTTTCCTAATAATATAAAAAACAAACCAAAAGCGCTCGTGACTCCTTCGGCAACACCTGCAGTCACACCCGTTGCCACGCCAACCGCCCCGTCCCAGGTCATCACGTACACCTCGTCACAGTTCCTCGTGGGAAAACCCATCGACCCGTACGAGAAGTGCCTGAACAGCGCCAAGTTCTACAAGCTCCAGACCGGGAAGGAATACCCGGTGGACTGCAGCCAGTATAAAAAAGCCGGGGGGAGCTCTACAACGGGAGGGAGTTCTTCACAGTCAGGGACACCCCTGTTGACCAGCAGCCTTGGGGTCAAGACAGGCGGGACATCCCTCACGATGGGAACCACCGTTTCCGGTGGAAATACCGGGACCTCATCGGGCTTCGGGGCCAGCCTTGTCAGTGGTTCCTCTTTCAAAAGCGGCGGCCTCGGGATCCAGAGCGGGTCCATGATGAGCAGTGCAGGCACCTACTCGGGCTCCACGTCGTTCAACTCGTTCATGTGAGGGAAGACCTCCCTCCTATTTATCCCGGAAACCGGACCAGGACCGACTGGAAACCTGATAAACGATGGACACCGACCTGATAGCCATGAATATGACGCGGGTCCTCGTGGTATCAGCCATTGTAGTGCTCCTTATTGCCGGGTACGTCACCGCTGACCTCCCCAGGACAAACGAGGCCCTTTCCTCGCAAAAAGCATACACCGACAAGGCGTATGTCGTGGCCGGCGGGTCTGGTGCGTTCAAGGGCCTGGTAACCGGAACTGTCCCGCAGCAGCTGAAGACCAATACATCAGTAAAAACAAAGCTCCAGCAGCCTGACACTACCCAGTTTGCGAACCGCACTGCCCCGCTCTCTGTCAGGATCGGATCCGGTACGGGTGGAGTAAAAGTCTTTTCAAAGTCGTTCTCCTACAAGGGTCTCCCGTAGAGCATTCAGTGGCGGCGGTTGGGACTCCTCTTTTTCCGTTAAGAGGCCCCAT
>CAZGXZ010000190.1:0-4012 GCA_964530035.1 uncultured Methanoregulaceae archaeon
TACCCCAGAATCAAGCGAGAACGGCATGGTGAAGTTCATCGTGTCATACGTGAACGATGTGTTCTTCATGGTTGCAAAGGTGGAATCGATCACAAAGGTGAAGTTCTGACCGTTCTGCAAGCCGACAATATCCATGTACAAATAGTCTCCCTTGTACATCCTTTCGGGATGAGTTGTGATGGTTACCGCGGATACTGCGGATACCATGGCGCATGACAGCACCAGGAGACTCATAAGTCTGACGAATTGACCCTTCATAAGCACACCCATTGATGATAAATAGTATAGTGTAACGGGTAAAAGGTATAAATAATTTGTCATAAAAAATGGGTAAATTTTGTCCTGATTATCATTTTACCAGATCAGATTCCGTCTTCCCTGTATCGATCAGAGAATTGAGCCCTTTCAAAACACTATATACCAATATAGTTTATTTCAAGAATATAGTAAAGGAGGGACTCCCAATGATATTCTGCAAACCGTTCTCTCCCGGGAGGTGCGGAGCACACGTGCCCACAGGGTAACTCCCCGCCCTTTTTTATCCACCAAAGGCAACAATACAGCCAATCAGGAATTACCCCGCAGAATAAAGGATAATCGTAGTGATGCCATGAGTCCTGTACCGGAGCAGCACCTGGGAAATACCAAGAAATGGCTCTTTTCTATTCACGCCCGGAGATCTTCGTACATCAGGCGTCTCCGGCCCAGCCTGTCTATCCGGCCAAAAAAGCCTCGTTCGATACCTATATGTCGTTTATGGTTCAATTGATTATCAGGTTTCATAAACAGCCCGGAATGGCAGGAACCGCCATAGGGAAACTGATTGATACGCTGACCACCCCCTGTTCACGATAAAGCCATGACTTCACGGATGCTTTCCCCCCATACCACCTGTCCGAGCTGCCACGAAGAGGTGTACCTCGAGGAGCTTATACGGGGCCGATGTCCCCTCTGTGGATATTCCCTTGAGGAAAATGAAGACTCCTGCGACGAGTACGATGAAATGCTCGGAAGGGCCGACCTTTCCTGGCTGGTCTTCAGCTACGCCCTGTTCCGGCGTTTCGGAGAACTTGGTGTGCCGCCGCTCAGAATCCTTGAACTGGTTGCGGCATGCGAAAAATCACCCCAGGCTGGGGAAAAGAGCACCCATTTTGACCTGGAAATTCCGCAGAAGCCAACCGACAGGATCATGGTCAAGAAGTGCCAGGACTGCAGTTCCCTGTTCATCACCGGTGCACGAAAATGGGTTGCAGGAGACCTGACATCCCCGGACGTCAGGTTTTATTATACCTGTCCCCGCTGCCGCTCAGTAGGAACGCCCGACAAGAGTTAATTCGCCTTCCTTTCCACAAACGATGCAGGGGCCGGTGGAACGGGTCGTATACGGCGAATCGACCCCGGTTCCCAGTACCGAGGCATCGGTGGCTTTTTCCATCTCATCCGCACATCCCCGGTCACCGCACCAGTGGACAAGGGCCACACCGTGGTCAAGGACATCCCGTGCGGATTGGATGTCCCGGCACATGACCAGCCTTTTTTGCAGGGCTTCCCCTGCACGTGCCATAAGTGCATGAGAGAGGTTGTCCAGGGCAAGGCCAACATCCCGGGCACATGTGGCGAGGGGGATCGTGGACTTCTCTCCAAGACGGGTTACCACGGTTACGACCCCGGCGTCAAGGTCTCTCGGGCCGATCTCGAGTCTCAGGGGAACTCCTCTCAGTTCCCAGTAATAATATTTCGCTCCCGGCCTGAGGGCACGGTCATCACATTTGACCCTGAAACCGGCATCCTTCAATTCACCATCAATTCTTTTCGCTGCGGCTGCAACGTCGTCCTTTCGCTTTCCGATCGTAATCGGCACTATGACGACCTGGACCGGGGCGACGACAGGTGGGAGTACAAGTCCGCGGTCGTCCCCGTGGATGCTGATAATGGCTGCAATGGAGCGTTCCGATATACCATAACAGGTCTGGAACGCACATTGCTGGTTCCCCACGGCATCTTCGTAGGTGATGCCGAAGGTCTTCGAAAAATGGTCACCCAGGTGGTGAACCGTACCGATCTGCAGCGTCCTTCCGTCGGGCATTATTGTGTCTACGGCGAGGGTATAGTCCGCTCCCGGGAACTTGTCCCATTCCGGCCTGCGGGAGAGGATGACAGGGATAGACAGCCGGTCGTAGAATTCCCGGTAGAGGCGTACCGCTTCTCTCACCTGGTCCTCGGCGTCCTCCCAGGTGGCATGGACGGTGTGGGCCTCCTTGAAGGACGTGATTTCACGGAGCCTGATGAGAGGCCGCGTGTGCTTGGTCTCGTACCGGAAGGTATTGACGATCTGGTATAACCGCAGCGGCAGGTCAGCATGAGACCGGATCCAAAGGGCATACATCGGATAGATCGCGGTTTCACTCGTGGGCCTGAGTGCAAGGGGTACCTCGAGGGGCGTCGTCCCACCATGGGTTACCCAGTAAACCTCATCCTCGAAGCCCTTGATGTGTTCTGCCTCCTTCATGAACTCCGGTTCAGGAATAAGCAGTGGGAAAAGAGTTTCCTGGTGGTCGCGGTCCATGATCTCACGGAGGATGGCATACGTATTTTTTCGTAAGGAAAACCCGAACGGATACCAGACATACAGTCCTTTAACCGGGTACCGTACATCCATGACCTCTGCACGCCAGAGCAGGTCATTGTACCATCCGGAAAAGTCGCTCTTATTGGGAAGGGTGCTCTCTTCGTCCATGAAAAAGGGCTCCGTTGTATGAAGAATTCCTTCATGTCAGCCGGTCGCGGATCAGCCGGAGGGACACAGGCATCTATGAGGAAATCACCAGACGTATGATTTCAGGCGTAATAAATGCCTCTATAAGCGCGGCACCGGCCACCAGCGGGATGACCAGGATAATGAAAATTCTCGCATGTGAGAGGGCTGCCGCTGCTGCGTCCTCGCCGGAGGTCATCTCGCGGAACAGGCCGCGGGTGAGGAGAAAACCCAGCATGCCGGCCAGGATGAAGGCCGGTATCTCGACGATCCCGTGAGGCATGATCGCTGCCAGGACAAATGTCATGCCCTTCAGGGTGCGGGCAGTTTCCAGTATCGCACCGATAACGATGCCGTTTACAGACAGGATGAACACTGTCAGGGTGCCGAACGCGGCCCCCCCGATAAAAAGGAGGACGCAGGCCCCGAGATTGTTGATGAACAGGATTGCCGCGAGCTCGAGTGGGGGGCGGTCAGTCATCCCGCTGCCGACCGTATCCTTGAAAAGGGCAAGGAGGTTCGTTCCGATCTCGGGGTTGTCCCGTGCCGCGAGAACCCCTATCAGACAGGACACGAGGAAGACCGCTGCTGAAATGATGAGCGGTTTCAGACCGGCCCGGTCATACATAGAGCACCATCCTGACCATGTCCCTGACCCCGGGTGCAAGGCCCACGGTGATCATCGCGAGGACGATGAGGTGGAACAGGTCGGATGATCCATCCTTCCTGTACATCTGGAGGATATAGATCCCAGGCACCAGGACAATGAGTTTTAGGGGAAACATCGAGAAGGCGGTCCCGGTAAGGGCGATCAGGTTGGACCCGACGACGTGCTGTTCAACATACGCCATGGGATGGATGTCGATACCGTAGGATGTTGCACTGGCATCAAGCATGTGACCGAAGATGAGAGAGAGATAGAGGGGATCGGCGGCATACGTCCATTTGAGGCCGTACCTGATGAGTACAAATACAAGCGCCGTTGTAATGACCGCAAGGGAGAGGATGACTGCAAGGACACCCAGGTCAAGGTGAAAGCGGGTCACCCCGAGATATGCCAGGTACCCTGCAGTTATCAGGACCAGGACGACTCCCACAAGACCGTATGCCTTGTATGCATTCCCGACGAGCCCGCGCCCCGACAGGACCCATGCCGTTATCAACACGGCAAACGCGATGAAGAAGATGACAAAGAATATAACCGGCGTAATCAGCAGAAAACGCCAGTCGGATGTGATTACTCCGGTATCCTCGACC
>CAZGXZ010000191.1:0-3993 GCA_964530035.1 uncultured Methanoregulaceae archaeon
TACGCGGTTGACTGCAGATCAACTACACTCCGGTTCAAATCCGGACCTTGGCTTGGGGAGTATTAGCGGCCATAGCAGATGGGTAACACCTGGTCCCTTTCCGAACCCAGCAGTTAAGCCTTCTTACGTATGGTTCTGTACTGAGGTACGCGAGTCCTCGGGAACTTCCATTCGCTGCTAATACTCCCTTTCATCTTCTTCTCTTACTTCGTTTCCTCTACCGGACGATTTCCTTTGCCTTTTTCTGGATCTTGTAAAATATAGCGGATGCTCTCCTCGTTATCCTCCGACTTATCCGCCTTCCGACAGGTATTCCGACCAGTCGTCCTACCAGAGCATAACCGGCCAGAACCCTTCCGCCCCGGGTATCATGACCGTCTGGTACGGCGCCGGTTGCGAGAACGGGGACAAGGGAGTCATGGGAATGCCTGTTTCATTGGTATACCAGGGATTTTTAAAACTGGTATAAGGATTGAAGGGTGCGTATTTATCCGGGATTCCTTCCACGAAAACGACATTCTGACTTGGTAACTGCCTGGGGAACTGCATGTACGGCACGATGATGCTGCCGTCGCTCCTCACCCGGGAGCCCTGTGTCAGGTAGGTAACTTCCCCGGACGGACCCACCGCTATCGCCTTGTCGGCATACCTCGTGCCGTTCGGGGTCTCGAGGATGACCCTCGTGTCCCAGGGGTTTGAAGACGGGATGAGCCCTTTGGACCCGAGAATGTAATAGACTGTTGTAACGGCGGCCTGGGGAACAGCCGTGGGGCTCACGGCCGGCACCGGGGTGGTTGGGATGGGCACTTGAGTAGGCCGGTCCTGTATATACTGGCCAAGCGGCTTGTATACCGGGACACGGGCGCCGAACTTACCGACGAGGTCGCTCCCATCGACCGCCATGAAACCCGAAAGGATGATGGTTGCGATGAAAACGACCAGGACATACCGGGAGAGTGTCATGGTTGATCACACATTTCCCCATATGGACCACAGGATTAAAGCATTTCGGGTTGTGACACCTTGGATGCTCAATTGTGAAAAAAAGAATCTCGTAGGGCGACGCTGGTCCTCACCAGCCTATCCGAATATTCCCCCGGTCGATACCCCGGGTGCCGGGAGGAGCAGGGGGAGCTCCCAGGACTTTGAACTGAGGGGGGAGAGCCAGTTCGAGAAATTGAATCCCTGGCTGCTCCCGTAGGTCCATGGCTGCTGTGAGGAGGTTGTGGTCGTCGGGAACGACGGTGATGGGAATGACAGGTATTTCGCCGGGATGCCTTCCTTGAACACGAACGGTTTTCCCGTTATGGTCACGGTCTGTTCTGAAAACGGGTAGTGCAGTATGCCCGAGCGGTCCAGCATGGAACCCCTCGGGAACGTGATGCTCCGTCCGTCAGGCAACACCGCGACCGCCTCCTCGACGAGGATGGACGTCATCGGCATCTGGAGGATGATCCTCATGTCGGTCGAGGGGTCGGGTGCCACCCCGGTCCCAAGCGGTCCGACCCGGTAGTAGATGGTCGTGCTCCGCACGGGTGTCGCCGTGGGTGTGGGGGTTTTCGACGGAACAGGGGTTGTCAGGTTCTGCCGGTCCTTGAGGTACAGGTTGAACGGCTTGTACGAAGGACTTTTAATACCGGCCGGGGTGAACTTCTGACTTAAACCCGTCGTTTTCTGGAACACGGTGGCGAGCGCGGGCGTGACGATCACGACAGTGACAAGGCAGAGGACCAGTACGGGCGTGATGCGGTTATTCATAGCTCGTGTCTATGTTTCAGAGGGGATGAGCTTTGTGCTCGCGGCATGCCGGTTCCACCTCCAATAACGCCGATTTTTCTTCCAGCGCGAAGCAATTATCACCCCTTCTGATCCCCTTCAGGGGAGGAAGCGGCCTGCCAGTCCCGAAGGGCCCCCATCAGGGGAAGAATGACAACGGGACGAGGATGAATGGAATGCAGGAATTCGGTGAAGACCATGCCAGGAAGGAACCCGGGGTATTCAAAATTATCCGCCCCGGCATGACAGATGAACCAGGACCATACATCTCCATTTTTATTCACCCAGTTATTGCGATCTCCATAAGCTGTAATTCCGATCATAGGATCCAGCAGAGTCGATTTTTTGGTTTTCACCTCGAGCAGGCAGAAGATGAGAGGAATGAGAACCGGGGGGCTGCCGCCCCCCAACCGCCTGCATACGATAGTCATGGCAAGCCGTTGGCGATTCTTTGACCAGGGATGATTGTGGTATGTTTTTTAGAGAATCAGTCCTCAAAGGGATTTTTTTTCGATTAGAAATCGTACTAAAGGGCCGTGAGACCGCCGCCGGGGCGCCCTTCGGGGGCGGCGGCATATCGTCCGGGGGGTGTGGGGGTAAAGCCCCCACTGAAGGCTGATTGTTTGTGAGATATCTGGACAGAATGTGAGAATAAGTTAAGACAGGATACACCCTGGGCGGCTGCAGCATGCCTTTAAGGGGGTGCGGGGGCGAAGCCCCCCTGATGGGTTGATGTTGAGAAGAGATCGGGGAAGGTGATAATGAGAGATCCCGATCAGCAACGGTTCATGGCCGGTATCTGACAGGGGAACGGGAGTTATTTTTTCTGGGCCTTCATTGAGGGTCTGACCATTTTTTCAGGCCTCACGTGCCGGTCGAACTCCTCGCCGGTCAGGTACCCGAGCTGAAGGCAGGCTTCACGGAGGGTGAGCCCGTTCACATGGGCGGTATGGGCGATCTCAGCCGCACGGTCGTACCCGATGACCGGAGACAGGGCGGTGACATGCATGAGGGACTTCGTGAGGTATTCACCGATCCTTCCTTCATCAGCCCTGAGGTCACGCACCAGGTATGTGTTGAAGGAACGGCAGGAGTCCGAGAGGATCCGTATGGAATGGAGGAGGTTGGAGATCATGACCGGCTTGAAGACGTTCAGCTCGAAGTTACCCTGAGTGCCTGCGAAGGCCACCGCGGTATCGTTCCCGATGACCTGGACACAGACCATGGTCATCGCTTCGCACTGCGTCGGGTTTACCTTTCCCGGCATGATCGAGGAGCCCGGCTCGTTCTCGGGGAGGAGGAGCTCACCTATCCCGCACCGGGGCCCGGACCCGAGCCATCGGATATCGTTGGCAATTTTGAAAAGCGAGGTGGCGAGCGTCCTGACGGCACCGCTGGTCATCACGATGGCGTCGTGGGCTGACAACTCGGCAAACGGATTTTTCGCCGCCCTGAACGGGTGCCCCGTCATAAGCGCTATATGGGCGGCCGCACGGCTGCCGAAATCAGGGTGGGCGTTTAAACCGGTCCCGACCGCAGTCCCCCCGAGGGCGAGGTCGTACAGCCCGGGAAGGGTGGACTCGACCTGGCGGATCCCATGCTCGAGGAGGGCGACATACCCTGAAAACTCCTGGCCGAGCGTCATCGGGACAGCGTCCTGGAGGTGGGTCCTCCCGATCTTCACGATATGGTCGAAAGCGACCGATTTTTCATTGAGACCATCACGGAGCTCCCTGACCGCCGGCAGGAGCTGGCCGTCGATGGCAAGGACGGCGGCGATGTGCATGACGGCCGGGAAGGTATCGTTCGAGGACTGGGACGCATTGACATGGTCGTTCGGGTGGACCGGGACCTTGCTGCCGATGACCCCGCCGGCCATCTCAATCGCACGGTTCGCGATGACCTCGTTTGCATTCATGTTGGTCTGGGTGCCGCTCCCGGTCTGCCAGACCCTGAGGGGGAATTCGGCATCCAGTTTCCCGGAGATGACCTCGTCGGCTGCAGCGGCGATAACCTTTCCCTTGTCACCGGGGATGACGGACAACTCAACATTTGCAAGGGCTGCGGCCTTTTTCAGGACGCCGAAGGCCCTGACCACCTGCAACGGCATGACATCGTCGCCGATGTCGAAATGGACCAGCGAACGCTGGGTCTGGGCGCCCCAGTAATGGTCAGCCGGGACCTCGATCTTTCCCATGCTGTCCGATTCCGTCCGGG
>CAZGXZ010000192.1:0-3953 GCA_964530035.1 uncultured Methanoregulaceae archaeon
TGAGACCGCCGCCGGGGCGCCCTTCGGGGGCGTGGGGGTATGCCCCCACTGAAGAGGTAATGGTTAGAGGATATCAGGAAACGAGAGGCTACGGTTATTTGGCACGGTCTGGAAGCATTCAAAAACGCCTGAAAAATTTCAGATCCCATTTCTTTAAACATGCAGATTAACTGCTCATTATGTCAGGCAAGGAAGAATTATTCGTGAAAAATGAGATTTTTAGTTCCGCTAAAATCTTTTCTCTCTTCATTTTTTTTTACCCTGCTATAAGTGACCTCCATCAGCTGTAATTCCAATCATAGGATCTCAACAGAGCCCTTTTTCACCGATAACCGCTGTTTTTTATATCAGAATGCCTTCCGTTCCCTGATGATCAACCACCCGTAACCGCTAAATAACGCCCTGCGTATGGAATAGTACACCCGGACTGAGCAGCCCGCCATAAGGGTGCAGATACAGGAAGAAAAGGAACAACCATGGTCACCCTTGTCGATGTCCCGGGCTATACAGGCCTTGCCCTTGCCTTCGGGCTGATGGCCGTGGCGGTGCTCCTTCTCTTCAGGAAAAATCTTCGGAAAGGGTACCGCCTCGTGCTGCTTGCCGTCATCTCTGTTGCCGGCCTCTTCCTCCTGGCCCCGATGACCCCCATCATGTTCATGGTGCTCGTGTACCGGATCCCGGGGTCGTCCGTCCCGTTCCTTGCAGCCGTCCTGGCTGTCACCCTCGTCATGGCGATAACTATCGTATTCGGGAGGGTGTTCTGCGGGTACGGATGCCCGCTCGGCGCGGTCCAGGAGATCCCCTATTATCTCCCGGTCCAAAAAGTCGTCCTGAAACAGAACTACCTTCTCCTGGTCCTCCGGGGAGTCCTGATAACTCTCCTCTGCCTTGCCGCCTTCTTTTTTGCCGCGAAGTACCTGATGACGAGCATGGTCCTCCTCCGCGGGGCACGGAGTATCTTTGTCTCACCGGAGCTGACGCTTCCCCTCTTCCTGTTCATAGCGGTCCTCGCCATGTCCGTTGTCCTCTACCGGCCGTTCTGCAGGTATGCCTGCCCGCTCGGTGCCCTTCTGTCGCTTGGCGCGTGGGTGAGCCGTTTCTCGCTGAAAAAGGGAACGGCCTGCACCCGGTGCGGTAAGTGCCAGGCAGCCTGTCCCACGGGAGAGATGGCCCAGGGACGGAGAGGAAACGAATGCTACCTCTGCGGACGCTGCCTTGACGCATGCCCGGTTGAAGGTGCCCTCACGTATGGAAGGAGGCGCGGGCTGTGAGCAGGGAGACTGATTCCAGGACGGAAAAAGGGAATGGTGGTGCCAGTTTCCCTACCCGTACCGGTGCGGGTGGCATAAAAAAATGACATTTTTCATCGGTATTCGTGTCCTGGCCTCCCTCTGTTTCAGGAGCGGCTTCCTTTCATGGTAAGGACTTTTTTACGGCAGGAGTGCCGCGGACAGGGACTGGATCAAGGCCGCCGTCGTGCCATACCATGACGAGGACCTCCTCCCCGGAATGAAACCGGCGGAGCATCTCATCGTATTTCTTCTGGACGTGTTTTTGGCTGTTCTCCCTGAAATATCGTTCCATGTATTCGAAAAAGGCGATCTCCTGCATAAGGAACGCCTCCTCGTAGGCTATGGTCTCGCGGGCGGCTGTAAGGCACTCCTCCTCCGGGATATCCCCGTGGTAATCCCCGTGCAGGTCAAGACCGGAAAACTGCCGCCAGTCCATTGACCCGGTCTCGTCCGCCTCCCGGTGTATCATGTACGGGTAGACCCGGCAGATCGCCGGCCGGTCAGGATAGATCCTGCACCTCCCTGCATCAAGGAAAAAGCAGGAACCCGCGTCGTCGTCCTGTGCCCGAAGTGCATACCCGGCGACGTAAAATGTCCCGTTCCTGTCGCAGAACTCGTAATACGGGGCGGGTTCGAGGGCTGAAGGGTCAATCTCCAGGATCCGTTTCGCATCGCTGTCCAGGAGGAACACATGGTCGTTGAAGGCCCGTGTGCAGCATTGTGCGCAGGATGTACAGGTAAAGCCAATTTCTTTGATGATCCCGGCCAGGCGGTGCTCAGGGTACTCGCGGAGGTCTTTGAGGTCCTTCCGTCTCTCTGAGATCAGTTCTGGGATCGGGGTCAGCGACAAACCCGGCTCACTTCCTGTTCGTGGAATGCATGGGTCATGGCCGGATAACTGGTTTCCGGGACATTGTTGAAATCCTTCACACCTTCAATTTTATTCTCCCCATTATGGGAGATCTCCATCAGCTACAATTTCATTGATAGGATTTCCCATGATAATGCTAAAAATGGCCTCATAATATGGATATTTTGCATGGGAGTTTTCATGGTTCGGGTGCGAAGTCCCGTTCATGTGTGTTTCACCAGAGCCTATTTTTTGGTTTTAAAGTCGAACAGGCAGAGGATTAGAGGGATTAGGACAGGGGGGCTGTCGCCCCCCCAGACCCCCTGCATACGATAGCCGTGGCAAGCCGTTGGCGATTCGTTTATTGGGCCGGTTTGTGGTTTGATTTTGTAGTTGTTACTCTTCAGCGAGGTTTTTTTCAGATAGAACTATTCATGAAAGGCTGTGAGATCGACGCCGGGGTACCCTTCTGGGGCGGCGGTGTATCTTTTCGGGGGTGTGGGGGTATACCGCCACTGATGGGTTGATGTTTATCGGATATCGGGAAAGGTGACTACGGGTATCCGCAATCTTTGAATTATTCTGAAAGGTCTCGAAAATTTTCAGGTCTTGTTTCTCCAATCATGCAGATTACCTGACAATTATGTCCGGTAAGGAAGAATTATTCGTTAAAATTGAGATTTTTGGCTGGTATGAAAAACATCCTGGAAGTCCGGCACCGTCATACCATTTCACTTTCGCGCTGCACGGCCCACCTCTTTATGCCTCCAGGGTGACTTTTGCCCCAGTGATTGGCAAGGCATCGTACCTGAGACAGATCACCTCTTCGCTCCCGTTCCGGTCGGTCCGGGTCGGGACCTCCCTCGAGGGGAGCTGCCCGCCATCGGTCTTCATTGGGAGCCACAACTACCCGAAGGTCCAGGCCGGGCCCATGATAGCCCCGACCGAGGGGGACACGGTGTTTATGGACACTCCGGAGGGCTGGCTCCCTGCCAGGAGGACCCAGGAGGAGATCCTGGGCTTCCGGCTTTCCCTCGTGAGGGGAAAACACCCGGTTAACGCGGTGCACCCGGAGGGCCGGTTCATCGAGAGCCTCCAGGACATCGCACTCTCCGGGACCTCGAAGAAAAGCCGGGTGGAGTTTGGATATACTCCCCAGGGCTTTTCCTTCTCCCAGGAAAACACCCCGCACGGGCCGAGCGCCCCCATCCGGACGCTTGACATTGGGGCGTCTCCCTGGGACCGGGACCTCGAGAGGGTCTTCTACGACACCGACCTTGCCGCATCTGATGCGATGATGGCGCTCCATGCAAAAGGCGTCGCTTTTTCACGCATCCAGAAAGCCCTTTCCGTAGGGACGATGGGGACCGGTCGCCGGCGGAGGCTTGTCCCGACCAGGTGGTCCATCACCGCCGCCGACAGCACAATCGGAAACCGGCTCCTTGAAGAAGTACGGGAGTACGAGGTCATCGACGAGGTCCGTATCCACGAGTTTTCCAGCCTTCACAACCACTACGCCGTCATCCTCATCCCCACTCCCTGGCAGTACGAATGGGCGGAGGCGTTCGTTCATGTGAAAGGAAATGAAGAGCTGGTGTTTGCCGACCACGAGGGGATGAAGGGCAAGAAGGGGTACTCGACGGTCGGAGGGTGCTTCTATTCCTGCCGGATGGCCGTCCTCGAGGCGCTGGCGCGGGAACAGGTCCAGGCCGGGGCGATTGTACTGCGTGAGGCGACGAGCGGTTATATCCCGATGGGGGTATTCAATGTCAGGGAAAACGTACGGAACGCCATGTTATCAGAGCCGGTTT
>CAZGXZ010000193.1:0-1866 GCA_964530035.1 uncultured Methanoregulaceae archaeon
ATCGGTCCGTTCATCCTGACGACCGCGATAGCCACGACCATCGGGACCGGGATCCTGACATCCCCGGCCCTCACCGCCCCGGTCCTCGTCACGGCGATCATCTCGGCAATCATTCTCGTCCTCCTTGCCACGTTCCTCGGTTTTCCCGTCTCCTCGAGCCACGCGATGGTTGGCGGGATGATGGGGGCCGGGGTTGCCGCCGTAGGGATATCGGCACTCGTAAGCCCGGGATGGGGACCGGTCATCGGCCTCATCATGGTAGGGCTTACCGGAGCAGTCGCTGGTGCGTTGGCATTCGTGGCAATAGCCGTCCCCCTTCATGGCCCGCCACTGAAGGCGGCGTACTTCGGTGCCCTGTGCGGTATCACCCTGGCCGTACCCCTGGCCATGGCCACCGGGGTCCTCGTGCTCCACGGCATCCTCGCCATCGTCGTCTTTATCTTCATCTCCCCGATGCTCGGAGCATTTACAGCCTTCCTCTTTGACATCATCATCTCGCACCTCTTCAGGCACTCGCGGCAGAACCGCATGAAGCGGATATTCCAGCCCCTCCAGGTCGTGGCAAACGCATGGCAGGCGATCGGTCACGGCTCGAACGACGGGCAGCACGCAGTGGGGGTGATCACCGCCCTGCTGGTCGCGGAAGGGGTGCTTGCATCCTTTTCCGTGCCTCTCTGGGTAACTGTCTCGTCTGCGGCCGCCATCGCGTTCGGCACGGCGCTCGGTGGATGGTCGGTGATCGATGTCGTCGCCCGGAAGATCACCAAGATCCGCCCTTACCAGGGCTTCGCCGCTTCGACATCAGGGGCCGGCGTCCTCACCCTCATGACGTTTTCAGGTATTCCTGTCTCCTCGACCCATGTCATCAGCGGATCCATCGTCGGTGCCGGGGTCACGCGGGGGTGGCAGGCGGTGAACTGGACGATGGTCAGGGAGATCATCGGTGCCTGGATCATTACCATCCCGGCCGCCCTTGCCATCTCCTTCTGCCTGTACTGGGCAGCCAGGATAGTGGGACTGTTCTGACCAGGTGTCGGTTACCGAGGGAGCCTTGCATGACAGGTGAACCACCGTGCCTCATGTGGTGCACCAGACCGGCGGACTCCCCGGTTCCCGGATATGCTGCGCAACCTATTCACGGTGAGGGGTATACTCCTGAAGAGAAGGTATGATCCAGGAACTACGGACACGGACATTTAACCGGCCCAGGATAGTTCTTAGCAAATGCATCGAGATCTGCCCCTGCCGCTACGACGGGGCGGTGGTGAAAAGCCCGGTCGTCCGAAGGCTCGGGGAGTTCGTTGATTTCGTCCCGGTATGCCCCGAGGTCGGCATCGGACTCGGCATCCCGAGAAAACCGGTCCGAATCATCAGGACGGACGGGGCCGACCACCTCATCCAGCCGGCAACGGGGCGGGATGTCACCGGAGAGATGACCGCATTCTGTTCCGGGTTCCTCGACGAGATCGGGGAAGTCGATGGCTTCATCCTCAAGAACAAGTCCCCGAGCTCGGGGCTGTACGACGTCAAGGTCTACCCATCCCCTGACTCCCGGGTCCCGATCGCAAAGGGAGCAGGCTTTTTCGGACGTGCCGTCCTCGGACGCTTTCCCCTTCTCCCTGCTGAGGACGATGGCCGTCTCCGCGAGCCCCGGATCCTTGAACACTTCCTCACCCGGGTCTTCACGCTCGCTGACTGGCGAAAGGTCAGGTCCCAGCCATCTGCCGGGAGGCTCATCCGGTTTCATACGGAAAACAAGCTCCTCCTGATGGCCCACAGCCAGGAGGCCACCCGGGAGATGGGGCGGGTCGTCGCCAGGGACCCGGGCTCAGACATCGTCACGGCGGTTATGGGATACGAAGGGCT
>CAZGXZ010000193.1:1876-3885 GCA_964530035.1 uncultured Methanoregulaceae archaeon
AGCACGCATTCGGACACGTTTCCGGCGGGCTTTCAGCGGCGGAAAAGCAGTACTTCCTTTCTGAACTGGACCGGTACCGTGAAGGCCGGATCCCTGCGGTATACCTGAAAAACATCCTCAAAGCCTGGATCATCAGGTTCGGGACGACAACCCTGGCCAACCAGACCTTCTTCGCCCCGTTCCCTGACCGGCTCGCCGAACCCGATACGCCGGAAACGGAGCAGGAGGAGCGGCTCTGGAGTTAGACTGCGGCTGTCCTTATTCCGGTCCGGATGAGGGTGCCGTGTCCCCGGCCTTCCCTGCAGTCAGGCGGTTGTAGAGCTCCTCGCCAAGACACTCGCGTGCATGCTTGCACCACTGTGCGCAGGTAAGGTCGTCGTTGTAGATCTCCGTCCCGCACCCCGGGCATGCGACCTTGACATCCGTCGAGAAGACCTCCACCTCTTCACCGCATTCCGGGCACTTCTTTATTTTCAGGGTCGGGGTTTTCAGGTTTAATGCCCCGGGGCAGTGATCATACAGCATATCCACGGTGTACTGGGCGTTTTGAGCATATGAGGATGATGAAGGGGGACTTCATTCCTTCAATTTCCAGGAACCAACCGGTACAGGCCCTGTCATACCACGGAATCGAACAGGGACCCCTGACATCTTTCAAAAATGCCCTATCCAAACCCTCTTCCAGGGTCTGCACAACGGAAGACTGGAAAAGAATCGAAGGCTTCGTTATTCACTTCCTGATCCAGGGAGAGGTCGGAAAGATACGTGAGAGTGGTAAGGAGGACTAGTGGTTCATGCCTGTATATCGGGATGAACCATAGTGCTTCAACAGGTTTCATCTGGAACACTTACCCAACAGTACAAAATTCCGGTTTCATTACCCATTACAAGAGATACCGTTGCCGGTTGACTTTACTATCTCTCATCTTTGCCGGGCAAATTGTTAATTAATTGTGAAATAAGCCGCATTGAGGAAGGATTCGCTTTGGCTTTTATGAATCGCGTTCTAACAGGTATCGCTCTGATAACTACGATACTTGCTGTTTTTGCTGCTGGTCCTGTTTCTGCCGGCTTCTTCGGCGAAGATACCCTGGCTTTTGCAGCCCCGTTCAAGCTTGTTGAAGCAAACACTCTGTCAGATACGGCCACTCTTTCCTGGGATCCCCTGAAAACCCCCTGTCCCTGGAACGAGACCTGGTGTGTAAAGGACTCCAAACCGGTTAAAAAAACCCGGATAATGGTCGATCTGGGACATGCCGAGCGCATAACCCTTGACGGTGCGGTGTCGCCCAACCTTGACCGTTCCTCGAACAATCGCCTCTTTGACTGGCAGGACTGGGCAAAGGACATGCGGGCAAGGGGTTACACGGTATCGGTCATAACGAAAAACCCTGTAACCCCCCAGGACCTCCTCGGTGCAGACCTCTTCATCGTGGCACAGCCCGATTCAGGCAAGGCGGGCCCTGTCTACTTCTCCCAGACTGAGAAAGATGCCATTGCCTGTTTTGTCCTCCGGGGGAACACGCTGCTCGTCATGGCCCAGCAGTTCATGGGGGGCAAGGACCAGACCAGCTTTGCAAGCGACATGAAAACAACCTATGCCTCTGCCCTTGTCACAAATGACCTCCTGGAAGGCATCCATGTCAAGGGGAGGTTTACCGAAGGAAATGTCCAGGGCCAGGTTCTCGACCTCATGGACTCGGACAACGAAAAGACCCAGGTCTTTGCAGGTAAACCCCCTGACATCTGGCTTCCTGCCGACGGACTCAAACCTGATATGAAACCGGACACCTTCGCGTATTTCCACGGGCTCTCAATCGTTCCCTCATCAGTGACACCCCTTGTCAGGGCTGACACCATGACCTTCACCTCGCCGAAGAACTCCCAGTATACACCGGTAATCCAGCCTGAGGGCAGCAGGCCTGTCGCCATCGGGGTCAACGGCCTGGGCTGCGGAAAGGTGTACCTCCATGGCGATCCGTCCGCCTGGCAGACTAAATCATTCATCG
>CAZGXZ010000194.1:0-3402 GCA_964530035.1 uncultured Methanoregulaceae archaeon
AAGACCCTCCAGGAACCGGTCTTCCCGGCGGCTCCATGGACCGGCCGGGCCATTGCAAGTCTTTCCCTCATAATGCCAGCTCCTTGAATGCTTCTTCCGCAGCACGCGTGTTCCTTTCGTCGGGAAACATCTCTGATATCGCCTTTTTCGCGGACTCCACAGTGATAACCCCCATCTTTGCGAGGGCACCCAGGACCGGTGTGTTCAGGATTGGGCTCCCGGCCACGACCAGGCTGTTTCGGAGGGCGATGCCGGTCAGGTCCACATGGTAGGTCTTGTGGCCCCCGACAGGTTCTGAACAGGCTGCGTTGAGAAACACCGAACCATCAGGCTTCAGGCCGTGAAGGACGTCCACTGAGTCCATCACGCTGCTGTCAAGGACAACCACGAGGTCGGGACTCGCGATCTGGCTGTAAATCTTGATCGGCAGGTCATCTATCCTGACGAAAGAGACAACGGGCGCACCACGGCGTTCAGCCCCGTAAAAGGGGAATGCTGTCGCATACTTGCCGTCACGGAACGCGGCAAGGGCTATCAGACGTGCGGCGGTCACCCCGCCCTGACCTCCACGGGAGTGGATGCGTATCTCGTACATCAGGCCTTCACCCCGAACCAGTGTTCAGTACCTGGTCTTCTGTCACGGACGAATGCAGCGATATCGTTGTATGTGACCTCCTGGCCGCCAAGACCCGCGATTACGCTGGAGATGTTGCAGGAGTGCCTGGCCCTGATGGAATCAGCAAGGATCCCCCCGAAACCAAAGGAATAGTCCCTGTCGATGACGACGACGTCCCTCCCCCTGATGTCAAGGTCGGGGAACGGCCTGAACCATCTGATACGGAGTGACCCGGCTTTAACACCTTCTTTTCTCAGTACATCGACCGCGACCTCAGCCTCCTTGCCAAGCGTCCCCATGGCAATGACCAGCACGTCGGCGTCCTCGCACCGGTACTCCTCAGTCATGCCATACGCACGGTTGAATCGTTCTGCGAACATTCGCTGGGCCTCGTCAATCACGGCTTCCGAGTCCCGGATGGAGCGCTCGATATCCCACCGGAACCTGAAATAATCGTCCGGACCGGTCATGGGGCCGTACCCGCAGGGATTCTCCACGTCGATGGCGTGTGGGAGTGATATTGGTGGGAGATAATCACCCGGTGTGACGGTTTCAAGGGACTGGAAGGTATGTGACAGGGTAAACCCGTCGAGGTTCACCATGACCGGGAGGAGCACCCTGTTGTCCTCGGCGATCCTGAACGCCATCAGGGTGGCATCAAAAGCCTCCTGGACGGTGCTGACATACACCTGGAGCCATCCCGTGTCCCGCTCCTGGAGAGAGTCCGTGTGTTCGGCCCAGATGTTCCAGCCAGGCCCGAGGGCACGGTTTACATTTGCCATAACGATAGGCAGCCTGGCTGCTGCGGCCCAGTTTACCATCTCATGCATGTAGAGGAGGCCGTGGGAGCTTGTGGCCGTAAAGGTCCTCACACCGGTGATACTCGCACCGATACAGGCAGCCATCGCCGAATGCTCACTTTCAACAGGGATATATGCCGCTGACAGTCCCCCTGCGTCCACGTAATCGGCGATGGTCTCGACTATCTCGGTCTGGGGGGTAATCGGGTAGGCTGCCACGACTGAAGGCTTCGCCTCCTTGACGGCGGCGGCTACGGCCTTGTTGCCTGTTGCAATCGTCAGCATGGCCCTGCAACCTCCTGCTCCAGTTTTCTCCAGTTCCGTTCCATGGACCGCCTGAGTTCAGCCAGGGCGGCCTCGTCGAGGCCCTTGAACCTGCCCTGGGGCTTCAGGTACTCCTCAAGTGCCAGCGGTTTCTTCCTGGCCGCCTTTGAAGCGGCACTGATGGAAAGATTGTCGTACTCCCGTTCATACAGGACCCAGATCCCGGTTTTTACCGCCAGTTTACCCATTTCGACCGTCTTCTCCGAGGAATACCGCCATCCTGGAGGACATGGGGCGAGGATGTGGATGAATGTCGGACCCCTGACCGAGAGGGCCTTTCTGACCTTCTTGAACAGGTCCTGCGGGTAAGCGCTGCATGCCGTAGCCATGTACGGGATATTGTGTGCAGCTACAATCCTGTCGAGATCTTTCTTCGAATGGATCTTTCCACCGGGTGTCGTGGTAGTCCTCGCCCCCCGGGGGGTGGATCCTGACCTTTGCATCCCGGTGTTACCATAGGCTTCGTTGTCGTAGCAGATGTACAGGAAATCGGTCTCACGCTCAAGGGCACCTGAAAGGGCCTGTATCCCTATATCGACCGTCCCCCCGTCGCCCCCATAGGCGATGACGTTCGTCTTTCTGCCCATTGAGCGAAACGCCGCCGACATGCCGGAAGCCGTTGCCGCAGCCGATGCGAATGCAACATTGAAGACAGGGACACCGAACGCGGTGTTCGGGTAGATTCCCTGCATCACGCTTGTACAGCAGGCGGGCACAACAAGGACCGTGTCCGGCCCGGCCGCCTTGAGGACATACCGGAGCCCGAGCACCGCTCCGCAACCGGCGCACGCCGTTGAACATTTTCTCAAAAATTCCTGGGTGGGGATCTCTGTCATCTCAGTATCAGCCGATCAGGTTGTCCATCATCACTCATAACGGTTCGGAAACGGAAAGTTCCTTTTATGGGTCAAAACAGGACAGATATCCCCGGACACGAGGACTTCCATCCTGGTTACATGACCACCCGGAAGCCCTGTGCTGCAAGCAGGGCGCGGAGGTCAGCAAGCCATTTGATTCTTGATTCAGGGCCTGTTGGAGCTGCCAGCGATTCGAACAGTTCCCGGATCGCCTTATCCTTCGTGGTCAGCGCAGTCCCCTTTACCCTTGCGACAATCCTCCCATCATCCCCGATGACCGCGAGGTCATAACACCTGAACTGCCGGCACACCAAAGGCCGGTCATTGTAGATCATGCACATCCCTGGAGACCCAAGGGCAGACTGTCTGAAGAAAGGACACCCCGGCCGTCCTGTTTGTACCGAGGCCATCCCGCGGGCGGTCCAGCACTCACCGGTGACCCTGTTTCTGCACCGGTATACCCCGGGGGAAGGGCTGTCAAGGACAGATATGGTCCCACCGAGACCTGCGCAGCACTTTCCACACCGGTCACAGTAAAAACCCTCTTGATCCGTCATCTGGGCGCATCTCCCAGAGGAGGTACCTCCCGGCAGGGGGCCGGTGACAGGATTCCCATGATTGTGGCCATGAGCGTATGGTAGCTGGCTCCATCACGGAGAAACATGGAAGTCCTGTCATCTGGAGGCATAGTAATAAAGTTTAAACCACACTCTACATCCCAGAGCACCAGGCCTTCCGGGGCGGCAGGCGGGACATGACGGGTGTCCTCTCCTGAAAGCCGCCTGGTGATATCCTCCTCACCCCA
>CAZGXZ010000194.1:3412-3883 GCA_964530035.1 uncultured Methanoregulaceae archaeon
GCAGCTACCAGTGCCGCTGCCATGGAGCGCACCATGTGCCAGAGAAATGAACGGGCGGTTACCTCGATGCAACTGAACCTTCCTTCCTGGAAGACTCTGGCCGACCGGACGGAACGAACCGGGTCCTTTCCCGCGGGTTTGCAGAACGCGGAAAAATCGTGCTCACCTTCAAACAGGCGGGCCGCACGGGCCATGCGTTCCGGGTCGGCCGGTGAGCCGGGCACATAATAGCGGTATGTCCGGGCTGCAGCCCGGTACCTGGGATGAAAATCATCATCGACGACCGCATACCCGGTGCACCATATGTCCGGGGGGAGCTGCCAGTTGATGGCCTCAACCGCCCTGTGTTGATAGCGAGTTGTGAAGGCGGCTATCTGTCCACGGGCATGTACACCTCTGTCTGTTCTCCCGGCGGTGGCAAACCTCGCCTGGTGCCAGTCTGAGAAAAGACCTGCCCGTGAGCAGGCGGCA
>CAZGXZ010000195.1:0-3828 GCA_964530035.1 uncultured Methanoregulaceae archaeon
CATCGCGGACCGGGAGGCCCACGCCGTCCGGGGCATCTCCTGGGAGGACTGCGCTTCGTACGGCAGGGAATACCTGCGCTGCCTGTACGCACTTGGTTTTTCCGGCAAAACATACTACCAGAGCCGCAACAGGCGTCTCCATGACCTTGCCTTCGAGGCGTCGACGAAGGTGAACTGGTCGGAAATGGTCGCAATATACGGTTTTTCAGCCGAAACAGACCTTGCACACCAGATAGCAGTCATAACCCAGGTCGCCGACATCCTGTATCCCCAGGTCGACAGCGGGCCGGCCCCCACCCTCGTCCCGGTCGGGATTGACCAGGACCCCCACATCAGGCTGACCCGGGGAGTCGCCCACAAGCTCCGGATGTTCACGGTCGAGGAGCGGGACGGGTACGTCAGTGTCAGGTCGAAGGAAGCGCCTGAAGAGGCTCTTTCAGCGGTCCACCGGGCGTTCTCAGGGAGCAGGAAGTACTCGGGCCATGTCGATATCAGGGGCATCCCCTATGGAGTCATCAGTGAAAAGGTGCGGGAGATCGAGCGTTCCTTCGGTGGTTTTGCCTTTTATACCCCTTCATCCACGTACCACAGGTTCATTCCGGGACTGACCGGTGGAAAGATGTCGTCGAGCGTCCCGGAGAGCATCATCGGGTTCTCAGAGACGGAGGCTGCGATCAGGAAGAAGGTGATGTCGGCCCTTACCGGCGGGAGGCCGACGCTTGCCGAACAGAAGGAACTCGGGGGAGAGGCCGATACGTGCCCCGTGTACCTCCTCAACCTCTTCCACATGGTCACCGACGATGCCGAGCTCTCCGACATACGCTGGCGGTGCGTATCCGGTGAGATCATGTGCGGGCAGTGCAAGAAGGAAACGGCGGAGAGGGTCCTTGCCTTCATCAGGGACTTTAAGGAACGGATGGACGAGGTTGAGCACCTCGTGGAGGAGAGAGATGGATCTGACATACAATGAAAAAAGACTCCTTGCAGCGCTTTACCAGGAACGGCACGGGGAATGGAGGGAACCTGAAGAGCTGGCCAAAGAGCTCGGGACGAATGGCGAGGCGGTTGTCCAGTACTCCCACCTCTTATCAGGCCGCGGGTACGCCGAGGTACGACAGGAAGCCCGGCACACGTATGCACTCACCCCGGAAGGGGAGGAATATCGTGAAAAAGGCCTTCCTGAACGGCAGATCCTCTCTTCGTTCGAGGGATCGGTCCAGATGGCCGAGCTGAACCGGCACCCGCTTGCACGGATCGGGATCGGGTGGCTGCGCAGGAAGGGCTGGGTCACGATTAAGGACGGCCTCGTGACCAAGACCGGCACCTCTCCGGAAGGCCCGGACGAGGCCGCGCTGAGAAACGTGGTGGCAGGGGGCCAGGGCGTATCCGACCTGATAAAACGCGGCCTTGCGACCGATACGGAAGAACTTGGTTTCAAGGTCAGGATCACCCCTGCCGGGGTCGCGGAATGCAGGGCCGGTCTTGAGGTACGGCAGGAAGTCGGGACCCTTACCAGTGAGCAGATCGCATCAGGCGGCTGGAAAAACGTTTCACTTCGCAAATATAACGTGGGGACGCTGCCGAGAGTCGTCTATCCCGGAAAGATACACCCGTACCAGCGCCTGATCGATGAGATGCGGCAGGTACTGATAGAACTCGGGTTTACCGAGATGTATGGCGGGGTCGTGCAGAGCGTGTTCTGGAACTTCGACGCCCTGTTCCAGCCGCAGGACCACCCCGCACGGGAGATGCAGGACACCTTCTACCTGGAACCGCGGGTCGGGCTGCCTGATGGGTATGACCGGGTGAAAACCATGCACGAAACGGGCGGGGACACCCATTCCACCGGCTGGGGAGGTACCTGGAAGGAGGAAAAAGCTGAACAGTGCGTTCTCCGTACCCACACCACCTGTCTCTCCATCCAGCACCTCGCCCGGAACCGGCAGCCCCCGGTCAAGGCTTTCTGCATCGGAAGGGTGTACCGGCGCGAGGCGATCGACCCGACACACCTCCCGGAGTTCGAACAGCTCGAGGGGATCGTCATGGATACGGGAGTGACGTTCCGGAACCTGCTTGGTTTTCTCCGGGTCTTTTACAACAAGATGGGGTTCTCCGAGGTCAGGTTCCGGCCCGGGTACTTCCCGTACACCGAACCCTCGGTCGAACCGGAGGTCTACGTGGACGGTCTCGGCTGGGTCGAGCTCGGCGGCGCCGGGGTCTTCCGCGAGGAGGTCACCGCTCCCTGGGGGATCACCACGCCCGTGCTCGCCTGGGGCCTCGGGGTGTCCCGGGTGGCGAGCCTGCGGATGGGCCTGAAGGACTTGCGGATGCTGTACGAAAGCGATATCGACTGGATACGAAAGGCCCCGGCGAACCGTGCCGGGCCGTCTGCACCCCGGGAGGCCAGGTGAGATGCCGATCGTCAGTCTCCCGTACAAGTACCTGGAACGGCTTGTCGGTCGTTCCCACGAGGAAATCATTGAGCACCTCCCCATGATAGGGTCTGATATCGAGAGGATCCTCCCAGACCACTGTGATATCGAGTTCTTCCCTTCACGCCCCGACCTCTACTCGGTCGAGGGGGTCGCACGGGCAATGCGGGGTATCCTCGGGATCGAAGAAGGACTGCCGGAGTACCCCGTGACCCCGTCGGGCATCGGGTTCTCGGTCGACCCGGGGCTCGCGGAAATCCGTCCCTTCCTGGGATCAGCGGTGATCCGCGGCGTGAAATTTGACGAGGAGTCGATCGTGACCCTCATGGGCCTCCAGGAGTCCCTTCACTGGGTCCTTGGGAGAGGGAGGTCCAAGGTGGCCATCGGGGTCCATGACCTCACCCACATCAGGCCTCCCTTCCGGTACCTCGCCGCCCCGCGGGACCGCTCATTCGTCCCGCTTGACTTTGACGTGGAGATGACGCTTGACCGCATCCTCACCGACCACCCGAAGGGGAGGGCATTTGCAAAGATCGTGGAACGTTTCGACCGTATGCCTTTGATCGAGGACTCCCTCGGGCAGGTCCTTTCGTTCCCGCCGATCATCAACGGCGAGCTGACCCGGGTGACCGGGAGGACGACCGACCTCCTGCTCGATGTCACCGGCACGGACCGTCGTGCCGTCGACCTGACCGTGGCCATCATCTGCTCCGCCATGGCCGAAGGAGGGGCCAGGATAGAAAGCGTGGATATCGACGGCACCCCGACCCCGACACTCGCCCCCTCGGAGCGGGTTGTTTCAGTTTCCGCATGTGAAAAACTCCTGGGGATATCCCTCACTGCCGGCTCCCTGGCCGGACTTATCAGGAAGATGCGGTTCGGCGCCATTCCCGGCGGCAGTGACACGGTCAGGGTGCAGGTGCCCTGCTTCAGGGCCGACATCATGCACGACTGGGACATCTTCGAGGACGTCGCCATCGCTTATGGGTACAGGAACTTCGAAGCCGAGATCCCGCCGACGTTCACGGTCGGCCAGGAACACCCGGTCTCGCGCATCGGGCGGCTCGCCCGCGAAACTGCCGTCGGGCTCCAGTACATCGAGGTCATGCCCTTTTCGCTTACGAACGAACGGACAATGTACGGAATGATGCAGCGGGAGGCCAGCACAGGGGTCCTTCACCTGCTCCACCCGATCAGCGAGGACCATACCATCGTGCGGACAGACCTGGTCCCGCTGCTCATCGAGACACTGGCGCTCAACCGCCACCGCGAGTTTCCCCAGCGGATTTTTGCCTGCGGGGATGTCGTGCTCGACCTCCGTACCTACCAGAAGGTGGCGGCGGCGGCCACCCACCCGGGGGCTGATTTCTCGGAGATATACGCCTTTGCCGATGCG
>CAZGXZ010000196.1:0-3818 GCA_964530035.1 uncultured Methanoregulaceae archaeon
CGAGAACCCCTCGGTCATCTGGTCAGACCCGTACACCCCGCCTGCCTTGGCGAACTGCTTGGCAAGGAGCACGTCATCGGTCAGGGGCCCTATCCTTTCGGAGACGTACCTTGTGTGAAACGGGGTCCTGTCAACCGCGGAGATGATCCCCGAGGGATCGGCGACCTTGAAGCAGGGGACGAGGTCAACGTCAACCCCCCGGACCGTGGCATTCAGGTACGGGTGCTCGGCATACTTCTCGCGGGAGGGTGCTGAAAACCGCTCTGCAATCTGCCGGGCAAGCTCGATACCTTTTTCCTCGAGGTCCTCACGCGAGCGGGTCGGCGGAAAGAGCATGAAGATGTCAAGGTCCTGGTCCCCCCGGATGCAGGTGCGCCGGGCGACCGACCCGACCATCATCCCCTCGGCTATGCCGCTTTCGTTCACCGCACCGATGATCTCGCGGGCAAGGCCATAGGTACGTTCAAGTTCGGATGATGTCGGCCTGATCGTTTCGAGGACCTGTTCCTCGAGGGGTGTCCTGTTCAGAAGGAAACCCCCATCAGGTCCTCGTACCGCGCGCCACCAGGACCGAGCACGGATTTTTTAAGGGTGAACCCCGTGATCCTGCAGGAACCAAAGACCGTGCCGGACACCTCGGCGATCCTCGGGAGGAGGGAGGGATCAAATTCCTTCACCCTCGCAATGGTGACATGAGGTGTGTAGGGGCGGTCCTCCTTTTCCACTCCGAAACGTGATAGGACGTCAGCCACACGGGCCTGGACCGCAGCACACTCACCGTTGTCCTTCACGTTTGCCCACACAACCCGCGGTCGTTTCGGATTGTTCCCTGATACTCCGGCAACGGTGACTGAAAAGGGCTCCGCCCTGATGTCGGCAAGGGCGTCTTCGACAGGACCTACCCGTTCCTCAGGGACCTCGCCGATGAAAACGAGGGTGATATGGGCGCCGGCGGGATCGACAGGCGTGAGCCGCGCACGGCTTTTTTCCAGTGCCGGGGCGATACGACCGATACCCTCCCGTATTTCAGCGGAGAGGTCAAGAGCGGTAAACAGGCGGACCATGACTCTGAATCAGTAATCTTTAGGTCTTTTACGCTCATCAGGCCATCGGTCACCCTTCCGGCATGACGAATGCACATACGTACGTACCGGTATCGTCCGGTTGATTCTGAGGGATGCCACAATTGGTCGCGAGAGTGAGAATTATTTTGCAGGCGGTGCCAGTACAGTCAAAGGTGGTTATACAACCGTGTCATCTCCATCGCTTGTCGTCTACACCCTTGGGAACTGCCCGAACTGCGAACTGCTCAAGGATTTTCTTAAAAGCCGGGCTATTCCCTATGATGAACGTGACATGTCCTCGGTGGAGTCCCTCACCGATCTCAGGGTGAACGGAGTGTTTGCCCGCGAGGCACCGGTACTTCAGCGTGACACGGTGTTTCTCACCTCCAAGCAGCTCTTCAGGGGAGGGGCGGTCGTCCCCGAGGCTGTCGAGGGGCTGATAAAAGGTGCCTAAGACTTCCCGGGAAGCAAAGCAGGCTACGCTCGACGGCATATACATACCCATCCTCCCGCCGGTCAGGACAACCGACGGCCACATCGTCGAGTGGGACAGGAAACGTATTATAAAACAGATTATCGAGGAGACCCGGCTCGTTGAGACCTTCTATGCAGAGAAGGGTGCGGACCAGGAAACCGCCGAGGACATCGCCCGGGCGGTGGAGAACCGGCTCCTCCAGCTGAACCTGGACTCCCTTTCCGGCCCGCTCATCAGGGAGATCGTGAACATGACACTCCTTGAGCGGGGACTTGTCCAGTACAGGAATGTGTGCACCAGGGTCGGGACACCGGTCTACGACGCCCACCTCATCGATGTCGGAAGGGGCTTCGAGTCCCACGACAACGCCAATCTCCAGGAAAATGCCGAGACCTCACACAAGAAAAAGGCCGACAAGATCAGCAAGGAGCAGTACCTTCTCCAGCTGCCCCCGGGCCTTGCCGACCGGCACCTCTTCGGTGACATCCACATCCATGACCTCGAGTACTTTGGTACCAGGCCCTTCTGCCTTGACGGCTCCACCGTCATCCCTTTCTACGAACAGGACCGCGTGGTGGCCCTGCGTCCCGACCAGCTCGCCTACCATGACGACCTGCACGTACCGCCCGGCCTTCGTGCCTTCACCCCTTCAGGCCTCCGGAAGGTAACGAAGATTACCAGGAGAAAGGTGGAGCAGGGCGAAATGCTCAAAGTCAGGTCGTCCACCGGGAAGTCCCTCCTGGTAACGAGGGACCACCGGGTCCCGATCACAAGGCAGGGGAAGAGGATGGTCATCCCTGCCGGCGACGTGAAGCAGGAGGATGTCCTGGACGGGTATGCAGGAGGGGCGTTCGCCCTGCGGGGGTACGAGGTCGGTTCCCTCGACCTCGTACGGGAATTGGTGGCCTCAGTTCCCGGTGACCTCCTCGATAATGTCTACGTCCGGGACCTGGGCGGGCTGCTGAAGGACCTTGAGGACCGTGGCCTTTCCCACGACGATCTGGCCTCAGCCTGTGGCTGCTGTCTTGAAAGGCAGTGGTTGTCACGGGGTATCATGCCCGTAAAAACCTTTGCTAGGCTCTGCGACACCCTGCAGGTGAGCTATTACTGCGGGGCGACCGTCGGCGTCGCGGGAAGCGGACATGACCTCCCCGCAGACCTCCCCATCACCCGCGAACTCATACGTCTCCTCGGATTTTTCGTATCAGAAGGAAATTACAACGTATCAGTTACACGCTCCTCGTACAACCTGGCCATTACCGAGAACCACCAGTCCGGAGCGATCATGGAATGGGCTTCCTCTGCTCTGAACACCTATGCGACCAGGACCGGCGGTTCCCCTGACAAGACAACGATTTACGGTGTCCCGACCGAGCGCCCCAGGGCGATGCAGGTCTATTTCGGGGGAAAACTCGCCTGGCTCCTCTTCAGGTACGTCCTCCGGATACCCGAAGGATCGAAGGAAAAACGCCTTCCCTGGATCGTATGGCACCTCGGCGACGACCTGCTGAAAGAGTTCCTGTCCGCCCTTTTCACCGGGGACGGTTCGGTCTGTTACCGCCCGGAGAAATCGGACTGCATCGTCAACTACACGACCGTATCTTCGTCGCTCCGCCAGGAACTGTCCCTTCTCCTTGAGTCGCTTTCGATCCCAGCCCATATCGTGGAGTTATACAGCGACGTGGAGAGGACCACCCTTTACCGGTTGCAGGTGACGGGATACGATTCGGTCAGTCGTTTCGCCCAATTCGCACGGTTCCTAGATGAACGCCAGGACCAGGTCGACAGGTTCCTCTCAGAGGTCCATGGCATCAACAGGAAGCCGCACAACGAGGTGGTTACGGCGGTCGAACCTGCGGAACCATCGGGAAAGTTTGTCTATGACATTTTCCTGGACGGAAACGGGTCCGAAGAACAACATTGCTACCTTGCATCGGATGGCCTCGTGGTGCACAACTGTCAGGACTGGGACCTCCGTTACTTCCTCTACTACGGACTGATGCCGGATGGGAACGGGACCAAGGCCTCGGTCGCCGGCCCTGCAAAACGTGCCGAGGTCGCGGTCCTCCACGCCGTCAAGGCGCTCGGTTCGGCGCAGACGAACTTTGCCGGAGGGCAGGGATACTACAATTTCCTCACCTTCATGGCACCGTTTTTTGAGGGAATGGAGTACGAAGGGATCAAACAGCACATGCAGATGTTCGTCTACGAGATGACCCAGATGATGGTCGCCCGTGGGGGCCAGCTCGTCTTTTCATCCGTGCAACTCTCCCCTGGCG
>CAZGXZ010000197.1:0-3727 GCA_964530035.1 uncultured Methanoregulaceae archaeon
GTTCATCTTCCTCCCGTTCATCATCATCGGAGGGATTGGGTACCTGGTCTACAGGAGATATTTCCGTAAAAATCCCCAGAAACCGAAGGAGCCACAAGCCTGAAAGGGTGTAAGTGGGTGCCGGCCCTCATCAAGAAAAGGCGAACAGGTTCTGCTGGAGGTTCCTCTGGCCGGCTGCAACCGGGTGGGGTGACGGTGCGAAGCCCGGGATCTCGGCAACGGCAGCAAATACCTCGCTCCGCGCAAGGACCGCTCGTACCGCATCAAGGGAAACGGTAAACCGGGCGCCTCCGGACATCTCGATGTTGAGCGCCCTGCCCGACCTTGAACGCTGGGCGGTCCCGGCAACTCCTGCAAAGTATGGCTGCCAGTTCTGGCGGATCCTTTCAACTCTGGCTGTGAGACCGATATCCAGGGCGGCACGGATATCATCGACCCGTATTCCATAACGGTAGCCCCGGATGGAGAGTTCGATAGTAGCATTGGGTCTGCCGTCGTCATCGATGGTATAGGTCCGTGCGTGCTGGATGAATCCCGCTTTTCTCATCGTGTCACCCCTTTTCCTGTTCTATACAGACATTTCAGGGTACCCTATATAAGCCGTCGATAAGCGTGGTGTGAAAGTATAGAGAAATGGGAATTACTCAGGATAAACCGTGATTTTTTCTGCAATGGTCCATGCAGGCATTCAGGACCTCGTCCATGAACCTCAGTGCTCCCTCGGTCCCGGCAAGGGCCCGGGATCCGATCATGACCCGCCCCCTCTGCGGAAAGGTCAGCCCGACGAATGCCGACCCGGGAGCAGCGGCCCGTTCGTATGATGATCCCAGTACGAGGTCAGGAGACAGCTCCCGAATCACCCGGGAAATCTCCTCGAGATCCGTGAGGGTCCTGGCATTTCCCTGGAACGGGCTGACCGGTTCCTCGCGGAGACCGATGAAGGCAATCTCGGCGTCAAGGAAGGTGGATAGCATCGTGGAGGTGAAAGCTGCGTATCCAGCCGTACCAAAAACCGCCGTGACCGGAGGGTCATACCGGCGGAGGTACTTGTCACAGGCTGCTGTAATACGTGCGGAAGCGGTTTCCACCTCATCGAGGACCGGCGCCGGGTCTGCACAGGGGAAATGTTCGGATAGTACTGCCATGGTTTCCCGTATCGCCTGTAACCCAAGGAGCGAGCCGCATGGCTGGCCTATCCCTGATGCAAGGTCGGGGTTGACCGTAACCCCGCACTTTCCTGCAGGCATGGATGTCGCAAACCGGCATGAGCTGACCGCGCTGCAAACGGGAATACCTGCAATTTCCAGGGTCCTCCCTGCTTCAAGAAGGTTTCCGCGGTAAAACGGGTCCGCAGGGTTGAGACCGTCGATGGTGACCCCCTGGCAGGGTTCGTTGAAAAGCGGGCGGAGGGTCTCCTGCGCCTTCCGGAAACCGGCATCGAAACCTCCGGTAAACCCCGGGGAGTCAACAATAATGATGTCAGCGCCCTGCAGCATGGCAGGGTCTTCACCTGACACCGCAGGTGCACAGGTCTGGACAACGGCGACTGCCCCATGCGTGGCGGACAGGGGACCCACGACCTCGCATAAACGGTCTGTGCCGCCGAAGACCACTTCCTCGCTTAAAAGCAGCGTCCCGTGGAGGTCTCCCCCGACGAGGGATGCAGGGTAGTAAAAGCACCCGCTCGAACCATGGATAACTATGGCCAGGCCCTTGAAACCAGAGAGAAAGGCAACGGCACCGGTCATGGCGCACGGCCAGACGGGTCCCGGGCAGGCAGGCGTCATAGAATCCGCCTCCACTGGGCAAGGACACGCCTGGCTCCTGCTGTCCCGGCAGGGAGAGGGTCGGGAACAGGAAGGACGGGGCCGTCCTCACCTATCCAGATACCAGCGGAACCGGCGATCTCTGTCGCAAATGCCAGGGCATCAGGACGTAACAAACCAAATCTCCCCATTTTCCCTTTCAGAGACCTGAATGATGCAAGCATCTCCTGCTGG
Organism: uncultured Methanoregulaceae archaeon; assembly: GCA_964530035.1. Classification (GTDB taxonomy): domain Archaea; phylum Halobacteriota; class Methanomicrobia; order Methanomicrobiales; family Methanospirillaceae; genus KLAP105. The sequence continues at coordinate 2,001 of CAZGXZ010000197.1, forward strand.
AGGTCATACTCCTTCTCTGCGGCCGCTTCTCCGTCAACACCAAGGAGGCTTCCTGCCTTTTCAAGAAAGGTCCTCGTTCCTAAAAGACCGGTTGGAAATGCTGGAAGGGTGGGGATCATGAAGGTATCAGCGAGGTACTTCCCGGCGTCGTGGACAGAAGAATCCCTCAGAACCGCAAGTCGTGCCGAAGCAAGGTCCTTGAGGCCTGCATAGGGCATGGACCTGACGAAACGGACGGTAACCGGCTGCCCAAGCAGTGACAGCAGCCGTTTCACTTCGAGGTACTGGGCATCGGCATCGAATTCAAGGTTTTTTTCCCCGACGACCGCAACTCCTGATTTCTCCCCGGGAGCTGGCGCAGTGGCGGCAAGTCTCACCAGTGCTTCATTCACCCCAGATTCGAAGCCTCCCCCGATGAATCCTCCTATGGGGATCAGGATGACCGGGACCGGAGGATCATCCCCTACAACCTCGCTGATATCGTCACCTATAGTCTCTGCGATACAACTGCTGATAATGAATATCACGGACGGGTTGTGGCGGGAGACTGACCGGAGTGCCTGTGAAAGAGCAGGGATGCCCCCAAATATAATCTCCCGCTCAGTAAGCCTTGATGAACCGACCCGCGGGATCCCGGGGCGCCCCTGGTCCATCTGGAGCGAGTGGAGAAGCGAGATGAACTGGTGGCTGCACCCGTCCGGGCCATGAACGAGGGAGAATGACCCCTCGACCGCGGTCGTAACCGACAGGGCACCGGAAACGGCACAGCCAACATGGCGGATCGAATCACACCGGGTGGGAATAACAGGCATCGTAAGTAAACCAGGCAGGCTGCCAGGGTTCTCTGGAATGGCTGCCGCCGTACAGTTTGATAGCAGGAGGCCTAAGCTTTTCCATCGGCAGGGTAGATGACCCGGTTTCTTTGGATTCCTTCCAGCCTTTGAATCAACAGGCACGGCTGGCGGCTTAATCCACCAGCCAGCCTGATGCAGGATGGATTTCTGAACCGCCGATATTCAGGAGGGGGTTCGGACCCGCCTGGAAAGAATACTTCATCCGATAAGGCTTTCTGACTGGAAACGAAAATTTGAGTAATGGCATGTACCCGGTTTCCATGGATCATCGCACTTGGCCTGGTGCTCACCGTGGCCCTGCTCGCGGGCTGCATCACAACACAGGCGGGAAACAGCACCGGGCCACAGGCCGTGTCACCTGGACCTGATACGAACACTAGCGGGCCGGCCTTGGACGACTGGACCACCATCATGCTGACCGATGTCGTGACAGGCCGGCAGTTTACCATTCAGGACCTCGTGAAAGAGGGGAAACCGGTCGTTATCCATACCTTTGCCGTGTGGTGCCCGACATGTACCATACAGCTCGATGAGTCAACGAAGATGCAGGCACATAATCCCGATGCCTACACTGTCCTCGCGATCGATATTGACCCGAGAGAGGACGCGGATGCGATCAGGAAGCATGCAGACAAGAATGGTTTTACCGGCCTGTTTGCCGCCGCACCCGCTGACCTGTCCAATGACCTCATCGAGGTTTTCGGGAACAGGGCGGTCATCAAGCTTCCGGTCACGATTGTCATCTGCAATAAGAAGGCGTCATATATCGGAGACGGCGCACGGTATGAGACCACCCTGAAAGGCATCCTCGACAACCTCTGCTGACATCCCCATGACCGGAGGTATCATCGAGACCTGGTTCCTGTCCTTCCT
>CAZGXZ010000198.1:0-3681 GCA_964530035.1 uncultured Methanoregulaceae archaeon
GCCGCCTCCTCCACCTCGGCATGGTCGGCGAACCCATCCTGGCCGACCCGGGGGATCATCTCATACACGGCTAGGTCGTGTTCACAATCGGTGTGGACACGGTGGAAATCACCCGAGACCCTGTGAAGCACCGACCCGGAGGGCACCGCTTTATCATTGCACACCAGCCCCGGGTTACTGGTTTTCATGTTCAGGACTTCAAGGGATATGGAGGGGACATTTTCCCGGGCAAGTAATTCCGCACACAAGACCTGGTATTTTTCCCGGTTCTGCATGCACAATGTTGACCCCCGGCTAAAACCGGCTGACAGGTCCCTGAGTGCATCTTCTGTCCGGCAATTATCCATGAGCATCCCGGCACTCGTCAGGTGATAGACCCAGTCCCACCCAGGGTGAACAGAGAGCATTGCATTCAATATCTCCCTTGCCGCCGATGGCTTGCCAATAGCATGGTAGGTCTTTGCCAGGGCGAGTGCCTTTTCACCGTTTTTTTTATCAGCATCCCATGATTCGCGGAACCGGGAAAGCCCAACTGCTGATGAAACGACACTCCTGTCGAATCCCCTGGACTGCAGTGTGCTCCGGATCGCATTCTGTTCCCTGATGTCGCGGGGGCTGTATCCGGAACAGATCAGGTCGATAAGGTTGCATGCCGTTTCAGGATATTGCAGGCCTCGTTCTATCGCCGCCTCCTCGTTTCTCATCGTAATGGGTTCGAACAGAACCCCTCCGCTGTAGAGAGGATGAAGGGTGTAATACCCGGAGACGACATCCCTGATGAAATCTACATCTGCCTGAGGGTATTTTTTATGAAGGACCCTGACGGCCTGGTCGGCAGGGAGATGCACGATGGTGTGGATGGAGAAGCGGTCCATAAATTCGAAGGAGAAATCATTCACCTCATACGGGGGACGGTTCGGGTTGATATTCACACAGATGGCCGCCCGGACCACTGCTTCCCTGCCCCGTGGGAGCCGGACGAGACGGTCCTGCAGGAGGTCGTTGAAGGATACAAGGACCCCTGGATTTGCCTTGTTCGCCTCGTCAAGAACGATTATCCACCGGTGGTCCGCATCGGTGAGGGCCTGGAGCCCGAGGGTGGCCGTATCACCCGTTTTACCCTCCTCCTCCTCACCAAAACTACGGTAGGTAAGGAGGTCGGACACTTTCGTCTCGCCACTCATCCCGATGACCAGTAGATTCCAGTTGAGCAGGTGGGAGAGATAACTTTCCAGCTTGTTTTTCCCAACCCCTGCTTCCCCGATAAGAAGGATATTTTCCTGCAGGACAATGTCCTTGAGGATCCATTCCAGGTCTGCGAGGTTCTGAGGTACTTCCTCGATTACCGTGTCAGGTACATACGGGCCTCCCGGGCCGACAGGATGAGTAACGTCCCCTATCTGGAGACAGGGGGTGTCCTTCCCTGATTTCTGGACTGTCTGCGACCCTACCCTGGCAGGGCGGGGGGAGTCCGCAATATCGTGGAGGTCGAGGAGATCTTCAACCAGTTTCTTGGCAATGGGAGGATGGATCCGCTCATCCAGCCAGTAGGCCTTTCGCCAGAAAAGTGAACGTATCATGTCCGCGTCCCTGGGAAAAACCTCGAGGTGGCGGACCATCCTGATAAGGGCCCGGGTCGTTACAGGAAACGGTACTACGCCATGTTCCTCGCCATAATCCCTCCTGATGTCATTTGCAAGAACGACAAGACGGTCAATGATACGGTCATCAACGTCTTTTCCGTAATCCTTCAGCACCTCGAACTCCTGGTCCGGGGGGAGGTACTTCAGGTGGACCTTGTTTGTAAAACGGTTCATGAACTCGCCGCTCATCACCCGGCCCTCATAGATGCCCCTCCCTTCACCTTTCACCGGGTTCACAGTGGCGATGAAACGGCTGTCAGGATGCCCGTGGATGACCCGCTGGTGGAGTGTTTTTGCCTTGTTCTCCAAGGGCTCGTTGAACTCGGCCTGGACGTCCTCTCCCGTCCGGTTAATCTCCGAGAGGACGTTCCAGTCACCCGCGACCATGCCGTCCATCACGTCGCTCATCGTCCAACCCGTCTTTTCCTCCCCGCTTTCCCCATAGTGCCGCCGTTCGGTGATATCCGAACGCCGTATGTTTTCATGGAATGTCAGCACCCTCGCCTGGAAGGACGACGCCCGTGAATTGATATGTGCGGCGACAGCGGGATCCTGTTCCTCCAGGGCTTTCCTGAAAAGAGTTTCCTGGTACACCCTTCCAAGATATCTGACAAAGGAAGTCTTTCCTGAACCGGATTCACCGGTAACCAGCAGGTTATTCCTTGAAGGCATCCGGAGTGCATCCCACATCTGCTGCAGGGAAAGGATGTTCGCAGGTACTAAAATGAGTCGCGGGTCTTCCGGCGCTGCAAAGGTAACGCCACCGATACTGAGATGCGATGCGACAGGTACACGGCACCCCTTTCTTGTACCTGCCACCGTGAGGGGACCTAAATCTTTTAATTCGAACATATTTTCTTATCTTCCTCCGTTTCCTGGTCTTGTCCACGTGTCGTATGATCTTTCTTCCATGCAGTAAGGGCAGGGTGTGAGAGCTCCCTCCTGAGGACCTCGCCCATGGAGCGGGGGAGATCTGCAATATCCGGGACCCATGTCCCATAGGGGCGGTAAGTCTCCTCGATCTCCTCCATATCCGGTCCGATCCCCCAGCCGAAAATTCTTGTCTCACGGTTCAGCGAGAATACTTCTCTCAGCGGGTCCCGTCCCCCGACACCAGACTGCCCGTCCGATATGACAAATATCATGCGGTTCGTTCCTGCATCCGACCTGAGACGGTTCATCCTCTCAAGTGCGCTACCCACCGCCCCCACATCGTTCGTGCCCCCCGACGCCTGGATGACCTGCCGGATAAGGTAGCAACCCTGGTGGATGCTCCAGCCATCCTGGTAGCGTTTGAGTGGGATGTACTCTACGTCAGCAAATGCTGCAATCTCAAAGGATATCCCTGAAATACGGTTCACAGCCTCACCGAAGAGGAGCGCACACTGTATGGTGGCCTCGAGCTTCTTCGCGACGGTCTCATCATGCATGCTGCTGCTTGCATCGATGAGAAGAGAGAGGTTCCAGCGGGTCTTGTCAGGCTGTTTCCCGGTGTCTTTGAAGATCCTCATCGTAGTCCTGACGGCGGCGAGGTTTTCCTCGTCGATATCGTCCCCCGTGATGAGTTCGGTGAGGTCATGGGTAGGTCTGTTCTTCTGGAGGGCTTGTTGGATATTCTTGCGTGCAACACCGATCAGCCCTGCCACAGGCTGGTAGAAACGCTGGTACAGCGTATAATCGTCCTGCCCGACCGAATGGGTCTCAAGGAGGGCAATGGTCCGGATCCGCTCTGCCTTTTCCTCAAGTGTTTCCCATTCACTTCTCGTCCTCTGCCGCAGCGAGCTCAGGTAAAGCTCTGCCTCGCGGGTAAGGGCCGTTTCCCCCTGTTCATACCGTTTTTCAGCGAAGTGCTGCGAATTCCTTCCGCCGGAGGGCCCATTCAGCTCCTCTATACAGTCTTCCCCAAAACTATCGTCGAAGTACGAAAGGCTCTCCCATAACTCCTGGTTATAATCTGCACCGGGGATAAAAGATGGTTCAATCCTCCCTGTGCGTCCAGAAGGGGGAATGCTTCCGGTTTCCTGGCCCTCTTCAGGAT
>CAZGXZ010000199.1:0-3551 GCA_964530035.1 uncultured Methanoregulaceae archaeon
AACATGGTGTTGAAGAGGGGCTGGTCCTTCCCACCACGTTAAGGATTTCATTGCGGGATACAGTGTCACACACTACCCCCAACAAAACCAGTATACGCGCATGATCTGAGCTCACATGGATGGAATTGGTGGAAAAGACGGAGTATAAACCGATACATTCAAAGAGGGATTTTATCGCCCCCACAGTGCGGTTTCCATGCGGATTATAATCAGCACTTAATCGGTAAGCCCGTTACCATTTACAAAATAAATGGTGGATTCGCCGTTATTCCAGACCCCAACAAGTTTAAACCTGTCCAAATAGGGAATAGTTCCCATAATGTTAATGAATCAGAATTCTGTGAGTTTAAACTCATTCAAACATCATCGGACTCTTTTAAAGTTATAAAAGGAGAAAACAATGATACCCCCGACCGGATTCGAACCGGTGTCGCCGGATCCAAAGTCCTGCATGATTGACCGCTACACTACGGGGGTTCCCTATGCTATTCGTTCGAATCCCTAATAAATTCGTCCCAACAGACGTTTTTAGGCCATTTTCCATTGTTTGACCTTTTTTTGCATTTTGAGATTGGTTTTCATATATACACCAGCCTCCCCTCCACCCGGCTCCCCAGGTTCTGGTGGGCCTTCAGATACTCCTCGAGCACCCCCACGGCCGACTTCGCGATTGTCTTCGACCCTGACAGGCGCTTTAAGTCCTCGAGCGTGATGTCGAGGTTTTTCGTGCAGTTGTCGACATGGTAGCCCAGTAGTGCGATCGTATAGGTCCCTGCATCATCAACCGGTCTGCCGTTCAGGGTCAGCGACTCGAGTGTCCGGGTCTTGTCGTTATAGACCGCCCTGACACCGGTGCTGACCTGGTAGCACTCCCCCTCCCCGGTACGGTTTTCGGGCCGCATGATATGTGTGAAGATACGCCGGAGCTGGTCTCCCGTCACGGTAAACCGCTTGATCGGGTCATCGAGGGGGAAACAGGCCCTGAGCTGCCCGAGGGTGACCGCCGGCCCGAGCTCCTTCTGGCGGATGGAGCCTGAACCGGCCAGCATGACGTCACACTGGGCTACCTCGCGGTAGATATCGGCGGCGAGGTTTCCAAGCGGGGTCTCGACCTCCCTGCTCTGGTGCTGGAGAGGTGTCTGGAACCGGCAGATCAGGGTGTTGTACTTCCGGTCGACGACCTCCCTGAAGGAGTCGATATAGGCAAGGAGGTTCTGGTCCGCAGGTGCACTCTCCTCTGAAACCGGGATGAGCTGCCACCGGTACTCTGCAACCTTGTTGGTAGCCTCGTCGACCATGATATCGAACCGGCCCACCTGGTCGGTGCCCACCCCGGCCTGGGCAATGAGGATATTGTTTTCGACAACCGGCCGTTCGAGCACCGTGTGGGAATGCCCGCCGATGATGAGGTCCACGCCGAAGACCGGGTCAAGCATCGCGGCGAGTTCGCAGTCGGAGCTGATACCGATGTGGGTCAAAAGAATGGTCAGGTCGATGTCGTCGTTCCGGTACGTGTCGCATATCCTGCCGATTTCCTGACTTGCCTCCTCGAGGGAGATGAAGGTCCCTATCTCGGAGTCCCGGGCGATGGAGTCCATCACCTTCTCGGTGATGATACCGATGAAGAGGATGTTCATGCCTGCCTTCCGGAGTACGATATGGGGGGTCATCAGGCGCTTGTGGTATTTCCTGATGTACAGGTTGGCATTGACGATAGGGAACATCGCCATCTTTTCGAGAAACAGGAGGTGCCGGAGCCCGTAGTCAAGCTCGTGGTTCCCAAGCGTCGCCACGTCCGGTGCCAGGTAGTTCATGATCTCGATGGTCGATATCCCCTTGTACTCGGAGTCGATGAGGGACCCCTGCACCATGTCTCCGGCGATAACAAAGAGGACGTTCTCCTCTTCACCCCTGACCTTGTTGAGGTACCCTGATAACAGTGCCAGGCCCCCGGTAAGGACCCCGGATTCACCCCGTACTTCTGCCAGGAAGTCACCATGCATGTCGTTCGAGTGCAGGACCGTGAGCCGCTTCATCCTGTTACATTCTTCCAGCCAGTTGTTTAACGGTTGCGGAGAAAGGGAGCCCCGCACCATCCCGTGCGAAAAGGCCGCCCCGGAAATGAGAAGCATCGAAACGACTGGCCGCCATGACGGAAAAAAGGGGAGGATGAGAGCCGGGGTTCTTAAGATGAAATGACCAGCCGGTTTCCAAGCAGGCGAACGACATCAGGCACCTGGAGAAAACTCCGGGGGTCCCCCCGGGTTGGAAACACATGCTTTCCCTGCCCCGTGTCAAGGCGGACCTCCCAGGACTCGGTGTTCCACTCACAGTCATCACCGGTCTCGTGGGTGACGCTGGACACCGACAGCGACCTGAGATCTTCGAGAGGAATGGCGAAACTTCCGGGGTTTTTCGCCAGGGCCTCGTCAGGGTCCATCCTCCCGAGTTGCTCGGAAAAGTTACAGACCCAGATCATGCTCATCTTCGCCTGGTACCGTGCGAAAAAGCCCTTGTTCTCAGCCTTTGCTTTCTTTCCTGCCTCCTCCACACCCGAGGACACCAGGCCGTTCACATCGACGCAGACAAGACGCCTGCTGGTGATCACGATGTTGAAAAAATCGGTTTTTACGAGATTTTTCTGCTTCATCAGGTTCGGGACAACCGACAGGACGCGTTCATTGGATGAAGCCCAGAGTGCCCCCGGGGTGGCTGCCCCGGCCGGTGGACTATAGTTCCCGACAGGTGGTGCAGCAGGTGTCGTTGGCGGAGGTGGCCGTGAGGTCCGGGGTGTCCCGCACCCGGGGCAGAAATTCGGGTTATTAAACAGTTCTTCACCGCAGTTGCGACAAAACGGCATATATTCTCTTGTTTCTTGCAGGAACACATCAAGTCTTTGGCAGGCAGGCTGCACCGTGGGACTGTCCGGAGAACAGGACCAGGGAGTTTCCCTGGCAAATAGGTCGTCCGGGTCAGAACCCTGCCTGTTCCGCTGCGTCCCAGCGGGCCATCCCTCTCCGGACCATCAGCCATGCCGGGACAAGGAGCAGCAGGGCGGCGAATGAATAATACGGTCCCGCGAAGGCAAGGGAGGTGAGGACCGCCAGGGCGACACCCATGAGGACGAGGTAGCTCATGAGGACCCTGACGTCATACACGAGGACGCTGGGAGAGAGCCCGGTGAGCCATACCGAGATACCCGTCCCGTATACCGATACCGCCAGGCAGAGGACAACTGCGGGGATGACATATGCTGTTTCCCCGGAAAAAAACGCGAAAACCACCAGCAGCACCGCAGGGGCGACCTGGAGCAGGCAGAAACTGGTGACCTTGGCGGAGATCACCGAGTGTACGGCGACCGGGAGGCAGGCATACGGCCCGTAGGAATCAAACATGGTGACCCAGGTGTACATGGTCGATCCGATGACCCCGGTGATGAGGGCGAACATCAAAAAAAGGCCGTGCGGCGGGAGGAACGGACCGAGCATGGAGAGGAAGAACCAGATGACGAGGAGTGGCACGAGAAATGAAAAGATCATCTGGCCGATGAC
>CAZGXZ010000200.1:0-3542 GCA_964530035.1 uncultured Methanoregulaceae archaeon
CTGGCTATCGTATGCAGGGGGTTTGGGGGGCGGCAGCCCCCCGGTTCTCATCTCTGTGATCCTCTGCTTTTTAAAAGTAAAAGCCAAAAAATCGACTCTATTAGAATCTAATGAACTGAAGTTCACACCCAAACCATGAAAATTTCCCTTCAAATATCCTTATGTTAGGGCCATTTTTGCAATTTCATAGGAAACCCCCTGATCGGAATCGCCGCTGAAGAAGACCTCTCATAATGGGGTGAATAACAATGAAGACAGGAAGGATTTTAACGAAACCGAAAAATGACCTGTTCAAGCGTTCCATGACACGGTCCGCCAGGTTCACCGTCACCGTGTCATCCCTGTTGCGGGGGACACCCCGTCATGGGAGAAGTACGAGTCCACGAGGGGCATTGTATCCATCCGGACCATGAGGTCCAGGTCATTGTTCCTCGAAAAAAGAATGGAAAGACCAGGCAGTCCCGGGTACTCCCCGGGCTGCCTGTTCCTGCAGTCAATGAACCGTGTAATGGTGTCCGCAGACCCCGCACAGCTCGGAACCATATACGTCGACGAACCCCGTACAACTGCACCCCTCCTCGGAGCAGCTGCCGAACTCCGGCATTGGCCGCTCCTGGATGCAGTCATAACACCGGCACGGTGCTTCACCGGAACCGGCGGGTTCCCTGACGTCCCCCTTCACATCCATCCCTCTGACATCTCCCTCAAGGAGAAAAAAGGTTTCTTCTCTCCTGGTCAGGGCTGATATCCGGGGCAAACCAAAAAACCGTGCGAAGTGCGGGGTTTCCTGAACCCGGTAACACGGCGGGTGCCCGGCCCCGGTGTCCCACCGGTGCAGCCAGGCCTACCGTTCGTACGCCCTTTTACAACAGTTTCGTCTCTTCCGTGGGCTTCGGGACCTTGACGACGAGGACCCTGAAGACCTCGCCGCTCTCATTCATCCAGCGGTGGGGGATCCTGGCCGGGCTCTCGATAAGCATGTCCTTCGTGCAGGTCGCACGCTCGTCACCGATCTCGACGACCCCCGTGCCCTCGAGGACGTAGAAGAAGACGTCGACCGGGGTCACGTGTTTTTTAAGTGATTCACCTGGCTTCAGCGTGATGACGACCGCAACCGCGTTTTTCGTTTCGTATACCTTCCGGGCATCGACGTGGTGCGGGTTCGGCCCGGAAACGATTTTGGCAACTTCGGTTATCTTCATGGTCATTTCGCCTGTTCCAATGGGATGTAGGGGAGAAGCGATAAGAGTTCCGATCGGAGCCGGTCCATGCCGGTGCGTTCCATGAACCGTGCCGTCCGCTCTCCGGGTTGTGCACGGTCCCGGTAGTACCCGGCCAGACGGGCGACGCAGTCAGCCGCGTCAACCCCGGACAGGCCCCGTGCTACCAGGTCCCCGAACCGCGGCCGCTTTCCCCCGTTCCCGCCGAAATACACGTCCCAGCCGTTTTTGCCCGCGACAACCCCGATGTCCCGTGTGTGGCTTGAACAGCAGCAGCGTTCGCAGCCCGATACCCCTACCTTGACCTTGGCAGGGAACGCCGCGTCGCTGAAATACCCTTCAAGGACCTTCGCGAGCCCTAAAGCGTCCTGCTTCGCGTACCGGCACATCCCTGTGCCGAGGCAGGCCAGAGTGAACCTGACGCACGGGGCCGTTTCCGGTCTTGCAAGGGCCCCGAGATCCGCCATGACAGCCCCCACGTCGTCCCGCCTGACCCCGGCCAGGACGACCCGCTGCCCCGAGGTCAGCTTGACCACCGGGACGCGGTACTTCCTCGCGGTCGCCGCTATCGTCTCGAGCTGCTCCGGAGTCACGACTCCGGCGGGTATCCGGGTGGACACCGCGTATGTCTTTCCGTCACCCTGGATGATGGCACCCGTATCTCCTGGCATATCTCATGACACCTCTCCAGTCTGGGGGTATGCCCCCGGCGGTTTTATACTGGATCATCCCGGCCCCCCCGCTTCAGGCACGGGGCCGGCAGTCACCGTTGCAGACGGTCCCTTGAGCCCGCCAGGCCCCGGAGAGAGGAGGAATTTCGATACGTTTATCCGCCGGGGTTCCGAGTTCAGGTACACACCCCCTGCACGGGGGACCTGAGAAAGGCGGTCGGGAAATACCTGAAAGACCGGGAGGCGCCTTTTTCTGCCACCAGTGCCTCCCGGGGAGCCTTTCATGAAGGACAACCTCCTCTTCACCAGCGCCGCTGTTGTACTGCTCGTACTCTCCCTGCCCGGAGCCGCCGCAGCCGGGACATGGATACTGTCAGACCGGTTTTCAGACCACCAGATCGAGGGTGCCGGGGCCGGAGGCACTGTCATAGCTGAGGGCTCCTACGTCCCGTCGGGTGTCGGCTGGGCCGTCTCAACCCTCAGGATACCTGCGGAGGGCATATCCCTCATGTTCAGGCACGGGTGGACGGTCTCCGTCGAGGACCAGGGCTCCCGCCTCGCCCGGGCTGACAGCCCGTACCGTTTCGAAAATGAAGCATCGACCGCGGTGGAGGTCGCCGTGGCCAGCGACGAGGGGGCGCTCGACCACCTGGAGTCGCTCACCTCCGGGCAGCTCGACGGGATGGCCTCCGTCTCCATGGCCAGTGGCACCGTGTCCGTCTCGCCGGGGGAGGGACCGCAGACAAGGGACGTCACCTGGACGGTACCTGAGGGGAAGGAAGGGAGCCACCTGGTCCTCACGCTTGGCGGTGAAGCCTCCTCGGAGGTGCTGCCCGGCACACTGGCCCCGGCCGGCGGGTCAGCCCGGCCCGCGGTCACCGGAGCCACCTTCCTGGTCTACCGGTACTCGCCCCAGGCACAGGCGGTGTCTGCAGACTGGAGCTTCGTAATCGGGGCCCTCGTCGCAGGGGGGGTCATCGGGGGGATCGCCGTCCTCCTCTTCTCGAGGCGGGGCGGAAGCCGCCAGGGGCAGGTACAGCCGCCCGCGGACGGAGACCGGCGTAAATCCGCGGACTCCCCTCAGCCCGCCCCGTCTCCTGGTAAGGGCTGCCCCTCGTGCGGAAAACCGTTTGTCCCGGGGGCAAGGTTCTGCACGGCCTGCGGGGCAGGGCTCCCGGCAACCCCTGCGGGGCAGGCCAGTCAGGCCGGTCCTGTCTGCCCTGCCTGTGGAAAGGAGTATGTGGCCGGGCGAAAGTTCTGCACGGCCTGCGGCGCGGGACTCCCCGGAGAAATGGAAAGTGGAGGAAATGCCTGCCCCTCCTGTGGCAGGCAGGTCAAACCGGGATCACAGTACTGCGCTTCGTGCGGGCGCAAAATGGGTGAATAATAGATTTTTCCGGCTCTGGTGAGATCCTATGATTGGAATTGCGGCTGATGGAGGGCTCTCCTCATAGGCTAAATAAAAGTGAAGAGAGAGAAGATTTTAATGGAACTAAAATCTCATTTTTCGCATAATTCTTCCTTGCCTGACATAATTAGCCGGTAATCTGAATGATTGAAGAAATGGGATCTGAAATTTTTCAGGCGTTTTTGAATACTTCCAGACCGCTCCGAATAACTGTAGCCTCTCCTTTCCCGATATCCTGTAAAC
>CAZGXZ010000201.1:0-3540 GCA_964530035.1 uncultured Methanoregulaceae archaeon
TCCACCCGGCGGCCCCTGGCTCATCAATCGCCTCTCAGGTCGGGCCGGGCAGGACGATAATATCACAAAACGAGGAGTTTGTGCCGCAAATCTCCTTGATTCTTCTGGAATTTGTCTAATGCAAAGAAAGGTACCAGATGAAAATGTTCTATGTCAAGGAAAAATAAGGGGAAAGGCCGCGTGCGCGAAAGGGGACGGACAAGGGTCCTCATCCCGCGCACACGGGCGCGATATCAGTAGTTCTCAGCCAGGACCTCGTAGTACGCCTGCGGGTGGTCGCACGCCGGGCAGGGGTCAGGGGCCTCGGCCCCCTCATACACGTAGCCGCAGTTCCTGCAGTACCATTTCGAGGGGACGTCCTTTTTAAAGACCTCGCCGCGTTCCAGGTTCGCCAGGAGTGTCCTGAACCGCTTCTCGTGGTGGGCCTCGACCGTGGCGATGCTTTTAAACAGGTTTGCGATCTCCGTGAAACCTTCCTCTCCGGCCACCTTCGCAAAACCCGGGTAGAGAGAACCCCACTCCATCTTCTCGCCGTTTGCAGCCGCTTCGAGGTTCTGCACGGTCGTCCCGATGACTCCCGCGGGGTACGCGGCGGTGATCTCCACCTCGCCCCCTTTCAGCTGCTTAAAGAACAGCTTTGCATGTTCACGTTCTTCCTCGGCCGTCTGGAGGAACAGGGCACCGATTTGCTCGTACCCCTCCTTCTTCGCAGCGCTTGCAAAAAAACTGTACCGGTTCCGGGCCTGGGACTCGCCCGCAAATGCCGCAAGGACGTTTTTCTCCGTCCTGCTCCCCTTGAAGTCCATGGGTCGGTTCACACCTCGGCGAGAACGTTCTCTCCGATAGGCCTTGAACCCTCCGGTGACGGTCTGGTCAGGATGGCGGTATACCCTGCGGGGAAGGCCGGTCAAGCCCAGCGAGGAGCCGAACCTGCTCCCGGGTCTCTGCCGGAGTCCCGGTCGTGTTCACGGTGAACATCCAGGTCCTTGCAAGGAGCTCCCCGATGAACCGGTTTCTCATGGCGGTCTTTCGTCCGTCCCGGACCAGCAGGTGCGGGTTGTAATAATCATTCCGCTCAAAGAGGGCGGCCCCGTCCGCCGGGCTCATGGGTGTGACCACCTCCGGGTCCTCATGGTCGCGTTTCAGGACGACGACCGTGCGGAGCGTCGTCAGGGGCAGGAGCCGGCCCTTCCCGAGCACCCACCTCAGGTCTGCGACCGCCCTGCCGTCCGCATCGTACCCGCGGTCGTCCACGAGGTCAGAAAACCCTTCCCAGGTCGTCGCGAGGTCCTTCCGGATGTAGAAATTCCTCTCCGACCCATATGCGAGGATGTCCTGGCCGAAGACCCGGGCGAAGAACCAGTCGTCGGCGACCACCCTGACCCCGGGGTCGGTGAGGAGCCCGTAGGTCTGCGTCGTCTTGCCCGCCCCCGAAGCCCCGGCCATGCATAATCCCCTTCCGCGTACATCGACACAGGCACCGTGGACCGAGAAGATGCCGTGCTCGTCCTCGAGGATGTCGCCTGCACAGCTCAGGGCAAGGGACTTTACCCACCCGTAGTACGAGACGTTGAGGAGGAACAGCGTCTTTGAGTACGCGTCGTACATCACGGTGTCTGGCGGGTGTCCCGGGTCCTTCAGGACAAAGAGCCTCCCGTGCGACCTGACGTTCTGGGACATCGAAAAAAAGTTTTCCTCCCAGGTGTCGCGGACCACCCGGTCGTCGGTGATGAGCTTGATGCAGCAGCCGTAGATCTCGGACTTGACCTCGTACCTGGCTTTATCCAGGTAAATCCGCGCGATTTGGTCCTTCTCGTCCGGGGTGACAGGGGCAACCGTGTAGGGCATGGTACCAGTGATGTAGTGCTGTCCCCTCATAACAGGAACCCGGGGCCCATCCCCTTGGAGACTCCATGGCCGGTCCCCTCACGGCGGAAAGGCTGGCGCAGGGGTCTTCGTGTGGCAGGCTTCTTTCGGTACCGTTATCACGAACCTCGCCCCCACGCCGGGCACACCTAATTCGTGGATCGTGATCCCGGTGATACCCAGGATCTCACGGGCGAGGAACAGCCCGAGGCCGGTGTTCTTCCCGTACCCATGCTCGAAAATACGCTCCTTTTCATCGGGCGGGACACCCACGCCGTCGTCCTCGCACATAACCTCCAAGTGGTCCCCTTTATCCTCGGCCGAGAACACGACCCGGGTGACCTTCTCACCGTGCCTGGCGGCGTTATCAAGGAGGTTTCCGAGCACTTGGGCGATGAGCGGGTCTGCATACACTGAAATCCCAGGCGGGACCCGGTTTTCAACGGATACCGTGCCTGACCTCACATCGTCTGCGGCCGATGACACCAGGGCCCGGACCTCGTGCCACACGGGCGCCTGTACGCCGAACTGCTGGTACCCCTTGGTGAACGCAATCATCCGGGAGATCTTCCCGCCGGCGTCATCGGCTTTTTCCAGGTAGGTACTTATGGGCTGGGTTGTCCCCGCCTGGTCCCGGGCGAGGCCGAGGTACCCCTGCATCACGGTCAGCTGGTTGTTGACATCATGCCTGGTGATGGAGGTGAGGAGGTTCAGCTTGGCGTTGGCAGCCCTGACCGAGACCTCGGCTCTTTTCAGGTCAGTGATATCGGTGAGGACGTTCAGGGTGGCGGGCGCACCTTCGTAGATGATCCGGGCACCGGTCACGAGCAGCGTGCGGTTCTCACCGTCCTTCGTCATGACCTCTATCCCGTATTTCCCGACCTCCTCCCCGGCCGCCCGCCCTTCAATCGCCCGCTCCACAACGTCCCTGTATTCTGGCCTGATGAAGGTGGAGACATCCCGTCCGAGGAACTCCTCCCGTGCATACCCGAGCTGGGCTGCCGCCGTCGAGTTGATGTACAGGATGGAACCGTCCCGGTGGACGAGGATATAGTCAGGGAGCTGGTCAACAAGCGTCCTGTACCGCTCCTCGCTCTCCCTCAGGGCGTTTTCTGCACGCTTTCTTGCGGTGATGTCCTGCAGCTTGATGATAGAGGTCTCTGGCCCGCCGGACCGGGACGGGATCGTGTCCATCTCCATGAGATAGACGTGCTCCCCGCCTCCGGCAACCAGTTCCACATGGCCTGGGTCCTTCGTGCAGCAGAAGGTGAACAGCCCCGGGAGGGGGCTGAATACCTGGTCGGCAGGCTTTCCATAAGCATCCCGGGCGGTCGTCCCGAGGAGGGTGCATGCCGCGGGGTTCATATCCACGACCCTGCGCCTGGCATCAAGGATGACCAGCGGGCTCGTCATCCCTTCTATGACCCGGTCACGGGCCACGGGGACGATCTCGAAGAACTTCCCCGGGTACAACACCCAGATGTAGAGCACCGCCGGGACCCAGAAGAAGATCGTTGTAAAGTTGACCCCCGGAACCGGGCCCAGGTGAAGTTCATACATGATGTTCGGGACCACGGGGAGCAACAGGGCGGTGATGAAGACCGCACGCTGGAAAAGAAAGTAGGGCTGACGGGGCCTGTTCACGACCAGGAGCAGTCCCAGGACGGTAAGGAG
>CAZGXZ010000202.1:0-3515 GCA_964530035.1 uncultured Methanoregulaceae archaeon
ATATCGCCACCCTCCAGGGGCAGAAGGTCGCCATCTCGATCGACCGGGACAACACCGAGCGGAAGAACGCGGAGAAGGCGATCATGGCGGTCAATGACAAGCTGACCATGCTCAACAGCATCACCCGGCATGATATCCTCAACCAGCTCTCGATCCTCAGGGCATACCTCACCCTGGCCCGGGAACGGACACAGGACCCCGCCCTCCTCCAGAACCTCGGGAAGGGGGAGCACGTCGCCGACGTCATACAGTGGCAGATCGAGTTCACCCGGAACTACCAGGACATCGGGGCCCAGAAACCACGGTGGCTGGACCTCCGGGCCGCGGTCGACTCGGCGATACACCAGTTAAAACCCATCGGCATGGAGATCACCTGTACTGTGCAGGACGTGGAGATATTCGCCGACCCGATACTCGGGAAGGTCTTCTACAGCCTCATGGAGAACTCGCTTTTCCACGGGGAGCACGGGACCCGGATCGACATCTCCGCGGCTGAAACGAAAAACGGGCTTGTCATCGTCTACGAAGACAACGGTGTCGGCATCCCCCCCGGTGAAAAGGAGAAACTCTTCCTGAAAGGGTACGGGAAGCACACAGGGCTCGGACTCTTTCTTTCCCGGGAGATCCTGTCCATCACCGGCATCACGATCCATGAGAACGGCCAGTACGGAAAGGGCGCCCGGTTCGAGATAACCGTCCCGGGCGGGTCGTACCGGTTCGTGCAGCGGGAGCGTCCGGTCCAATAGGCAGGCAACCCGTCTCCCTGCCTCTTCTGGACCCGGGTCACATCCGGGTGACCGCCCAAATGGTGTTTCCCCATATTTCTGCCCTGGACAGGATGGTTCCCCGGGGACGACAAGGCTTTCACCTCCGCCCCCCCATCACCCACATCCACAAACGGAGAAAGGAAAATGGAGTTTGCAGACATCGTCATGAAACGGTATGCGACCAAGCGGTTCGACGGACGGAAGGTCCCTGAGGAAACGATCAACCAGCTCCTGGACCTGGTCCGGTACGCACCCTCGGCCCTCAACCTGCAGCCCTGGAGGATACGGGTCGTGACCGACCAGGCAACAAAGGAACAGCTGAAACCGGCGGCGTTTGGGCAGGAACAGGTAACGACCTGTTCGCACCTCCTCGTGTTCTGTGCCGACCCGGACTACGACGGCCTCATCAAAAAGCTCGGCGTCCTCCTTGCCACCAGCAAGGTCCCCGAGGAAATCAGCGGCATGGTCCTCGGGATGGCAAGGGACTTCACGAAACCGATGAACGCCGAGCAGCGTCTCGGCTGGTCCCGGGCCCAGACCTACCTCGCCCTTGGAAATGCCCTGAACGGGGCGAAATCGCTCGGCCTTGACTCGTGCCCGATGGGCGGCTTCGACCCGGCCGAATTCGCCCGAATCCTGAAGATCCCGGCTCCCCTCGTCCCGGTCATGCTCTGCCCGGTGGGGTACGCAGCTGACACCCCGATGCCGAAGGTCAGGTACTCCCGCGAGGAGATCCTGGTCTGAAGCGGGGAATTATTTCTTTTTCACAAGAGTAATTTTACAGGAATCCTGGGTTTCAAAAGGAGATACTATTAAAAACGGTCCCCGGGACTTTTTCCGGCCTTAAATAACTCTTATGCTGCCTCCGCTTCATGTTGATTCTTAGTCATCAAATGTTGAATGAAATTCAACACCCTGTGGAGTATAGGGTGGTTCAAAAGGAAGCTATCTTCCCATTCTTGACATGACCTGATTGCATCGAGATCCGTGTCCCCCCCTCGTGATCACTATCTTCAATAGCCTTTCTCATCCCCCGATGAACCCTGTTGAAATAAAAAAATCGGATGGTTGTTATACATGGGCTCCGTACATCAGGTATGCTGAGCATCAAGGGTGTCACGGTTCCTTTTTTAGTGATAGTGGCATTTCTGGCGGTTAGTTCCATTTCTGGCTGCACGAGTACGAGTTCTTCCACGAATGAGCCGGGTACGGTTCCGGACGCGGCATCCGTCATGGGTGGGGGGGGAACAGACCCGGTGGACCTGGTAAACGAGGCGTGGTCCCTCAACGCACAGGAAAAGTTTTCCGAGGCCAACACCCTCCTCGACAGGGCGTCCAGCCTTGACCCCTCCACACCCGGCCTCGCGTTCAACCGCGGCTGGGCTCTCACCGGGCTCGGACGGTACAACGAAGCACTGACCGCCCTCGACCAGGCGCTGGCAGAAAACCCGGGTTCCGCAATATCGTGGTCCAACAAGGGGTATGCCCTGGCACACCTCGGCAGGTGCGAGGAAGCGAAAACGGCATACATGAGGGCCCACGACCTGGAACCCACCAACCGTGCCATCATGAGCAGTCTCAACTCGATAGGGTCGCACTGCTCCCGTACCGTGACCGTGCCACCGACGACCGCACCCATAACCACCAGGCCTGTTGCGCAGACGACGACAAAAAGGACAACGGGTACATTGAGCGCTGCAGACCTCGGAACGGTCTGGACGGTCAGGGAGAAGGACGTCTTTGTGATGAAGGAACTTCCCGGTGCCGGCAATTTCGAAGGGACATGGACACGAAGACCAGGGACGGATACCTTCGATGCCAGGATGACCGGAGGCGTGGTAAGCGGTGCTCCCCGGGATGATGTTATTGACATCGTCTCGGTTACCGGGAATACAATCGTCATGTACAGCCATGACATCAACGGGCAGTACACCGGAACGATTTCGCCGGATGGAAAGAGCATTAACGGAAAGGGTGACTGGTACGAACCGACGGGAACATGGACGGTGACCATAGCATGACACGGATCCAGAGGTTTGGTTCGATGAAACGCATCGGCGAAATTATGGTAAAAGAAGGGAGACTGCCATGACCACTTCCGGGTTTCCCTGTTGTCACAGGCAGTGCATAGTGGTCGTTTTCTTAACCCTGGTCCTGGCCGGGCTTCTCATTGCCCCGGTTGCAGCCGCCGGAGATACAGACGTACGGGATCTTAAGCCGGCTCCTCCAGGTACCCCTGCCGTGATGTACTACCAGGATTTTGCCAAGACCCTGCGGGACACTCATCCCGAACTGAAGACCATGCCGGAGATGGAGAAGGCAAAATTTGCTTTCAGCGCGTATTCAAAGGAATTACGGAGGGTGAACGGGATCTGGGTCAATTCAAACCTGGTCGACAGGTCCTACCAGGGAGGGGAGCACACCTGCGTCTGGCATACCGAGAACCTGCAAAAAATAATGCGGATACTCGGGGTCAAAGAGGTCCACAGTATTCTTGCGGATAAGAATTCCTGGAATTTCCTTGATGTCAACAGGAATCACCATGCGGTCATGGTCATTATTGACGGGAAACAGTACGTTTTCGACATCTGGAAAATGGCAGTAGACAACCACGGGATGTACAAGGACCAGGATGCAGGTTCTGATCGGTACAACGGCATGCCCATCGAGGACTGGGACCTCATCATGAGAAACCTTGACTATGTCAGGTTTATGGGGGACTCGGAAACCGTCGACCCCAATAAGGAC
>CAZGXZ010000203.1:0-3500 GCA_964530035.1 uncultured Methanoregulaceae archaeon
AAGCACCTTCACCTTGCGTTGTATTCAGGTTCGGACCTTTCTGCGGAGTAAGCGATCTTGAAATAACTGTCCCAACTTGAGGTTCACTGAGCTTACTCAGATAAATTTCAACCTTGTCAAGGTTGAACGCGTCACCCCCATTATGCTGGAAAATCACGTAGATATCCGCTGCTGCATTCGATGCCCCCTGGTCTGGTTGCAAGAGACCCTGGCCCCAAACATTTGTAGCTGGTGCGGGTGGCGGGAAGTGAGTTGCAACGGTGTCCCTGACACCATTAATGACAAATTCAGTTGCAGTAACAGATGCCTGGGGCACCTTCTGCTGGCTCCCGGCAAGTCCCCCGGCAAAACCGCTCACAATGGCAGCGATAATAATGGTCACGACCAGCATGAGCAGCACGCCCACAACGGGCGACACTGCATGATCCTTGTTAATCATATGTATCATGGTCCATTACCCCTGCAGCGTGATGGTCCTGTCAAAGATGTACTTCCCGCTCGGTACATGGAGCAGCTTGATCTCAAGCTTACAGCTCTTCTTAACGCATTCGTGTAAAAGTGCAATTTCTGTTGTTGTTGGGTTACCGGGATCCGCAACAAGCCCGAGGAAATTGGCCGTGTACCCGTTGTTGTAGGTCCTGGCGATGTCTCCCGGGAGCCAGACAGCGTTGCCGAACCAGGCGTAATTGCCATCCGGCAGACTGCTCGTTCCATTAATCAACCAGCCATTAACTGTAACGTCATTAGCAGGATTACATGGATAGGCATATTTCTGAGGGTCGGTTAAGTGCGGACCTCGGGAATATGTATAATACATATTATTTATCGTCACACCCTCACTCCTTGCCAGCGGGGATGTTGCCGTTTGGACATGTTTGACGACGGTGTTATTCGGAAGCGTCAGGAACGTGATGAACTGACAGTCCTTCGTCCGGATAGGGTCACCGCCCTGGTGCTCGAACTTGATGTCGAAGTTTGCGTCAGGATATCCCGTCGATATCGCGATGCTCGCCTGCGGTGCCTTGTCCTGGGTGCCCACGAGCCCCCCGGCAAAGCCGCTGACAACCGCCGCGATGATGATAGTCACCACGAGCATCAACAGGACGCCAATGACCGGCGAAACCGCCGAATCCTTCGTCTTTTTCATAAACGTAACCTCTGGTGCCGTTCCGCATTTTGAATACGTAAATGTGGAAACGTCATACTAATTGTGATCTGAAATGAAATAAAAACACTTGGTAAGATCAAATATAAAAACAGTAGTAATAAGTCCGATCATTGGCGCAATCGTTCAACGCTTAGCAATCACCCAATCCCCGTATCGGGGTTAGATCGGCATTTCATCGGATTGAAGCCTTCATTTATTTGAACAGCGGGCAATACTGCCATATTTGCAGACATTTGGCCGATCCAGTCCATGAGAAGGAGAGGTCCATGAATCGGAGGATGTAATTTTGCCCTTTCTGATAAAAAGAGTCAATAAATGGCAACATACGGAATCCAGGACCATTTCGGCGCGTGTTTTTCCTGTGCCCCGGGTGCCCCAGTTTCACCGGTCCGCCTGGTGCCGGGGCGCAGCCATGCGCTTCCCCACCTGCGGGCGACAACCACGGGTTGTAAACAACGATTACCGGGCTCTTTTGAGAGAGAATGCCGCCACGTGGTATCCCCTGCAGTATTAAAATATTAAATTTTTATTCTATCAAATCATACAATTAGAAAAAAATTTATTACTGATACGGCCATACAGAACAGTGGAGGTGGTGGGGGAAACTCTACTGATCGCCTCAGGAGATAAGGAATCGTATCAACAGTCACGGGGGACGGAATGGGGAAATCTGTCCCCCGTCGCTTGCGGCTGCTCACAGTTTACTCACTCATTCCCCCCATTCATCGTCCAGTTACCATGCATTACTGACAGGAAATGTACAGGGAGGTCAGGAACGTGAAGCAGGTCTATTATCGTTCAGACAAGAAGGTCTACCTTGATACGGCCAAGGACCGCTGCCTCTACAGGGCACCGAGGGCGGCAAAGGATAAGGCAAAGGCATATATCCGTGGTAGCGACGTCTATGTCCACGCAGTGAACGGATCAACACAGGTCTTTTACATTCACCGGTGGTCCCTTGCAAAGAAGGAGGCCGAACAGATCGCCGTGGTTACCCCCCGGGCGGCTGAACGGCTCATCGAGAGCAGGGGCTACATGATGCATTCTCCTGACCCGAGGGAGGAAAGGGCTGTCGAGACGCTGCTGCGCTACGGATACGGACTCATCGAAGAGTTTTGACCAGGATATGCAACCAGAGGAAACCTCCTCTGCTCTTTTTCGACGATACCGGGTTAAGCCATACCTAATCGTAAACAGGGGAGCCTGCCAGTAAGGCAGGCGGATGTTGTGGTAAACCTGAACATATTCAGAAACAGGGAGCTGCCAGTAAGTGGAAAAGACCCCGGAAATGACCGACCCGTTCACATGGATGTGAATCCGGCACGTCCGGCACAGACCTCCTCCTGAAAACGGCAGACCCATGCACGTGGATGTGAACCGGTACTGATGGCACAGCCCGTCCCTGGCCGATAACCGGTTGTCCGGAACCGGGCGGGTGGTTTCCTTCAGACCCCTGCAGGTCCCCGTGAAGAAAAACGAGGTACCATTGGTTTTTTCATACAGCGGGACGGTCGGTGTCGCACCGGGAATTACGCCCTGGTCCGGAGACGGGACGCGTCCTCAGCAGCGAATGGTGGTCTTTATCTCCCTTGCATGAACAACCAGCGGTACATGGAACGGGTGGCATATCCCGGTGCGGTATTCCTGTTCCTTGCCATAGTCTTCATTTCCGGGTGTACGGGCCCGCCGGACGGTGCCGTCGACGGCATCTATGCCGATACCAATGCGACCCACCTTGTCGACCTGGAAAACGGAAGCATTCTCTTCATGCAGCCGACCGGGCCCGGTCACCACCAGTTCTACCGTGGGAGCTACACCCTGGAGGGCAGTCATATCAATGTCACCCTCACCCATGTGCTGACCGGAGACAACACCTTCCAGCCGGTGAATGAAACCATCGGCCTGGTACTGAACCGGCCCGACGCCCACCACCTCCGGGCGCCGGACGGGGCACGGCTGAACCGGCTCGTCATAGTCCGGACGCCACGTCCCTGATGCCCTTCCACGGCACGGGAACCGTCCCGGGTCAACCCTCTTTCTTTCCAGGGGCCCCCGGGCCATGCGACGGTCCCCGGGGGCCTGGGCACACCGGGCCGTCCTCCTCGAACCGGTACCCGGGGGGCGGGACCGTGATCTCGAACCGTGCACCCCTGCCCGGGCTCCCGGTCTCCGTGATCCCGATGCCGGTCAGGCTGAAGATCTCCCGGACAAGGAACAGCCCGAGGCCGGTGTTCTTTCCTATCCCCCGCTCGAAGACCTTCTCCTTCATGTCGGCCGGTATGCCGACGCCGTCGTCGGCGACCACGACCGTCAGGCCCTGCTCCTTTTCGAA
>CAZGXZ010000204.1:0-3474 GCA_964530035.1 uncultured Methanoregulaceae archaeon
TTATAAACTGCCTTTTGAGAAAGAAGACGGATTAAACCCTGTTTTTGATTCAAAAGACGATGAGGCACCCGATACTTTTGATGAACTGTCAAGAACACTTGGTGATTTTGATGATTTGGAATTCGGACCTGGATATTTATCCGGGTCAAGCCCCCTGAACTCATCATGAGAACTACTCGATGTATAGAGCGGTTGAGGGAAAAGATCCTCGTTGGGTATTATCTTTGTCACGACAACCCCGTCCAGACAGTCGTACCTGTCCTTCTTGTAAACGGTGCCGTTACAGCATAGAGAGGCAGAACTGTCGAAGGTGATGTTACTGCAACAGTCCTCGGTTGTTGCATTGTGTATGGTATTACCGCAACACATCTGATCAGGTTGTACCTGGCACCCACTATCACAGAAATCACCCGGTGAGCACGGGACAACTGGTTTTTCAGGTTCGCCTGTTGTTGTTGTACATCCTGAAGTAGACAGGAAAAAGCAGATCAGACACCCCAGGAGGATAATAGTCCCCATTTTTTCCATGAATGAAATTGGGAGGTCAATATAATAGTGTTATGGGGATCGATCCTACGGGTGTTCACGGAATGTTTATGGTAATATGTGTCTAGTATCGATTATGGGGAAACCACTGTTAACGTTGATCGCTGCGGTCCTGCTGGTTGCTTTGATTGCAGGATCTGCAGGAGCTACTGCGATATATCCCAGGACCGGAGTTACGCCAGGCAAATATGGGTGTCCCCCAGGTTATCGCCTGGAATTTGCAGGTTTTTCATCAACTGATACCACGCTTGGGGACTCCATGACCTGCGTACGGAGTTCAACCACCCCGTTACCAACCACGCCCTCAATCGTGTCGCAGTTGCTAAAGATCATGGCCACTCCTACACCGACACAAAAACTACTGAAATTTCCAACTCCCGCATCCTATCGGGTTGAATTCCCGGTTATTAGCGTAGGTGCAACGCCGACACTCCGACCAATAGCGACCGTACTCCCCCCTGGCAATACAAATTCCGATGCTAAGATAGAGCAGGCAATATCCCTGATGCGCGAGGTCGGGGGATCATCCATTGACCGTGACTTATCGACATGTCCAAAAACAACGAAAAACGAGGTTATCAGTTGTGTAAACACGTTTCTTGCCGGGATAAATGTCCTCAAACAAAAAAATGCGGAAGCTGGAAGGCTGCTCTCAAGTGCACAGCCAACGAGTCAGTACCCTTCGACAACTCTCAATACAATCCGTACCATACAGACCTATCAGAAGTACGAACTTGATGCTTTAGAGGCGGGAATTCAGGTCAAACTAGCTGATGCGAATACAGAAGTTAACCCGGACTATGCTTCAACATATATTTCTCGAGCCCGATCATATATCCAGAGAGGAAATGCCGCACTAAGGCAATTGGAAACGTATTGTCCTAAAATCAATCCAGATGATTATTCCCGGTTCACTCAGGACACGATGACCGATAAAAATGAAATAATAAAACTACATTCGTTTTTTGATGCGTTCACTGCAGCATATGATGGACTTGATCACTACATGAACGCAGCAACATACCTGAAAAACAAGAAAACCAGTCTCGCGGTCACCGAGATGAAGAATGCCCTGCTAGATTTTAATAAGGCCCAGGCGCTTGGCTACCCCGGGCTTGCACCTCTGATAGAAGATCTCAACAATGCGCTTATGAACCTCGGGTATGAATAAAATATACTGAATTAACCTCTTTTTTCCAGGCATTAGGGTAGAAAGGTATTGGGATAGAGTCTACGTACGAAGATCACGTTCGGTGATCTCTTCGATTATGTGTGGATATTTAAATTGAGAATGCCAGAGAGCCTTTCAGCATGTGCACCCTCCACTTTATCCGGGGCGGGGGTGCTCTTTCCCCGTGTGCACCTCGTGGCGGGTCTTTCGACCTTCGGGTATATTTCAACCGGGGGCATTTTCGTTCTACCCGCGTCCAGTAGACGTTTCAATTCTTTAAAGGGAATCGATAGTGACGTTTATTCCCTGGTGAAGGGCAGAACGGGCACATCCTGGTATCATGGTGGAGACATATAGCTTCTGTCAGAGAATTCCTGGAACGTGGTTTTCATCTCACCAACATGAGACTCGGCTGAAGAGAGGTCCCATCCTTCAGGAAATTCTGCCATCACCCCCGTCACGTCCACCGGACATGCCGGGTTGTTCTTTCATGAAGGTGAATACAGGAAAAGAAGGATGAATTATTCATCGCTCCGTCCCCCCCTTCACACCCCCTTAAATAACGCCAACTTCCTCCTCTTTCCCTCGATCACGAGCATGAGGAGCCGCAGCGGTACCGTGTGCAGGTCTCCGTCGATGGTCATGTTGAGTGCCCGGCCGGAGACCGAAAGGCGGACGGTCCCGACCTGCCCGGGGCTGTCAAGGAGCCATACCTCACCGGTCCCGCCTGCCAGGGCTTTCCTGACGTCCTCCTCGGCGATGAAAAACCCCCGGGGATCGAGGTCGGACCTGAGGATGAGGTCGCCGTGGTCCTGGAGGACCCGCCCGACCTTCTCGAACGGGGAGGCCGGATGTACGGTCACTGTCCACCGGTCACGGTCTTCCCGGGAAACAATGTCAGGGCCGGGTCTGCCTCCCGGGTACTCCGGGCTTCGTCCTGAAAACTCCGGTTTTTGTCCACGAAGCCCCTGTTTCCTTCCCGGGAGCCCGGGTTTCTGTTCCTGCTCCCCCTGACCCCCAAAAATTCCGTTGTTCCCGGCGATGCTGCCGACAGGACCGCCCATCGCGGTGTCAGGGGCCGCCTCCCGGCCCTGGCTGACAGACGGCTGGCCCGTGCCTGGGCCAGGAAGTGATTCTCCAACGGATTTCATGGATATGGTCTTACTTCCTGGTGTTTCCCGGCCTGCCCTCCCAGTATGGCGGTGACCTGCAAGAGCGGTCACCTTTACGGTTATCATGCTGTTCCTCACCCATTCGCAGATCGTCTCAAATATGCTCATTCACGTATTCCTCCCTGGTATCCCGGTGCCATCCCCGGCCCCCGCCCGGCCCTGTGCCTCCCGCGAATAACAGGCTTCGCAGAGGTCGAGGTCGGCACCCGGGTCCCGCCATGCGGCCGGGCCGAGGTGACAGACCGAGCATTTCCCGGCAGGTCTCGTCACCCGGACCAGGGCTGCAAGGTCCACCACGCCGGGCAGGGGTGGGGCGGAAGCCCGGTCCCGCCTAACAGCTGCCTCATAGCACGTCCGGCAGAGCCTCCTGGCTTCCCGCATGTTTTCCGGGCGTGAGAGCCGCTCCTTCGTCAGTTTTTCGATGAACGAGGTCGCCCGCCGCCCGCAGAGAAAACAGGGGGCCCCGGGTCCCGGGGGGTCGAGCAGCTTGTAGTCGAGGGCATGGACCCCGCCGGGCTGTCCTCCATCGTGCACGGATGGTGCATGGAGCAGACCATTTCCGGCTCCCGTGCCCTGGTTCCCTGA
>CAZGXZ010000205.1:0-3385 GCA_964530035.1 uncultured Methanoregulaceae archaeon
CCTGGAACCAATATAACCGAACCGGAAGGCAAGCCTTACCGGTGGAGGACCTTCCGCTTGACCCGTTTCCATGTGTTCCTGATAGACTGCCTGGTGTAGGTCTTTATCGGGGTTTTCCTGCCCCCGGGAGATGTCCTGCCGCTACGGATGGCTTCCAGGATTGAAGCAACGTCGTTTTCGGCATCGATCATCGTCCTGCCATACCCGACGTACCTGGCATTGTGAGCGTCACTTCCTGCCACCATGGGTTTTTTCAGCTTTCGTGCAATATATGCCGCTTTTTTATTGGCTGAGCCGGTGATATAACGGCTGTTGAAGACCTCGACTGCATCGACAAGGCTCAATGCGTCCTTCTGCCTGCGTGCAGCCCCGTGACGCCAGATATGGAACGGGTGCGGGAGGACAACGACCCCACCCATTTTTCGGGCCAGGGAAACGGACTCAGTAAAGGACAGGCCCCGGGGGATGGTTTCGGTCACGCCGAGGACGATGAGGTGGCCCTGGAGGGTCGAGACCTCGATCCCCGGAATAACCAGCACCGGGCTGTCCATGTCTGCAGCCCGACGGGAGGCCTCCACCGTGTCGTGGTCGGTGATTGCAATCGCATCAAGGCCACGCTCGGCGGCGATTCTGAGTATTTCCCCGACGTCCGATTCCCCGTCCCGGGAGGCAGTAGTATGGATGTGGAGGTCGCATACGAGCATGCTATCCTTTTCACCTATTATCTTCTATCCGGTAATAAGGAAGAGTATGCGTATCCTTCTCCCAACGGGCACGTCAACGGAAGAGACCGTGAAAAAAGCCGCGTCCGGCCTTGATGCCAGGGTTGTCATCACGGGAGAGGTCGCTTCGTTTCTTTCCCCCACATCTCTCGTTCAGCTGATAAGGGACAATCCCTGTGATGCCGTCATCATTTCCGGGATGTGCACGGCACGCTTTGAACGGGTCGAGGAGGAGACCGGTGTCCCGGTCTACCGTGGCCCGAGACATGCGGCAGACCTCGGACCGGTACTCGCAGCCTTTGCCAGGGGATGCACACTGTCACGGGTCGTCCCCGCCGACGAGCTCCTCCGTGGCCGCGCCGAGTCAGAGGCAAAGGCTACGCTCCAGGCCATGGAATCCGGGGCGACACCGGAGTTCCTGATACGCGGTCTGATGATCGGCGGAGACTCCAGGATGAAGGTCCTTGCCGAGATACAGGACGCACACCGTGTGACCTCCGTCAGGGAGACGGTCGAACGGTACCACGAAGAAGGAGCCGACATTGTCGATCTTGGCTTCGGCTTTGACGCGACACCCGAAGATGTTACAAATGTGTTTGGCGCCCTCCAGGACGTATCCATCCCCCTCGCGGTGGACAGCCAGGACCCGGAACTCATCAGGGCTGCCCTTTACCGTGCTGACCTGGTCCTCTCCCTCCAGGAAGAAAACATCCCCCTTATTGCCCGTGAGGTTGCGGAGGCCGGAGCCGCCGCGGTCATCGTCCCGGGAAAGAGGGACCTCGAAACAAACCTTGAATCTGCAAGGGCCGCGGGTATTGAGTGCCTCGTGGCAGACCCGCTCCTCATGCCTGCCGGGTCAGGATTCGTCCGGTCTCTCGTCCATGACCGTTTTCATGGATTTCCGGTCTTCTTTGGGGCTGGAAACGTCGTTGAGCTGATCGATGCCGACTCCCCTGGGATAAACGCGCTCCTCGCCGCTATGGCGTCCGAACTCGGGTCGGCGATCATCTTCACCAGCGAACACTCGGACAAGACCCGCGGGTCGGTAAGGGAGATGCGGCGGGCTGTTGAAATGATGGCCCTTGCCCGCGGGAGGCCGTACCCGAAGGACCTCGGCCTCGACCTGCTGGTCATCAAGGAAAAACGGCGCAAAGAAGAGCCACCCCTGAAGTATCGGGAGTGTATCGACGGAACACCGCCCCCTGTAGACATCACCTACGACCCGAAGGGAAATTTCCGGATCGGCCTCGAAGGTGGTATGATTGTAGCGGTATGCAACGGCAGGGCGATCCGGGGAAGGACCTGGGATGAAGTGTTTCAGAGGATCCTTGAAGACAACGGAGTTTCGTTGATGGACCACGCAGCATACCTTGGAAAGGAACTGTATAAGGCAGAGCTCGCACTCCGCTTCGGCCGTTCCTTTGAACAGGACGGACCGTTCTGATGTCAATGGGCTGTGAAGATACCCTTTTTGTTGTCAGAAATGCATACGGTGAAAGGATATTTCGTCAGGGCCGGTGAGTGGGAGCATCATTATGAAAATTCGTGGGGTTCAGGCAGGGCTCATCGACCTGATGTGCCGGATCGGTGAAGAGCAGCACCCTCATGAATTCGCCGCGCTGCTCAGGGAGGAGAACGGGATTATAACTGAGCTTGTACTGGTTCCCGGGACGACCAGCGGCGAGGACCATGCCAGTGTCTTCCTCGACATGATGCCCCTTGACAGCCACCTCGCAGGCTCAGCGCACAGTCACCCGAACGGGGTCATCATGCCATCAGATGCCGACCTCTCGTTTTTTTCCCGTTCCGGCCGGTGTCACTTCATCATCGGCTATCCTTATTCGAGGGAGAGCTGGGGCTGCTTCAGGACAGACGGCTTACCGTATGATATCGAGGTGGTACCGTGAAAAAGGTAGTTGCAACCGGTACTTTTGACATTCTTCACCCCGGGCACCTGTTCTATCTCGGGGAATCCCGCCGGCTGGGTGATGTCCTCCATGTCATCGTTGCCAGGGATGAGAACGTGAAACACAAACCCCGGCCGGTCATACCGGAAGAGCAGCGACTCCTTATGGTGCAGGCACTCCGGCTCGTTGACCATGCACGGCTTGGCGACCCGGAAGACATGATGAGGCCGATACAAGAAATAGGTCCAGATATCATAACCCTTGGGTTTAACCAGCACTTCCAGGAGGACGACCTGAAACGGCGCCTTGATTCATG
Organism: uncultured Methanoregulaceae archaeon; assembly: GCA_964530035.1. Lineage (GTDB taxonomy): Archaea > Halobacteriota > Methanomicrobia > Methanomicrobiales > Methanospirillaceae > KLAP105. The sequence goes on from CAZGXZ010000205.1 coordinate 2,946, forward strand.
TGGCCTCTCTGCCAGGATTGTGAGAATCGGGCAGTATGGTGAGGCGACCTACTGCAGCTCGAGCAGGATTGTCCAGGAGGTTCTTGCAAGGCGCTCTTCCGCTCCTGGTCCCCGTCCCTGACGCTAATCTTATCTCCTCCTGTGCTCCATTGCGCATTTGCTATGAAAAAGAGGCTTCGCGAGGAGATAGGCCGTTTGACCGCGATAGCTCATGAAAAGGGGGTCGAGGCCAGGGTAATCAGCGCCGGGGACGTGGTCGTGTCTGAATGGGTCAGGTTCAAGTGCCGGTACGGTTGCAAAGGATACGGAAAGCACCTTTCCTGTCCTCCCTACGCTCCCCCGGTAGAGCATACCCGACGAATGGTACGTGGGTACAGGACCGGGCTCCTCCTCAGATTTGAAGGTGTGCCCGGGCATGAGGCGTTCGGACCTGATGATAT
>CAZGXZ010000206.1:0-3384 GCA_964530035.1 uncultured Methanoregulaceae archaeon
ATGAGGCCATTTTTTGCATTTTCATAGGAAACCCCCCTGATCAGAATCGCTGCTGAAGGAGACCTCTCATTATAGGGTGAATGAAAATGAAGACAGGGAGGATTTCAACGGAGCCAAAAAAATTCAAGACGTGCAAAAGCCCTGTTCCATCAGAGTCCCTATCCGACCATGCCCTGGAACCTCGAGCTGAAAGCGAACGATGTGAATGAAGCGATTCTTTTACTGACAGGATACTCCCGTGAACAGGTCCTTTCCATGGATGTCAGGGATTTCAGCGTCATATCCGCATCAGGCGAAGGATTCCGGGAGGCTATACCGGAGAAAAGGACTGATAACGGCGAAACATCGTTCACCTTCCCTTCAGGCTGGAAAGATGGAGAACGCCCTACTCTTCCATTGCTGAATAACACTGGCGAAATCAGGGAACGGTAAAACGAGGAAAAGTTCCAGCAGATGGGGAGGTACATGGAACACGAGGTCGAGGGTCCAGGAAAGGGATATGCAGAGGTAGCAGAAGCTGACCTGACTGTCGTCTGTGACCTGACACCCCCTGATGTCTTCTCGACCTGCTGAAGAGATGGAAGATATTCCGTAAAACCCCTCTGGAGAAGTACCCGGACATGGATTGGATACATCACGCCCAGCATATTTTTCGAATGATACATCCACATTATGGAAGTACAACATGAACAGGACTCCCTCCCCTTCAGACCGGCTCCTTTTTATCCCGGTAACGGTTGAATCCTGCAGGGCAGGTCTGGTTTCAAACGATGCTCTTGCATCGGTCATCAGCGCAGATGTGCCTTCTGCCTGGCCCCCCCTGTCTTTGGACACGGATACCATAAGAGAGTTTATAGCGCTTTTAAACGAACCGGGACGGAGGGGGATTTGTTCCTTCTATTGGTTAAAAAGGCCTGGAAAAAGGGAGGAACTGCCTGTCCTTATTGGTAGTGGCGGTTTTATCATTCACCCTGGCGGAGTTTACGAACTCGGTTATTCAGTTGTACCCCCCTTCCTGAAGCAGGGGTATGCCACGGAAGCGGTGAGAGCACTCACTATATGGATTTTTCTTGAGAGACCGCTTGCGGAGGTCATCGCAAGAACCTTTCCTGATAATCCCGGATCCATCAGGGTTCTTGAGAAAAATGGTTTTTATCTTCTGGAATCAGAAGAACGCAACGACCTGGTCACGTACCGGATAACGCGGGATGACCTCATCCTGGAGTAAATATCCCCCCTGGAGCCGGTAAGTGGTTCGTTACCGGCGGCCCCCCCTCTGTGCGATCAGTTATTGTATCCCGGTAAGCGGGGGTGTCACAGGTCACCTTCACCCGATGAGCCCGGAAAAGCCTTATGGTCAAGAACCTGACCATCAGTATATTAGTATGCCCCGATTCTCCGGATGGTATTGGGTTGGACTCCTCGGTGTCGTCCTGGCCCTCATGTCTGCCCCGGTCATGGCCGAGTGCACGGTATGCAAGACTACGACAGCACCCACGCTCGTCGCGGAGGTCCAGACTACGCCGACCGTCACACCCACCACTGTCCCGACAACCGCACCGCCGACAACGGCTCCATTCCCGACAGAAAGCCCCGTACCGACGGCAACCCCTACAAAGATCGTGACGCCAACCCCTACGCAGACGGTCATGCCAGGTCCTGAAGGGACCCTGACGCTCCTGCCTGGCTGGAACTGCATCAGTCTTCCCGCGCCTGTGTCAGTTGACTACAGAAAAGCGGGACTGCTGTTCTGGGACCTCGACACCCAGGGGCATTCGATTTATTCATACCATGCCGCCACGTCCCAATGGAAGACTCTCACCTTTGACAGCCCCATCGTCCCCCTTGACGGGATATGGGTTTATTCAGCGTCATCTGTGAAAATCCCGTTCAAATATGAGTCGGCCCAGCCGGGGCCTGTCACGAAATCCCTGAATAGCGGTTGGAATTCCATGGGGTTTGCCTTAAAGGAGGCAACACCTGCAAAGGATGCAATGACCTCCGTCCAGAACTCCTGGGTTTTCATCATAGGGTACAATGCCGCAGGGCAGAAGAGCGAAACCTCAATCGTGCGCGGCAGCACAGACCCCGCTTTTTCTGATTCAAGACTGGTATACCCGATGCAGGGATACTGGGTTTCGATGAGCGAGAAAGGGACGTACTCGGGGTAACCCGGAGTATAAACATTTTTTCAGATTCAGTACCACAACAGCCAGCCGGCTCAAGGTGCACCCTGGCCCCTGGAGAGATCCGCTAAAAAAGATAATGAGTACGTAATAGAACTAATTCACCCTGGTACCTTCTTCCATGGAGACCATTATCGACGGCATGGTCGCATCCCCTCTTCCGGCTCTTCACCATCCATACCCTGCGAAGTCCCTCCCCTGCAACCCTGGACTCAGCGGCATGCACCCTTCACAGTCCCGCGGTCTTTGTGTGCTTGCGCGGGAGGAGAATATTCCCGTTTCAGAGGATGAAAAACGGCTTTCAATCCCGAAACCCTGCATGACGATCCTGATTGACTCCAGGGCTGGTATGGGCAGGGTCGGAATGAACCCGGACCCGGATTACCGCCACGTGTTCAGGCTTTCCCTTGGAGAGAAGGGCCGACAACATCTCCACAGGACAGGGACCGCCCTCCGGGAGCGAATCCGGGAATATATCAGAATGACGGATGAAAAGGATATTCCGGAATTATCCTCTCTCCAGGTAAACCTGCAGGAGATTCTGTTAAAACTGGCGTGAAATCATGAATGACCCCAATATCGTAACAGGTGTGTCCGGGACAAAGGGTGGTGATACAATGGAGCCTGAACCCGTCACGGCCCCCTGTCACCCTTCGGGAGTCTTTAACAGGCCTGGCGAGGGCGAGGTGATCAGGATTGACCACCTTACCAAGGCATTCACCAACCATGCGACCGTCATCGCGGTGAACGATGTAAGCTTCAATGTCCGCAGAGGAGAGATTTTCGGTCTTCTCGGTCCGAACGGTGCCGGAAAAAGTACGCTCATCAGGATCCTGACAACCCTCCTGAGTCCCACGTCGGGCAAGGCGTTCATCGATACATTCGAGGTCACCCGCGATGATGAGAAGATCCGCGGGATCATCGGGGTATGTCCCCAGAACAGTACACTTGACCTTGAACTTACGGCCTATGATAACCTGGCCTTTTACGGAGACCTGCTTGGTGTACCGGTGAAGGACCTTGACGGGCGTATCAGGGAACTCCTTGCCATGACCGGCCTTGCCGGACGGGCCGGGATGCAGGTGAAGACCTTTTCAGGCGGTATGCGCCGGAAACTTGAGATAGTACGGGCATTTATCCACCGCCCGCTTGTCCTGTTTCTTGACGAACCTACCATCGGGCTTGACCCGGAGTCGAG
>CAZGXZ010000207.1:0-3332 GCA_964530035.1 uncultured Methanoregulaceae archaeon
CCTGAACTCCTCGCAGACTGACATGGTCCTGGAAAAGGCGCCATTTACCACCCAGCCAACACCCGTCCTCCTCATTGAGACCCCGGAGATCGACAACCGCACGGTGACCATGCATGGAGCAGCTGCGCCGGGATCAGCAAACGTGACCATTGGAGGCATCCTTTGGGACTGGGGGGACAACCAGCAGCCCGAGTACCACGTCTTTCCCCACTCGCACGTCTATGACAGGAACGGGACCTATATCGTCTCGGTAACCGCCCTCCAATCAGACGGCCAGGAGGCAACAGAGACGAGAAACATTACCATCAACCCCCTTGCAGGTCCGGAGATCCTCCTGACAACCTGGAACCAGACCTTCTCCGGAAGGCCTGGCGGACAACCGGGGAGTCCACCCGTCCTCACGCTCCTCGAGCCAGTCATCGACGGCAGGAATGTCACCCTGAACGGCAACCTCAACCCGGCATCGCCCGGCCAGACCATCGAGTCCGTCCAGGTCGACTGGGACGACGGGACCGCCACGACCGCAAATGATCTCCCTGTGAGTCATCTCTATGCAAACCGCGACGTCTACACTATTTCTGTGACAGGAAACCAGTCCGACGGGCTGTCAACCACGAAGAGGATCACCCTCGACCTGAAGCAGCAGTCACCCGGAGTCCCGGTTCCTCCTGACGGGGGAGGTCCTCCAGTGGCTGACCCGACACTCCTGATCGTCATTATTGTAACGGCAGTCGTCGTGGTAGTCACCGCGGCACTGGTCCAGAGAGTCATGATCAAGAGAGCCCTGCGCAGGATCACGCCGTTCCAAATCCAGGGCTTAAAAAAGGTCTTCACCCCGCGGAGGACCCCTCTGACCATCACCACCCCGTCAACAGAGGAACTGGAGCGGATCTGCGCAAATACCGATGTCTCTGTGGACGTCCTTGGGGCAGTGATACAGGTCTCCATGGAGATCGCCGTTGAGGGGCGTGAGGGGAAGGCAATCGGGACATCATTCATCGTAGGAGATACCGGCAACGTCCTCCAGAACTCGAAGCAGTTTGTCCTTAACCCGTTCCAGGGTCATGACGAGACGACACGGCTCGTAACAGACAGCGGGACGAGGGGGACTGTCAAGGAGTTCGCCCAGCTCGACGGGGCATTCATCATCACCGGTGCGGGAGTCGTCGAGGCGGCCGGGAGGGGCATTACCGTGGACATGAGCCAGGTCGAGCTCCCGGGAGGACTGGGGTCCCGGCATTCCTCGGTTGCCGGCATTACCAGGGTAACGAAGTCCATCGGGGTCGTGGTCTCCCAGAGCGGACTCATCACGGTTTTCAGGGACGGAAAAATCGTGTATCCCCAGGCAGGGTAAAGTGGTACTAGCCTGCCTGCCTGCCTTCAGGATCTTTTTGTTTTCTTCGTTTGAGGTACTGATGAAACGCAGATGAACGGGAGTTCACAACCAGACTATGAAAAAACTCTTCCTAAACCTCCTAAGTATGAGGCCATTTTTAGTATTTCCATACCAAATCCCTTTCAATTGTATTCATCCCATTACAGGAGCTCTCCATCAGCTGCTATTCCGATCATAGGATTAACCAGAGCCTCGTTTGCCTTTAACAGACCCGACATCAGGAACAGGCCTTCACAGGACTGTGCTCTCCCTTCCTGATACGGAAGAGGTCGAAGTCTCCGAAGGAGAACACCCGTATCATGACCTCCTCTCCTCCCTGGTACCGCTGTATTTCATGGTGATGCCTGGCACTGTCGTGCATGAGGTCGTGAACCGAAAAATAATCATGAATCATCTCCAGGAATTCTATCTGGCGGGTGATGAGAGCGTTTTCATACTCCTTGACCTCGCGGGCAAGATCGATGCATTCCTTGTCGGTGAGGTCCTGGTGCAGGAATCCATGCGGTTCGGGGCTTGAAAACAGGGCCCATGAAAGATTCCCTGACGCATCGGGTGCCCACCGGAGGGTATGCGGATAGGTCCGGCACACGCTGAACCTCCTGTCATAGATGCTGCACCGGCGATCTTTCAGGAACCAGCATGATCCGTCCCGGTCATCTTTCGTCCGGACGGCGTATCCTGATACATACAAGGTGCCTTCTCCGTCGCAGAACTCCGGGCCCGGGGCGGGTTCGAGGGCCGTGGGGTCTATCTGCAGGATCTCTGATACATCACGGTCAAGCAGGAACACGTGGCCATTCCTGCTCCTGCTGCAGCAGACCCCGCAGCGGTTACAACGGAACCCGGTCGTCCTGATCTTCCTGGCCAGTCCGTCGACAGGGTAGGCAAGCAGACGTTCCCGTTCATGCATCAGTGCGATGATGCGGTAGGGTACCGGGATATCGCGGGAAACATCCATCAGGAGATCCTGCATTCAGGGAATAGCGAAGTATCCTCCTTTTAAGAGTCTAGCTCTCTCATTCATTAAAACAACCAGCACATCCTTGGTTTGCTCAGTCCGGCGGTCAGCGTTTCAGGTACGATCGGATTATGATAATCTTCGAGCCAGCGTGCATGGGGATTATTATCAAACATGAGTAATTTTCCGATTAAAGCCGAATCTGCTGCCTGGTGGTATCTCATGAAGATATACCGGGAGGTCCTGCCGACAATCTCAATCTTGCCGGTTGCATGTGACATGATAAACCTGGCCCGCTTTGCGAGGCCGGAACATGCCTTCCATGCCTGCTGGATGATATCATAGGATTTTTCCACGGGGGTCTGAAAAATGCGGTTTCCGAGGGACGGGCGGCATTGGAAGACATAATACGGGGAAATACCTGCAAAAGAAAGTTTTCTGAAGAGATTTGTAAGGGTAACAGGGCTGCTGTTCACCCCTTCCAGGAGGGGAGTCTGGTTCACAATAACAAGTCCGGCCTTATGCAGTTGTTCAATGGCCCTGAGTGAAACACTCGTGATTTCATTTGGATGGTTGTAATGGGCCATGAGGTAAATCCGTTTTTCCGGTGTACTATACCGCGACAGTACCCTGGTAAGACGGGGATCATCGAGGATGCGGTAGGGATTGTATGCCGGCATCTTGCTGCCGATCCGGATGATATTCACATGGTCTATCTCCCGGAGCTCCCTGAGGATCCCTTCTAACCGGGTGGTATCCAGGGAAAGAGGATCGCCTCCGCTCAAAAGGACATTGGTGATCTCACGGTGTGATCTGATATACTCAAGACCCTTGGACACATCCTTTACCGTTTCCCTTTCGCATGAGATAAAGAGCCTTTTTCTAAAACAGAACCTGCAAATCCCTCCACATACGTCAGAAAGGAGGAGGAGTCCTGTCTGCGGGTACTTGTGTTGCAGGCCGGGAAGTTTCGTGTAA
>CAZGXZ010000208.1:0-3193 GCA_964530035.1 uncultured Methanoregulaceae archaeon
TACCTTTGATCTATCGGTCGATTTTCTTATTTGAGCATTTCAACAAAGCCTAAAATTGAGATTTTTTGCTTTGTTGTAAGCTCCATATCTTCAATTTTTATTCACCCCAAAATAAACGATTTTTGACCTTCCCCAGGGGACGCTGTCAAGGGACACGCGGCCTGGCCCTGGAAAAGAGAAAAAGGGACGTGAAGGTCAGGACCGCTGACTTCGCCAGGGCTTGTCGGAATGATAAAGAGAATTGTTCATATATATACGAACAAATAATAGTCCATGAAAGCCGAGTCAAAAAAGGTTAGTGACGGCGTATACTGGGTCGGGACCCTGGACTGGGACCTCCGGACATACCACGGGTATACCCTTCAGGGAACGACCTACAATGCGTTCCTTGTCTTCGGCAGGGACAAGGTCGCGCTAATCGATAACACCTACCCGGGCACGTCGTCGCAGATGTGGGGCAGGATCGCCCATGCGTTCTCGTGTGAAAACAGGGCCCTCAAGGTCGATGTCATCATCCAGAACCACATCGAGCGGGACCACTCGGGTGCCCTCCCGGAGGTCGTCAGGCAGTTCCCGGACGCCCCGGTCTGCTGTACCGAGGTAGGAAAGAAAGGTCTCCTCAAGCATTATCCAAAGCTCTCGGGGGTGGAGTTCATACTCATGAAGACCGGCATGCCGGTTGAACTTGGCGGAAAGACCCTCGTGAGCGTCGAGACCCCGCTCCTCCACTGGCCCGACAGCATGGTCACCTTCCTCCCGGAAAATGGCATCCTGTTTTCAAACGACGCCTTCAGCCAGCACCTCTGCTACTCAGGCAGGTTTGACAGCGATGTCCCGGCGACGGTCCTCATGGACGCGGCTGCCAAGTTCTATGCAAACCTCCTGGTCCTCCCCTCGAAGCTCCTCGTGAAAAAGGTGTCCGAGCTGGAGCAGATGGACCTTATCAGGAAGATCACCATGATCGCCCCGGCACACGGCCAGATATGGACAAATCCAGGGCAGATTCTTTCTGCGTACACGGGCTGGGCGACCGGCACGTGCGATGACAAGGTCACCATCATCTACGACACCATGCACCATTCGACCCGGATGATGGCCCACGCCATCGCGGAAGGGGTCATGTCCGCAGGGATGGACGTGAAGGTGTACTACCTCCACGAGGACGAACGGAGCGAGATCGTGAAGGACATCCTGGCCAGCAGGGGGATATGCGTGGGGATACCGACCATCAACGACGCCCCGTACCCGAGTGTCGGTGACCTCATGTACTACCTGAAGGGGTTGCGCTTCGACCGGACCGGGGTGCGGAAGGGAGCGGTAACCTTCGGTTCCATGGGCGGGCGCGGGGGTGCTGTGAAGAAGATCGCCGACGAGCTCACAGAGGCCGGGTTCGATGTCAGGGAACAGATGGAGTGCTACTTTGTCCCTGATGAAAAGGAACTGGATGAATGTTTCGAACTCGGGCGGCGTTTTGCGGGGACACTGTCCGCCAGGTGACAGGGGCTGAAGAAGGACTGAAGCGTCCCGGTCCATACCGGCAACACCCGGCATACCCTCTTTTTCATTTACCCGACCGGTATCAGCCCGGGATGGCGCCCGGTGATGCTCCTTCCCCCTCCGGGAGTGACAACAAATGTGTTCTCGGTGCCGACCATGCCAATTCCCTTGATCCCCTTCTTCGGTTCAAGGGCGATGACCATCCCTTCCTCGAGGGGTTCATCAAATCCCTTCGCGATGACCGGGTTCTCTGCTATTTCAAGCCCTATCCCGTGGCCGAGGAACTTCACCCGCCGGTTCCCGTACCCCATGAAGTTTTCGAGGAACGAGGGTTTGAGCCCCTCCGTGATGGTCTCGTAGATCTCCGCCGGGACCGCGCCGGGTTTCAGCAGGGGGACGATGGCGTCCTGTATCTCGACACATTTCCTGTGGATTGCAACTGCTTCATCAGGCAGCGGCCTGCCGAACACATACGTCATGGTCTTGTCCGTGTGGTACCCGTTGTATCCGCAACCGATGTCCACGAATACGAGGTCCCCGTCCCGCAGTTTCCGCAACCGGCTACCGAGGAGCGGGACGGCAGGGGAGATCCCTGCGTTTCCCCCGGGGCTGTCGAGGTAGGTTGGGTAGATGGAGCTCTCCCCGAACCCGATCAGCCCGAGCAGGATCTCGGACTCTGACATGCCGAACCGGACGATCCCATGGTGTCCCTCGTTCAGCATGAGGGAATAGATCTCGCCGGTCAGATCAGCCTCGCTGATCCCTTCGCGGAGGACCCCTGGCACGAGGTCCTCGAGCACGGTCCGGTGGATCTCTCCCGCCTGCTCCATCAGGCCGATTTCAAACGGGCTCTTCACGGCACGGGTTGAGAGCACCTGCTGGTCGAGTGCCCTGACCCTGCTGAAAGGAAAATGCTTTTTCAGACGTGAGTAAACGGCTATCGGGACCTGTTCGGTCTCGAGGTATACGGTCCCGGGGGTTCTCTCCATCGTCTTCGCTGCATCGCGGTAACTTCTCATCCCCCTGATCAGGGGAAAATGCGACTCGTCCCTGGCCCGTTCGTAACTGCGGCGCACCCAGAAACAGGCCTCCCCGTCGCGGGGGATAAGCAGCATCCCGTCCTGGATGGTCCCGGTGAAGTAGTAGAGGTTGACCTTGCTGAAAATGAACCCTGTCTCCCACTCAGGGTGTGCAGCGTCCATCAGGAGCCGGAAACGCTTCAACCGGTTTTCCAGTTCGCTTCCCGGGACTCTCATTGGCATGGCGTACCTGTACGGACTTGAACTATTTACGGGTAATGAAACGGGCTGCATCCCACGGCTGGACCCGGAGGAAGCCTGCTTCCTTGAAGTTATGAATAGATGATCGCGCTCCCTTGTCCTGGGGAAATAACCGAAAAAAAGGCTTTGTTGAAATCCTCCTCATCCATAATTTTATTCACCCAATTATGAGAGATCTCCATCAGCTGCTATTCCAATGATAGGATTTCTTATGAAAATGCTAAAAATGGCCTCATAATATGGAGATTTTGGATGGGGATTTTCATGGTTCGTGTGTGAACTCCTGTTCATGTGCATTTTAACAGAGCCAATTTTTTGGTTTTCACCTTGAACAGGAAGCGTATTGGAGGGATTTGAACCGGGGGGGCTGCCGCCCCCCAAACCCCCTGCATACGATAGCCATGGCAAGCCGTTGG
>CAZGXZ010000209.1:0-3088 GCA_964530035.1 uncultured Methanoregulaceae archaeon
TATCAATGACCCGGCGCGCAGCGGTGGCAGCTCCATGAAGGTTCTGCCGCTCCTTCTCATTACCGTGCTCCTGCTCACCGGTATCGGGATCGGGGATCGTATTGGTGAACCTGTCAGGTTGTCTGGCAGGGCGCTCGGGTACGACCAGGTCTACCTCTTCGTTACCGGACCAGATCTTGCGAAGTCAGGGGTCAATCCTGAGCGGATGAACAGCCCGGTGGTCACCGGGAGCCCGCAGAGCTTCGTGGTCGTGGAAACCGATGGAAACGGCTACTGGCAGTACCGCTGGCGTACGACGAGGGTGGGAATCACCCTTGAAGAGGGACTTTATACGGTGTATGCGGTAACGAAACCCGTTTCGAAACAGGACCTTTCAGGAACCGCCTTTGACTCGACGGCGGTCAGGCTGACATATTCGCGGCCCGCAACCGAGAGTGCAACCCCCAACCAGACCAAGATGGTTGCTGTTGAGGAGTCCGCAACGCCTGATGCACAGGATACACCATCACGACACCAGCCCCCCGACGAAGTCCCGGTATCGACCACGGCCACTCCCCGGACACCGGTTCACGGGACACTTGCAGTTATAGCGATTATTTCCAGTGTGTTGCTCATTTCCCTGAAAAAGTGAACAGATAGAGAGGGGCCTGAAAAGGTAAGCCCCCTCCATCCGGTACGGTACCTGGAATCAGGTACCTGGAGCTCCGTTCAGGTCTTTCTGTGCCCGGTCAGTCCACCAGACGGTGGCTCCATGGGCAAATCCCCGCAACCGGTATCCCTGGCTGTCGACGGTCAGCGCTTTTTTCAGGTACTGCCTGATTACCGTCATATGCTGCGGCGATGACCCGCTCACCCGGTCATAGAAGTCCTCGGCAGCCTCTCCAATGGTTTTGTAGTAATGGGCGTTTTTTACCTTTTCTACCTTGATGCTTGCATATATCCCTGTTTCCACAAGGGCCTGCCACAGGACGTCTGCCGTCGGTTCATATGAGTATTCGGCTCCATGGACCTTCGGCCAGAGGTCCTTCATGACCCTTGCCCAGAGAGGGGGAGTCATGAACCAGAACAGGGAGACCTGCCCCCTGCAGACCGCGTCCATCTTCAGGGCGGCCTCCCTGATATTCATCATCGAGAGGGAGTACGAGGCAATGACATGGTCAAATGGCTCACCGAGTTCTTCGACCTGGCAGTCCTCCCACTTTTTTCCGATGACCTCAATCCCGCCTGCCTTCTCGGCACGGGCATAGTCACTGAGTACCCGGAGCATCGCAGCCGAGGGTTCTACGACGGTCACCTGGCAGCCGGCCCGCGCCAGCGGAACGGCTAGGGTGCCCGGTCCTGCCCCGATGTCGAGAACCCTGGAGCCCGGGGGTAGGGACAGCCAGGCGAGCTGCTCACGGGCACGCTCACTCTTAAGCCTCAATGCGGGGAGCGAAAAGTGACGGGTTACGTTGTTCTCATTCGCCCAGAACGCCTCGCTCGCACAGTAATTCTTCGTAGAAACCTGGCGGATTTTCTGTATCTTCCAGACATCGCTCCACCGGATGTTTTCCAAAGGATCGGCAGGGACCGTCATGGTGGCCTCGTCCATGGATCTTCTTTCGTTATCATTCCAAAAAAGGTAAGCAGATTTATTCAGATTATTCCGACTAGGGCGAGGTAGACGCACCCAAATGACGCGAGGATGAGGACGGCGAAGACCGCCGGGTTCCAGGCGAGGACTTTCCTGCCGTCAAGGACTGAAACCGGCAGCATGTTGAATGCAGCGATCATGGCGTTGACTGAGAACCCCGCTTCGCCGATTATCGCCGGTATCCCGCCGGAAAAGAGCGCGAGGACGGCAAAGGGGATGCAAAGGACCAGGTTTGTTATCGGGCCGGCGGCGGAAATTACGCCGTTTTCTTTCTTGGAAATTCCCGACCCGTACACCACGGTCGCCCCGGGTGCGGCAAAGACAACACCGGCAAGTGCCGCCATGACAACCGCCACGAGGAGCATGAGGTTATCTTTCTGGAACTCCGCCCAGTAGCCGTACTTCATGGCGGTGAACTTATGGGCCATCTCGTGGAGGACAAACGCCACCCCGACCGTGACAAGCGAGACCGCAAAGAGGGCTGCGGCATTGACCAGGGGGTCCCGAAAAAGCATCCAGCCGTTCCTGAGGTAGAGGACAAAGAATGCTGCAGAGACCGCCAGCCACGCAATGACCAGCGCCACCCGTTCACGGGGTGGGATCCGATCGAACATACCTTGGTACTAGGTTGTCCAGCGGCATATTCCTTCGGGAAACGGACAGCCTGGATGCCTGTGCGGCGAAGGTGCTCATCTGCTAATATTACCATGATTACATTCCTGGTTCGGGGCCGGCTCCATTCATTCCCTTGTGCAGTTCCGGGAAACCAGTTCCAGAAAGGTAGGTGTGGTGACGGTCTTTTTCCGGACCAGTTCACCGGTACTGTTTTGCCTGGGTATCGAACAGGAGTGCATACCGGCCTTTGGCAGCGACGAGTTCCTCATGCGTCCCGTGTTCGAGGATCCTTCCCTTTTCCATGAAATAGATGCAGTCCGCCATCTTTACCGAGGAAAGCCTGTGACTGATGATAATGGTCGTACGTCCTTCCGAAAGTCGTCGTAAATGGCTGATAACCTCGGCCTCCGCCATGGGGTCAAGGGCACTTGTCGGTTCGTCCATGATGACCATCTGGGCATCGCGGATGAATGCCCGGGCAAGGGCTACCTTCTGCCATTCGCCGATGCTCAGGTCTACACCGTCCTCGAACATCTTGCCCAGGACAGTCTCGTACTGCTGTTCCAGGCGACCGATGACCTGGTTTGCACCTGACAATTCCGCTGCCCTGTAAACCTCATCATCTTCTGCCGGGCGGTCACCACTGCCGAACATGATGTTCTCGCGGGCCGTCAGGTTATATCTCGCATAGTCCTGGAACACGATACTGATCTCCCGGCGGAGGTCAAGTGTGTCAAACTCCCTGAGGTCGGTCCCGTCGATGGTGATGCGGCCTTCTCCCGGGTCGTACAACCTGCAGAGCAGCTTTACCAGGGTTGCCTTTCCCGAACCGTTCTCTCC
>CAZGXZ010000210.1:0-3083 GCA_964530035.1 uncultured Methanoregulaceae archaeon
CCTCATGGCAACCGATGTCCCGACTGCGAGTCCCGATGACCCGGTGGCGGTCGCCAAGAAGGTGGTGGCAGACTCACGGTACAGGACGGCCAGTGTCATCGGCGCAAACGGAAAACACCTCGGGATGATTTCCCGCAACTCATTCCTCGAGGTGATCCACCGGGACGTCGTCCTGGTTGACCACAACGAGTACGCGCAGGCGGTGGACGGTATCGAGACCGCGGAGATCCTCGAGGTCATCGATCACCACCGTCTCGGCGCGCTCTCAACCCTCCGCCCGGTCAGGTTCCTGAATGACACGGTCGGGTCAACGTCAACCCTGATCGCACGGCGGTTCAGGGAGTCAGGGGTTGATCCGACCCGGTCCACGGCCGGTATGCTCCTTTCGGGTATCCTTTCCGATACACTGGTCCTCCGCATGTCCACCACGACCGGCGAAGACCGAAGCATGGCAGCATGGCTCGCAGAGGCAGCCGGAGTCGACCCTGTCACCTATGGATCAGGTCTTATCCGCAGTGGTATGGACCTCAACATCCCGGCGACAGACCTTCTGTCCAGGGACCTCAAGCGTTTTCCTCTCTTTGGCTTGGACATCCTTATATCTCAGGTCATGACCGCCTCCTGGGACTTCTCACAGGAAAGGAGGGCTGAACTCCTGGACGCCCTCGGTAGGCTAAGGACGTCCGGGAAGGCGGACTTGGCCCTTCTGCTGGTTACCAATGTCCTTGATGAGGGAAGCGACCTCTTTGCCGCCGGAGACGCGCGGCTTGTCGAATCCCTCGGGTATGCAGACCAACCCGTCAGGCTCCCGGGGGTCATGTCGAGAAAGAAGGACTTCGTACCAGCGTTCGGGGAGCACCTCAGAGCCGTGTTGTGAGCTCGCGGTTGGTCAGGCTCTCCCTGGCGTGGACGGACGATTATGCCTGAGGACTTCTCACGGTTGATCAACAATCAAGTCAGTCTGACGATAATGTTCCTTCCCTGATGTGCTGTTTTAGGATTCAATAATCCTGACGGAATGAAAAGCCTTGAACTCATGAGCGGCTTTCCGGATTCACCTCCATGGAGTCCTGACAGACAGAAAACGGCTTGTCGGGATAAGAGCCCTCCTGGATACTATCCAATTCTCCAGATGATCACCTTCCCACGACCTTAAGGAAAAAACACACCACATTGGCACCCTCCCTTACCCCAAGACAAGCGCTCATATGAGACGGCACGAAACGTGATATGGATTTTCACAGCAGGGAGCGCGCATGAACAGCATCATCATCCGTGGTGCGCGGGAACACAACCTCAAAGATATCACCGTCGAGATCCCGCGCGACCAGCTCATCGTCATCACCGGCCTTTCAGGCTCAGGGAAGTCCACCCTCGCCTTCGACACCATATATGCCGAGGGACAGCGGCGGTATGTCGAGTCTCTCTCGGCCTACGCGAGGCAGTTCCTCGGGCTCATGCACAAGCCTGACGTGGACAGCATCGAGGGACTCTCGCCGGCGATATCCATTGAGCAGAAGAGCACCAGCAGGAACCCCAGGTCCACGGTAGGGACGATCACTGAAATATACGACTATTTGAGGCTCCTGTTCGCGCGCGTCGGCACACCGTTCTGTCCTGAACACCACATCCCCATCGAGGCCAGGTCGCCGGAAAGCATCACCGCCGAGATAGCCTCCGGGATAGCCGGGACCGTCACCGTGCTCGCGCCCGTGGTCAGGCAGAAAAAAGGGACGTACGGACAGCTCTTCAAGGACCTCAACCAGGAAGGGTTTACACGCGTCAGGGTCAACGGGGAGGTCCGGAGAACGGACGAGGAAATCACCCTCGAGCGGTATAAAAAGCACGATATCGAGGTGGTGATCGACCGCCTGGAACCCGATGACCGCACCAGGCTTGCAGAGGCTGTTGAAAACGCGCTCAAGCGTTCCGAGGACGGGCTGGTCATTGTTCTTGACAGTGATGGAAAGGACCACCTCCTCTCATCGAGGATGGCCTGCCCGGTCTGCGGCCTGACCTTCGAGGAGCTCCAGCCGCGCATGTTCTCCTTCAACAGCCCGTTCGGGGCCTGCGAGGAGTGCAATGGTCTTGGTTTCCGGATGGACTTCGACCCGGAACTCATCATTCCAGACCGCGAAAAGTCGGTGGCGGACGGTGCGGTCGCCCTCTACAGGAACTTCCTTGACGGCTACCGGTCCCAGTACCTCGGCGCGGTCGCAAAGCACTTCGGGTTCGATATATTTACTCCGGTGAAGGACCTGACCCCGCATCAGTATGACGCGCTCATGTACGGGTCCACGGAGCGGATCCACTTCTCCATGAGCATGAAGAACGGGGACGCGCACTGGTCCCACCACGGACAGTGGGAAGGTCTCCTCCCGCAGGCACAGCGGCTCTACCAGCAGACCCAGTCCGAATACCGGAAGCAGGAGCTCGAGAAGTTCATGCGGGTCTCACCCTGCCAGGTCTGCAAGGGAAAACGCCTGAAGGACAAGGTCCTCGCTGTAGAGGTTGCCGGCAGGTCCATTGTAGGGGTGACCGACATGCCCATATCGCAGTGCCTCGCCTTTTTCCAGGACCTGCCCCTCACCGACAGGCAGCAGGAGATCGCCCACCAGGTCCTGAAGGAGATACGCGCGCGGCTCCTCTTCCTTGACCGGGTCGGCCTCGGATACCTTACACTCTCCCGGAATGCCGGGAGCCTTTCTGGGGGGGAGGCCCAGCGCATCAGGCTTGCCACTCAGATAGGATCTCGGCTCATGGGTGTCCTCTATGTCCTTGATGAACCGTCCATCGGCCTCCACCAGCGGGACAACCAGAAACTCATCGGGACGCTCCGTGAACTCCAGCAACTCGGAAATACCCTGATCGTCGTCGAGCACGACGAGGAGACCATCAAAAGCGCCGACCACGTCATCGACATGGGCCCTGGCGCCGGGATCCACGGCGGTCTGATCGTTGCGCAGGGAACCCCTGACGTCATCACTGACACACCTGGTTCCCTGACCGGGCAGTACCTGAAGGGTGAGCTGAAGTTTGAGATCCCTGCAACCCGGCGGAAGCCGAAGGGGTTCATGCGGCTG
>CAZGXZ010000211.1:0-3063 GCA_964530035.1 uncultured Methanoregulaceae archaeon
AGGCCGGGAGCCCGAACCTCACCCCCCAGCTGAAGGGGCTGATGCTCGGGCTCGCCGACCTCCCGGACGGCTACTCCCTCCTCCACGAGGGGCCGACCATCCCCCCGGAACAGGCGGTTTCTGAAAAGGAGAAGGGGTACAAAGGCGGATACTCCTTCTCGGCGGCGACCTATGCCGGGAACCGCACCGGCGACACCTTTGAACAGACGGTGCTCGTGTTCGATGCCCCCGAGCAGCCACGCGACCTCACCGAGCTGTTCACGTCCAGCTTCCCGCAGATCGCGGCCTGGTCACCCGAAGCCCTCCCTGACCCGGGCATCGGCAACCAGAGTATCGGCTACCGGTACAGGGTCCCTGAAACAGATGCACCGGCCGGCCAGGTGATCGGCGGCAGCGTGGTCCTCTTCAGGTCAGGGAACACCTACGAGATCCTCATGGTCCAGGGCGGGGAAACGAACGATTCCCCAATCCTCGACCTCGCCCGGAAAGCAGCGGCAAGGCTGGAATAGGCATGGTCCGGGGGTGACCCGGGTTCCCCTCATCGCACTTTATTTCAGGGAGTTCCAAATACCCGG
Organism: uncultured Methanoregulaceae archaeon; assembly: GCA_964530035.1. Taxonomy (GTDB): domain Archaea; phylum Halobacteriota; class Methanomicrobia; order Methanomicrobiales; family Methanospirillaceae; genus KLAP105. The sequence continues at coordinate 576 of CAZGXZ010000211.1, forward strand.
TCCAGGGCCCGCACGACCTTTTCCACCGTCTCAACCGTCCGTTCGATGACCCCGCGGTCCAGGCACTCCAGCCGGTCCTTCTCCGTATGGATGACCTCACTGACGACCTCCAGTGTTGCACTGGTCGAAAAGGCGATGCAGGGTATCCCGGCCGCCGCGAACATCATGTGGTCTCCCTGGGGCCAGGGGTCGGCCAGGACCATCCCGGGGTCGCCTGCCCGGGCCTCCTCGCAGGCAGCTTCGAGCGGGCCGGGGCAGTTGTAGTAGGAAATGCCCGGGGAAAAGCCGGCAAGCCCGATACCGTCGATGTTGATGCAGCAGGCGACCACCTCCGGGTCGCAGCCGCCAGCCCGGAGGTATGCCACCTCCCCCGGGGCCGCGTAGCACTCCTCGCCGTTCATGAACACCAGTTCGAGGGGGCTTTTCACGGGCATGTCCCTGAAGGCACGGGCGAGGACCATGAGGGCGGCGACGCCCGATGCATTGTCGAGCGCCCCGGGGGTCCCGTATTTTGTGTCGAAATGGGCACAGAGGACGATTTTCTTGTGGCCTGTCACTGGGGAGCGGCCGATCACGTCAGCGGCACGGGCGGGGCGCACCTCCGTGTCGAGGCTGAGGGTGACCGGGCCTGCAGCCTGTGAAAGGAGAAAGGCACCTTCACCGGCCGTGACCGTGCACGACGGGACAGGGAAGTCGCCGTCGATGATGACCGGGACCGCCTGGTCCTCCCGCGGTGAGACGGCGATGATGGCGGCGGGTCTCTTCTCGCAGAGCAGGCGTGCGATCTCCTGGTGAGCTGCATGGGAGTAGAACGGGAAGTTCCTCGGCATCAGGGGCTCCCTTGCGAGGTCCCCGTGGAGCACTGCCACCTTCCCGGAAAGGTCGGCTGCCGCCAGTTCACCGGTCGTCCCTACTGCCGCAAGCGGGGCGGTGACGGAGCATGACGGGCTGTAGGGGTTTGCAACGACCGGGACAGGCCTCCCTGCACAGGAACACCGTGTGCCCCGGACGGTCCACGAGGGGATGTCAAACCCGGGGAGGCCGGTGACGTACCCGTTCCTCTCCAGGTGGTCCCTGATGAAGGCCTGCGACAGGAGGTTGCCGTCTGACCCGGTCGGGCGTTCCCCGATGGCCTCCGCGAGGTGGGACAGGTAGTGCCAGACACCGGGACGGGCCCCGGCCGGCGGGAGGGGATCGGCTTCCGGGTTCATGCGGGGTACTCCGCGAGGAAGGCCCGCGCCCATTCCCGGTCCGCTGCCAGGAGATAGAGCCGCCGTTTCGCCAGGGCGAGCCGGTGGACCGGGCACCCTTCCTTCACGAGGTACTGCTCGAGCGCGGAAAAGCACTTCTCGTGCTCGTCAATTGAGGCGATATACTTCTGAAACGCCTCCTTCACCTCACCGGGGGCCAGGAGGTGGAGGTTGTGGAGGCCGATGTCGACCCGGTAGATCATGTGTTCGGCCTCTGATACCAGTTCGCGGACCTTCTCCTTCACTTCCTGCTCACCGGTGCCGGTGAGGCGGTAGACCTTCTTTGCCTGGTTTGAGCCGGTCAGCTCGACCTGGACATCTACGAGGCCCTTCTTCTCGAGTTTCCCGAGGACCTTGTAGACGGAGGAGAGGGAGATCCCGGTCCAGCACCGCATGTCGCGGTCGGTCACGGTCTTCTCGATCTCGTACGGGTGCATCGGTTTTTCATGGAGGAGGCCAAGGAGGGCTGTTTCCAACGGTGATAGTGTACTCATCAAATATTATATTAGTACACTATTGGATAAATACAATACTGCTGGTGTCGGTCCGTTTCCGGCCTTTTCCTCCCGGGACCAGAAGGAATAATGGAGCGCCCGGCAAACCTGATGCGAGGTTTCTTTCCGTGCGGACTATCCTTCCCCCCCTCCTCCTCGTCCTCGCCATGACCGCCGTGTTCGCCTGCGGCTGCACGACGGGTGGCCCGGCAGGTACGAATGCAACCATGCTTTCCGGCATCTCCGGGACCACGAACCTGACACCCGTGCTCCTGCCGTTGATGCTCGGGCTGTCAGATATGCCCGAGGGGTATACCGTGGACTCCGAGTATCCGACACGGTCTGCGGACAAGCTCCCTGCCGAAGTGTCGCCCGGGTACCTCGGCGGATATTACTTCTCTGCCATGAGCTATGACGGAAACGAAACGGTGGCCCACACCGTCCTCGTCTACTCGGAGACGGAACGGCCGAAGGACCTCGACGGGTTCTTCAAGGCCACCCACCCCGTGATCGCGAACTGGACGATCACCCCGCTCGCCGACCCGAAGGTCGGGAGCGCCTCGACCGCATGGGCGTTCCTGCCGCCTGGCGACTTCGTACCGGGGGAGACCCTTTCGAGCGGTTACGTGGTCATTTTTGAGAGGGGCCCCCTCTGCGAGATCGTCAAGATCACGGGCCCGAAGATGAATGCCAGCTACTGTACCAGCCTCGCACAGAAGGCGGCATCGAAAACAGGCTGAAATC
>CAZGXZ010000212.1:0-3014 GCA_964530035.1 uncultured Methanoregulaceae archaeon
GACGAGCAGGGATATGATATTGATATCCTCTTTGATGTGTGATTCCGATGATCCAGGGAGTAAAACGGCTCGGACCGTTTGAATGGGAAATTCCGGTAGGATTGGTCCCCGGCATGCATGCACCCGGCCGGTTCTACCTGTCCGAGAGTCTTATGCAGACCCTCGAGGAGGGTGCGGTACTCCAGCTTGCGAATGTTGCCACACTCCCGGGGATCGTCAGATATTCCCTTGCAATGCCGGACATTCACTGGGGGTACGGCTTTCCCATTGGCGGTGTTGCGGCATTTTCCGTTGATGATGGAGTCATATCTCCTGGTGGAGTTGGCTTTGATATCAACTGCGGAGTCCGGCTCCTCACGACACCACTGACGGTGGACACCTGTACCGGGCGGCAGGGCCTCATCGATGATCTGTACCGGGCAGTCCCTACCGGTGTCGGTGCAAGGGGCAGCATCAGGTTGTCCAAAAAGGATCTGCGCGGGATGATGGAAGAAGGTGCCCGCTGGGCTGTTGACCAGGGATACGGCATCAAGGAAGATCTCGGGCATTGTGAGGATGGGGGCTGCATGAAGGGGGCTCTGAGCGATCAGGTTTCGGAAAAGGCGCAACAGAGAGGGATGCCCCAGAGCGGGACCCTTGGCGCAGGAAACCATTTCCTCGAGGTCCAGGTTGTCGGAGAGATCTACGATGAAGCAGCTGCCAGAGTGTACGGGCTTGCAAAGGGACAGATCTGTATCATGATCCATTGTGGGTCACGCGGACTTGGTCACCAGACATGCACCGACCATCTGAAAATTCTCGAAGGGGCAACAAAAAAATATCATATATCTATTCCAGACCGCCAGCTTGCCTGTGCCCCCATCACCTCGTCAGAAGGATCGAATTATTACGGGGCCATGGCGGCCTCGGCGAATTATGCATGGGCAAACCGGCAGGTTATCATGCACGCTACCCGTTCCGTCCTGTCGGAAAGGTATGATATTGAAGAGGAAGAGATGCACCTCCTGTATGACGTCGCCCACAATGTCGCCAAGAAAGAGGAGCATGTTGTAGACGGGGCGACCAGCCAGGTATGTGTCCACCGCAAAGGTGCCACCAGGGCGTTCGGTCCGGGCCGGGTGGAAATACCTCCGGTATTCAGGGACACAGGACAACCCGTAATTATTCCCGGCAGTATGGGCTCCCCGAGTTTCGTCCTGAAAGGTACCCGGGATGCCATGGAAAAAACATTTGGAAGTACCTGCCACGGATCAGGCAGGGTCATGAGCAGGGCCAAGGCTAAAAAAACGTTTTCAGGAAGGGAGATCCGGGAAAACCTGATGAAAAAAGGGATTGTTGTCCGGGCGCCCCATGACGGGGCTATCGTTGAGGAGGCCCCGGGTGTGTACAAGTCAAGTGATGAAGTGGTACGGGTTGTCGACCAGGCAGGGCTCTCTTTAAGGGTAGCCCGCCTCGAGCCGCTCGGGGTGATCAAGGGATGATACGACGTGCAGGCCTGCTTTGGGACACCCCGCTCGTTTTTAAACGCCTGGTTGAGGACTCGGGGGTCACCTGTGAACTCGTCACCCCCCACCTCCTTGCAGCCCCCTTTTTCAGGGGAAGTTTTGTAACGCTCATCGTCCCGACCGGTTTTGCAAATCGCAAGTACTCGTCCCTGCTCCCTGCTCTGAAAGCCGCATCGGGGAGGATAAACACATTCCTTGAAAAAGGAGGAAGGATGCTTGTGTATGGTGCCGGAGATGACAGACCGGACTCGTATGATTGGCTCCCGTTCACCGTTTTATACCGACAGGAGTACACAAGCTGTAAGCTCGCGGCTGAAGGTGAGGGGGACCAGGTGAAGTTATTGGAGGGCTTTGAGAACGGCAAGGTTGATTGTGACGGATGGTTTCCCAAACATGACGGTGAAACACTTCTTGCCTGCGATGGCCGGGCTGTATGCATCAGAGTCAGGGTCGGCAATGGGGTTGTGTTTCTGACCTCGATCCATGAGTACCCGTCCCGCTGTTTCCTTTCCTCGTTTTGCGAGGCGGGACACGAAACATTATTCTGACAAACGCAAGAAGGACTATGAGGATCACCCCATGAACCGGTATACCATCTCGGAAAAGTCAACAGCAGGAGATTTCATCCCCGTGGCACTTGCCCTTCATGACCTCCTGTCGGAACTCCCGGTGACCGCGAGATCCCGTGAAAATCCCGGTGTGAGAATAGAGGGTGGCAGAGTAATTGATTCATCATATTCCGGCCCCGTCCTTGAAGAGGTCATTCAGTTAAACACCCGTATCAAGAAAACTCCGTCAAGCGGGCCATACAAAGGAGTACCGGTCATTGTCGCTCCTGTCAGGGATGCGCAGGGGGATGCAATAGGGGCCATCGGTGTCGTGGATATTACAGGAATATTCGACCTTGCCACCCTCATGGAACACCAGGCAGCCATTTTAAAGCAGGTCTGTGGCAAGGATCCATGTCCCCTGCCAGAGGAACAGTCCGGTTCGAAGAGATGAGGTTTCCTATATGTACGCTGCAGCTTTTCGGGTTCTTGAAATCCTGGACGGGGCAGGAGAGCCGGTATCAGGTGAGGTCATCAGTGAAAAGCTCGGTATTTCCCGATCTGCGGTCTGGAAGCACATCACCGAGCTCCGGAACATGGGATATGACATCCAGGCCTCCCAGAAGGAAGGGTATGTCCTGAACAAGGCAAGCAACCGCCTGCTTCCGTATGAGGTTTACAAGCACCTCCGGACATCGTTCATTGGAAGGAAGATGCGTTACTTCGAACGGACGCCATCGACGATCTGGATTGCAAGGAAACTCGCGGAAGACGGGAATGCTGAGGACCTGCACGGCATGATGGTCATCGCCGAGGAACAGACCGGTGGGGTTGGGCGGCTTGGCCGTTCGTGGGCGTCGCCCGCAGGCGGGCTCTGGATAACCATCATCCTTACCCCGAACATCCCGATAGAACAACTCTACCTGCTCACCATCGCCGGTTCGGTTGCCGTCGTCAGGGT
>CAZGXZ010000213.1:0-2906 GCA_964530035.1 uncultured Methanoregulaceae archaeon
GGTCTCACGGAAGTTCGATGGCCTCCGGACGAAGGCACTCATGCCACTGGTGCGGCTGGTTTTTTCTGACAGGACCAAGGAAGAATGAGCATATCAGAGGATAATGAACAGATACCTCGCCTGGATGCCCCCGGAAGCTTGATAGACAGGGAAGACCACGTTCAGCTATGCAGAAAACCGTGTTCGTCCTCGCCGCCCTCGGCATGCTCCTCCTCGGTGCGGCTTGCGTGGAAAGCGCCGCCGACTGGGACAGGGCGGGTGTGACCCACCACACCATGGGGAGATACGAGGAAGCGGTTGCAGCTTTCGACAGGGCGCTCTCCATCGACCCGCAGTACGCCACGGCATGGAGGGACAGGGGCCTTTCCCTCGCCCTCCTCGCGAGAGCAAACGAGTCTGAGGAGTCGTTTGCAAAGGCCCTTGCCATCAGCCCGGGGGATGCCAGCATATCCTATTACCAGGCCCTTGCAAGGAATGCCACAGGCAACAGGGCAGGTGCGTTGCAGAGCCTTGAAAAGGCGGTTTCAATCCAGCCAAGGTCACGGGACGAGGGGATATCCCTCCATGGGTACCTCACCTACCAGGGGCAGCTGCTCACCCTCGAAGGCCGTCATGATGAGGCGAATGTCTCATACCGCAGGGCACAGGAAATCCTCATGAGCACGATCTGAAGGCATCTTCCATAGCGCCCCGGCCGGTTTCACCGGGTTCGTGCATGTGGCCGCTGCGCACGGGCACCCTGTCAGGGCGTCCCTGGCATATTTTTATCCTCTGAAAAACGAAAGACCCCTTTTGGGACCTGGATCTCAAAACGGGCCCCCTTTCCAGGGGTACCTGTCTCCCTCAGGACCATCCCGGTGATCGAGAGGATCTCTGCAGCCAGAAAAAGGCTCATCCCCGACTCACCAATATTTTTTCTCGTGAACAGGTCTGTTTTCAACTCCTCGGGTATTCCCGGCCCGTTGTCCTCGAAGATGATGGTGAGCCCCTGGGGTGAGACCTCATACCAGAGCGAGAGCTCGGTCGCGTTTTCTGCGTGGTGGAGCACGTTCTCGGTCAGGATGAAAAACACCTTCTCGAGGAGCGGGTCGGCATAGACCTCGAGGCCCTCGATATGGACGTTCCTCGATAGTCTGAGGATATCGGTATGGGAAATGGCATACAGGAAGGTCAGGAGGACGTTCTGCCACTCGGGGGGCTTTAAGCCGAGGTTCTGGTAGTTTTTTGAGAACGTGATGGAGTCCGCAATCTTCCGGAGCATCTCCACCTCCTTGGTGACATACTCCTCGTTGACACTCCCTGCCGTGCCCTTTTTCAGGAGGTCAACATAACCGGACAGGCAGAACGCGGCATTCTGGATGCTTTCGAACGTGATTCCGGTCAGGAGGTTGAGCTTGTTGGTCGCTCTCCTGAGTGCCTCCTCCAGTTGCACGCGTTCGGTGATATCCTCTGATATGCCGAGGAGGTACCTGGGCTCGCCCTGTTCATCGAGGAGGGGTATCTTCTTGGTGTGCAGGATCCGTTTCCCGCCGTCCCGCGTGATGATCGGTTCCTCAGGGACATCGATGATTTTTCCTTCCCTGATAGTCTCCCTGTCCTTTTCCATGAAGAAGTTTGCATGGGCGAAGGGGAAGAAATCGGTGTCCTTCCTGCCGCACAACTCTTCCCTGCTGTACCCGAGCAGTTCTTCCCCGGCCCGGTTGAACATGACGAAACTAAGGTCACGGGCGTCCTTTACGAAGATCATGTCCGGGATGTTCTCCACGATGGCGTCGAGGAACTCCTTGTTCCGCCTGAGCTCCTCCTGGGCCCTGGTACGTTCCACGATCTCGTTCTGCAGGTCAGCAACCTTTTTTTCAAGTTTTCTAAACAGTACCTCGTTGTACTGTTTGAGGATCTCGGGGTCATCCCTGTCGGCCATCGTGCTCGCACCGTGTGACTTCCCGGATGACCCGGCAAGGACCTCCCGGATGACCTCGATGAAGACCGCAGGCTTCTGCGGCTTGATAACGAACCGGTCGGCGCCGAGGCGGAGGGCAAGCTGCTCGTCCTTCGGGTCGGTGTATGTCGCCGTATAAAAGATGAACGGGACCGTGTTGAGCCTCTCGTCGGCCTTCCATTGCCTGCACAGCTCGAACCCGTCCATGACTGGCATCAGGATATCGGTGATGATGAGGTCCGGGGGGTCCCTTCGCGCCTCGTTGAGGGCCTCAAGGCCGTTGACCGTCGATACCACCTCCATACCGTTGCCTTTCAGGAGTGCCTCGAGCATGTAGCGGTTCTGGTGAAGGTCGTCGGCAATCAGTACCCGTGTCATCAGTCAGTTCACTCGGAGGAAGTACTATGTAGGTATTCTTCAATCTGGCCGGTAAAGGTTTTGGGGTTGATCGGTTTTTCGATGTATCCCGTGCAGCCTGCGCTGATCGCCTTTTCGCGGTCACCCGCCATGGCATACGAGGTAAGGGCAACGATCGGCGTGCCGGAGTTCAACGGGTCCTTCTTCAGCTCGCGTGCCGTTTCGTACCCGTCCATCACCGGGAGCTGGATATCGAGGAGGATGATGCGGGGTCGGACTGATTTCGCCATTTCAACTCCCTCTCTGCCGTCCCTGGCCCTGATGACCTCATACCCCGCATTGGCCAGGATGAACTGGACGAGGTAGAAGTTCTGGTCGTTGTCCTCGATGTAGAGAATCCTGCCTTTCATGGTCCGCTCCTGTCAACCGGCATCATGAATGAGAACGTGCTGCCCCGGCCCTTTTCGCTTTCCACTTCCACCGTTCCACCCATCATCTCCACGAGGCGGCGGGAGATCGACAGGCCAAGGCCGGTTCCTTCGTACTGCCTGGTCAGTCCTGTATCGATCTGGCTGAACGGCCTGAAGAGCTTATCCATGTCTTCCTGCGC
>CAZGXZ010000214.1:0-2825 GCA_964530035.1 uncultured Methanoregulaceae archaeon
GGGCTACCGCCCTCGACCCGGGGCGACCTGCGGTCACCTCCATTTCTTCAGTAAATCTTGAATAGTCCTGGTAGGAGTGATGAGATAGAACGCGGCGGCGATTCAAAACTATTCACATTGGCCTTGAAAACGTAATTATTGTCTGGTACTGACAAAACAACATGGAAAACCGCCTCACTGTAACACGAGAATATTCACATTTTGACAAAAAGGTCGGTGGTTAGATTGTCACTATACCCTTGAGCAATAGAGTACGAGTTATGTGAAGGAGCAGGGGGGGCGATTGAGGTGACTGGATTGGTATATAGATTATAACCTTGATCCAGTCTCCGCACAGAAAACAGCGAGAGGCAGTTGTTTATAATCGTGCCCTTTTTTTTGGAGGCTTCATCAGGAAGAATGCAACAAAAAACCCGACGACAGCGAGTGCAAAGACAGCAGGAAAGACACCGAGGTAGTTCCCGGTCAGGGTCTTAACGATTCCGGCGAGTTGCGGGCCGGCAATGGCGCCTGCTCCATACGCGAGGAACACCACACCATAGCACCTCGGATAATCGGAGATCCCGAAATACTGGGCAGTGACCGTTGGTGCGATGGCGAGCCAGCCCCCGAGGCATCCCCAGAGCAGTGCAAATGCGGCGATATACCCGGGAATAGTCGGGACCAGCCACATCAGGAGTCCGGCGGCAGCGATGAGCACGAACGAGAGTAGTGCGGTATTCCTGGGATTGATTCGGTCCGTGAGCATCCCAAAAAGCGGCCGCCCTCCGCCATTGAAGAGGGCAAAGAATGCCACGAGAGATGTGGCGAGACCGGTCTCGATGTGGACAAGCTCGGTCCCGGCGGGTTTTGCGATCGAGACCGCCATCAGACCTGCGATGCTCCCGATAAAGTAACAGATGAAGAGACCACAGAATGCCGGGGTCCGGACCATCTCCCGTCGTGTGAATTCCGGGGTTTCGTCATGGAACTCTCCCGGAAGCGCAGGGTTCCAGCCCCGGGGTTTCCAGCCCGGAGGGGGATACGTGAGCGGGAGCGCCATCGGGACCGTGATTGCGAGAATCCCGATTCCGAAGATGAGGAACGTGGCCATGATGCCATAGGAGTTGATAAGATAGCCGGCAAGGTTCGCAGTGACCACCGCAGAGAAGCCGACCCCAAGCACGGTCATTCCCACCGCAAGCCCCCTCCTGTCCGGGAACCATCTGGCAGCAACGGCGATCGTTGTCCCGTAGGCAATCCCCACACCCATCCCGCCAATCACCCCGAAAAGGACCGTGAGTGCAAGCATGGACGTTGCGGTTGAGGCGAGGAGCCAGCCAAGACCGGTGAGAATCCCCCCGGTAATGATGATGATCCGGGGCTGGAATCTCTCGACATATCCCCCTGTGAGGACCATCGTGACGGAGAAGACCGCGATGAACGCAGAGAAGGGCATCAGCACTTCGTTCGCGGTGACTGCCTGGCCGAGATCTTTGGAAAAATAGTCCGTAAGGGGCTCGACGAACACACTCCAGGAATAGAGAGTCCCAAGGCACAGGTTGATGATCATACCCAGGAGAACGAGGGACCACCTCCCCCTCTCCGGAGGCATGCCGAAGGGGAATGTCAGTCCGCAAGAGGGGCTGTCCATGGGGGCATCACCTCCGGGGATCCGGGAGCGTGGAATAGCATCTCTGTAGCATTTGAGACAGGAGAAAAAAGAGTTACTGCATGATCGACCCCGTTCATGCCCGGTGTCCGGGAACCCCGGGGATTGTCTTGGGAGGTTCTCCCGACCTCTCATTTATCTGATGTGGCGTGGTACCCTGTAGGCAACACAGGAGATAAAGGGATTCGATGAAGTGCTTCCCTGACTCTTTCCTGTCAGTCCAGAGACCGCGTATGACATATACCATTGCCCTCATCAGTCCTGAAGAAAAGGAAACCCTGGCAGTTCATTACATGGAAAAGGTCAGGTACGAGATCAAGGCCGAGATATACGGGTGCTGCATCAAGCTTCTGACCGATGATCATACGTTCATGGGCACCTGGCAGGAAAACTTCTACTCCATGTCGCAGAACGTGAGGTCGCACGGCAGGCTGTTCGTATTCAGCGATCCGGGATACCCGCCGGATACCGTGCTGTTCGATCCCTACACCAAGACGGCATTTCTCCTGAATATTCGGTATTACGGCTGGATCAAGTCGATTGCGCTCAGTTGCGCAGGGGATGTCCTGGAAGACCAGCATGGCATCAATTCAGTGCATGGTGCGTGCATCGATATCGACGGAAGGGGTCTCTGCATCATTGGGCCTTCAGGTGCGGGAAAGACCACCCAGACGTACGGGCTCCTCTCCGATCCCCGGGTGAGGGTTGTTGCGGACGACTGGTTCTTTACCCGCGTGTTCGACAGGGATATCCTTGGTTTTGGGTCGGAGCGGAACTTCTATATCAGGCAGGATCTCGAGACCATCTGGACCGAGTTTGGCGGCATGGTCAGGGCGGATGAGTATGATGCCGACGGGAGGGCGGTCGCCGATATCCGCTGGGTCCTCGGGAAGGGCAGGCTGATCCCGCTCACCACGCTCAGGACTGTGATTATCCTGAAACGCGATCCGACTGATCCCGTGGTTGCAAAACAAATGGACCCTTCAGAGGGTAGTGAAATGTTCTCCCGGTACGGGTACTTCAACCCGCACCTTCTTGTCCGTGATGCACGGAAAACGGCGATCAGGGACCGGTTTATCGGAAACCTGCTGGATAGTGCCCAACTTTTCATTGTCAACACCACCGGCACTCCCTCTGCCACGCAGGTGGAGATCCGGAAGATTATCAGTATGGA
>CAZGXZ010000215.1:0-2786 GCA_964530035.1 uncultured Methanoregulaceae archaeon
CCTCTGCTCTTTAAAAGAAAAACCCAAAAAACGACTCTATTAAAATGCAAATGAACTGAAGTTCACACCCGAACCATGAAAATTCCCCTTCAAATATCCTTATTATGAGGCCATTTTTTGCATTTTCCCAGGAAACTCCCTGATCAGAATCGCCGCTGAAGGAGACCTCTCGTCATGGGGTGAATAAAAATGAAGACAGGGAGGATTTCAACGGAGCCCTTTTTTCCAGAGAAAAGAGTGAGAGAAGAAGATTTTAGCCTACAACCCTTTCTACGATGCGACTCGCCGCCTTCCCGTCTCCGAACGGGTTCTCCCAGGCTGCTTCCTTTTCCATCATCCGCCTGCATGCGTCCACGATGCGCGCAGGATCGGCTCCTGCAAGGAGGTTCCCCCCGGCTTCAACCGTTTCCGGGCGTTCCGTATTGTCCCGGAGGGTCACGCAGGGCACCCTGATGATGCAACTTTCCTCCTGTACACCCCCGGAATCGGTGAGGACCAGGCGTGCACCTGCCATGAGGTCCAGGAACTCAAGGTACCCCTGGGGTTCGACCAGCCTGATCCGGTCATGGGCAATCCCAAAACGGGAAAGCATCTTCCGCGTGCGCGGATGAATTGGAAAGAGGACCGGGAGGTCATACTCTTCACCTATCCTTGAAAGCCCTTTGAAGATACCTCTCAGCCTTGTTTCGTCGTCGACGTTTTCTGCCCGGTGAGCCGTCACCAGGAAGTACCCCCTGGGTTCGAGGCTGAAGGCGGAGAGCGGGTCGACCTTTCGCCGGGCTATCTCCCGGTTCTGGACCAGGGCGTCGACAACCGTGTTCCCGGTCATGAAGATCTTCTCTTCAGCGATACCTTCGCTCAGAAGGTGAGCGACCGCGCCTTGTGTCGGGGCAAAAAGATATTCGGAGATGTGATCAGCTACGATCCGGTTGATCTCCTCGGGCATGCGGCGGTCGAATGACCTCAGGCCTGCCTCCACGTGGCCTACCGGCACATGGAGCTTCACCGCGGCCAGCGCCCCTGCGAGCACCGTGTTCGTGTCCCCCTGGACCAGGACGACATCCATGGGGTGTCCGGTCAGATATGACTCCACGCCGGCGAGAATCGCACCGGTCTGGACCGCGTGGGTACCTGACCCCACGTCAAGGTTAATGTCAGGCTCCGGTAGTTCCAGCTGCTCGAAAAAGGCCCTGTCCATCTCGTATGAATAGTGCTGCCCGGTATGGATGAGAGAGAAAGGTATGCCTCTCTCTCTGCACTCCCGGATGATCGGGCTCATCTTGATGATTTCAGGACGGGTGCCGAGGATAATACCAATCATGGCTACAAGAACTGGGACGGGAACGGGCAAAAATCGTTGCAGGAACCCAGGGTACAGGATGTGGTGCTGACCTGCCCGGTATAGGGTGGCATAAGGGTCTGTTCCAGACCCTTCCCAGGACCGGGGTCCGTTCCCATCGGGACCTCTTCACAGAGAGCCGCTGTAAATGGGCCCGCAATCTATCGGATCTGCTACCGGTCTCCCATGGAGTCGTTTATCGTTGAGGGACGTGCCTGGTATGCGCGCCCCTTGCCTGAATTGCCATCGCCACCCGTTTCATGAGAGGGGTACCGGCTGGAAAATATGACACGCCCCGGAAGTGCCCCGTTGGCCGGACTGCCCTCTTTTAGTACCAGATATCCACAACAGGGGGATTGAAAACAATGGCCATAGGATATCCGAGCAGTTTCCTCTCGGAACTGCGTTTTGGACATCCAGGCGAATCTTCATTGGTCTTCCGCGCATACACGTTTGGAGAACCGTCCCGGGCAAGTCAGGAGGGGACGCACACAGGGGGGACGAAAGGGAAATGGGAAACACGACTGTGTATGTTATCGGGCATAAGAACCCGGATACCGACAGCATTGCGAGTGCCATAGGGTATGCTGAACTCCGGAACACAACGGAACCCGGCCGGTTCGTGCCGGCACGGTGTGGCAGCCTCTCCCCTGAAACCCTGCATGCACTCTTTACCTTCAGCGCTCCTGAACCCGTGCTCGTTGAGAGCGTTGAACCGACCGTTGCCGATATCCCGATGCTCCACCAGGAGCAGGCACCCCCAGGGATGCCGGCAATCGATGTTGTGCACCTCATGAATGAGCGGGATGTAAGGAACATCCCCATTGTGGACGACCGCGGATGCTTCCTCGGCATTTTGTCCGAACATGGACTGGCACGCGCCTATGCATCAGCGCAGCCCATGACCGAACTCCGCATCGGCCCGCTATCAGAAGAAGAACTCGCGCGCATCCTCACCGGGGACGTCCTGGTAAGAGCACATGACCGCCTGTCCGGCAGGGTCACGATCATTATCGACGCACTCCATGTCGCGCTTGCGCGCCTCGCCCCAGGCGACATCGTGGTCGTCGGAGACAACGAGCCGGTCCAGCTTGCCCTCGTCCCGGCCGGTATCGCCGCGCTCATCATCGCCGAGGGCGCACCCGTGGGAGCGCGTCTGCTTGAGGCCGCACGCGAGCGCGGAGTGAGCGTCATCGTCACCCCACTTGACGCATTCTCGGCAGGACGGATGATCCACCTCTCCCTCCCTGCAGAAGCCCTCATGGCGACCGATGTCCCGACCGTGAGGCCCGACGACCCGGTCGCGGTCGCCAAGAAGGTAGTTGCAGACTCCCGGTACAGGACGGCCAGTGTTGTCGGCGCAAACGGGAAACACCTCGGGATGATCTCCCGTAACTCATTCCTCGAGGTGATCCACCGGGACGTCGTCCTGGTTGACCACAACGAG
>CAZGXZ010000216.1:0-2760 GCA_964530035.1 uncultured Methanoregulaceae archaeon
TGACAAGCACATGGAGGTTGTGCTGGTAGGCGAGGTATTCGGCGACAGAGAGTGCAACCCTCGGGGCTGCTATCCGCTCGATAGTCGGGTCGTCGGCAAGGTTGAGGAAAAAGACCACCCTCTCGAGGGCTCCGGTGCTCTCGAAGTCCTTCATGAAAAAGGACGCTTCCTTGTGGGTTATCCCCATTGCTGAAAAAACGACGGCAAACTTCTCGTCAACACCCGGGACCTTCGTCTGCCGTGCGATCTGGGCGGCGAGCCTGTTCGCCGGAAGGCCTGCGCCGGAGAAAATCGGCAGTTTCTGCCCCCTCACGAGGGTGTTCAGCCCGTCAATCGTTGACATCCCCGTCTGGATAAAGTCAGCGGGCTTGTCCCTGGCGTAGGGGTTGATGGGCATCCCCGATATTTCAACGGTTTCGTCGGAGATGATATCCGGCTTGCCGTCCCGGGGTTTTCCAACCCCTGAAAAGACTCTCCCGAGCATCTCGATGGACACGTTGATACTCGGAAGCTCCCCGCTGAACCGGACCGCTGTCCTGACACTGTCAATACCGCTTGTCCCTTCGTAGACCTGGACGACCGCGAGGTCTCGCGAGATATCAAGGACCTGCCCGTTGCGTTCCTCTCCCGAGGGCAGGACGATCCGTGCGGTTTCGCCATACGATACATTGCGTGTCTTTTCAACAAAGATGAGCGGTCCTGAAACGTAACTGATGGAGCGGTATTCCCTGGTGCTGAGGTCGTAGCCTGTCATTATCCCTCCACCTCCAGCCCGCGGATCCGGGTTGTAATGGATGCGGCAAGGTCCTGCAGCCTGGAGACCTCGGCAACTTCCTTCATACGGGTTATCTCCCTCCTTTCCGGAATTCCCATGACCTGCCTCAAGGGGATGCCCTTTCCAAGTTTCGTGACCGATTCCCTGTAGAAGGTGTGGATGACGGAAAGCATCCAGTACTGCTTTTCGAGGGGGCAGTAGGAATCGGTGTCGCTATAGGCACTCTGCTGGAGAAAGTCCTCGCGGATCATCCGTGTCACTTCGAGGATGAGCTTTTCGTTGTCCGGAAGAGCGTCAGGGCCGACGAGTTGCACTATCTCGAGCAGCTCAACCTCCTTCTGGAGGAGATACATGGTCTGGCTCCGAAGGTCACGCCAGTCCGGGGCCATGTTCTCTGAGTACCAGTCCTGCAGGCTGTCAAGGTACAGGGAATAACTCTTGATCCAGTTAATCGAGGGAAAATGCCTGCGATTCGCAAGGCTGGTATCAAGCGCCCAGAAAGTCCCGGCGATACGAAGTGTGTTCTGGGTGATGGGTTCCGAAAAATCTCCCCCAGGTGGTGAAACAGCCCCCACGATGGTAATGGATCCGGTCCGGTTATCATTCCCGAGGCATACCACCCTTCCTGCCCGTTCATAGAATGCAGCAAGACGCGTGGCGAGGTACGCCGGGTATCCCTCCTCTCCCGGCATCTCCTCGAGCCGTCCTGAAACCTCCCTGAGTGCCTCGCCCCAGCGTGAGGTCGAGTCAGCCATGAGGGCGACATCGTACCCCATGTCCCGGTAGTACTCCCCCATGGTGATCCCGGTATAGATGGACGCCTCCCTGGCAGCGACCGGCATGTTCGAGGTGTTGGCGACCATGATCGTCCGTTCGATGAGGGGCAGCCCCGTTCGCGGGTCGATGAGCTCCGGGAACTCGGTAAGGACATCGGTCATCTCGTTTCCCCGTTCCCCGCAGCCGATATACACAATGAGGCGGGCATCAGCCCACTTTGCAAGGGTCTGTTCGGAAACGGTCTTTCCCGTTCCAAAACCGCCGGGGATCATCGCGGTCCCGCCCTTGGTCACCGGGAAGAGGCTGTCGAAGATCCGCTGACCCGTGATGAGGGGCAGTTCAGGGTCAAGTTTTTTCCGGGAGGGACGTTCCTTCCTGACCGGCCAGGTCTGCATCATGGGCAGGTCGGTCCCGTCGGCAAGGCGTGCGACCACCCCTTCGACCGTCATCATGCCGTCCATCAATTCGCTGAGCGTCCCGCTGACACCCGGGGGGACCATGATCCGGTGTTCAATATTGAACTCCTGGACCGTCCCGAGGGTATCCCCGCCGGATACCGAGTCGCCCGCCTTTGCCACAGGGATAAATTCCCATTTCCTTTTCCTGTCCAGGCCGGGGACGGTCATACCCCTCGAGATGAAACTGCCTGACAGTTCTGCGAGAGCGGACAACGGGCGCTGCACCCCGTCATAAATCGATGATATGAGCCCGGGGCCCAGTTCCACGGAAAGCGGTCGCCCGGTATTGACAACCGGTTCATCGACTTTCAGCCCCGAGGTGTCTTCATACACCTGGATGACTGCATCATTGCCGTCAAGCCGGATGATCTCACCTGCCAGGGAGAGGTTCCCGACCCGGACGACATCGTACATCCTGGAACCCTGCATCTCTCCGGCAAGGATTACCGGCCCGGATATCCGGATAATATGACCCGTGACCATTGTTACCGCCTCACCACGATATTATAGCCGATTGCCCTGCGGAGGAGCCGTTCGATATAGCTTCCCGAAGGGACACCTTTCGAGGTCGATGGAATGGGGATGATGATTGGCCGGTACGTACTCTCAATCGTGGCCAGCAGGTCCCTGTCGAGCAGCGACATGAAGTCTTCGCTTATCCCGATGATACCAGTATCATCCGCGTTGAGGAGGGGCGGGATGACCTTTTTTGCCTCATCAGGCCCTTTGACCTCGATAACATCGACACCA
>CAZGXZ010000217.1:0-2700 GCA_964530035.1 uncultured Methanoregulaceae archaeon
ATACGGATAATGACGGGATAGGAGACGCCTGTGACAGTGACAATGACAATGATGGCGTAGTTGATACAGTTGACAACTGTCCCGGAGTGGCAAATCCCGACCAGTCAGATACAGATAATGACGGGGTAGGAGATGCCTGTGATAGTGACAATGACAATGACGGCGTAGCTGATACGGTCGATAACTGTCCCGGAGTGGCAAATCCTGATCAGGCAAATATGGACGAAGACGGGATGGGAGATGTCTGCGACCCTGATGATGACAATGATGGCGTAGATGATACAGTTGACAACTGTCCCGGAGTGGCAAATCCCGACCAGTCAGATACAGATAATGACGGGATAGGAGACGCCTGTGATAGTGACAGCGGAAATCAGCCTCCGGTACTCGGGGCTATCGGTAACAGAGTCGTGGTTGAGGGTGAGAATTTCGTGCTGACTCTCGCGGCCTCGGACCCCGACAACGATGAACTTACCTTTTCGGCAGACCCTCTTCCATCAGGAGCAACCTTTGATGGTCAACAAGGTGTCTTCAGCTGGATGCCGGGTCCGGGCCAGAGTGGCGAATACCAGATTACGTTCGGTGTCTCCGACGGAGAACTCACTGACAGTGAAACAGTATCAGTTACGGTCTCCACACCTTCAGATCCCGAAGGGGACCTCCAGGCACTCATCTCCTATGTGGAAAGCCTGGACATCCATAAAGGAATTAAAAACAGTCTTCTCTCGAAACTTGAGAACGCGCTGAAATCCGTCGAGAAAGGAAACCTCGCAGCTGCAGAAGGACAATTACAGGCTTTCATTAATGAAGTGGAGGCTCAGGACGGCAAGAAAATACCCCCCGGGATTGCGACCATACTAAAGACCCGGGCAGAAGCGGTCATTCTTTCACTCCAATCATTTTTCCATTGAGCGATCCCAGTTATCCCCGGGGTCTGGCGTCTGGTTCAGTCCAGGCCAGGTAATCCCTCCCGGGCATTGACCGGGTAGTCCTGCCGAAGCACCCTGGCGACACGTCCGGCCGTTTACAGCCCTTATGAGGAAAATGCTTCGGCATTCCGCCGATGAAGAGCAACCTATATGAAAACCCTTAAACACCGGCTTTTGCCATAACCTCACGCTGAATTTTCCACTGGAGATGGTTCAGCCATAAAAAAGGATTTGCTGTCTATCTCCCTATCACGTCCCGAACAGGGGAGCAAGTTCGACCTTCTGCCAGCTTTTATCCGGCACCTTCATCCAGAGGGTCTGTGACTTCGGGACGAACACGACCATGTGATTTGTCGTGTACAGGCTTTCAGGACTCGTCGGGGAGAGGGCCGAGTGCAGGAAGGTCGCCCCGCCTTTCTCCCAGGCAACGTCGCGGATCTCCATCATTTTCGCGGCATCAATCGAGCCCTTCGCATCCTCCGCCTGCTTCAGGAGGTTGTTGTACCGGGTGGCCGTGTGTTCCGGCGGGGGAGATGCCTGTTTCCAGGACGGGTCGACAAAGTGGTTGGCTGCCGCGACCACCCCGTCGCCGGTCCTGACCTTCGTCTCGTTTGTCATGACTTCGTAGACATATGCGGACTCAGGCCCCGCGACATCGATGATCCAGGCAAGGTTTGGCCGGGCGCCCTGGACCCCCATTTTGAGTCCTGCAAGGTCCGAATAGTCCAGCATGAACCTGAAGAACTCAGAGACAAGGTCGGGGCGGGTGTCGGGAGCGTCATCGTCGAAAATCCCGGAGTTGTCGTCGGCGATAAACAGCCCCCTGCTGTTCATGAGGGTTTCCGGCCGTGTCCCTGCCGGGCCGAAGGTCGCGACACCGTTGCTGCCGTCGGTTGGCCGGTACACCACGAGGGCATACCACGGGGTGAACGGGAGCACGGCGTCGTCAAGGTCCCAGTTCCGGGAGACCACGACGGAACCGTCGGTCGTGTAGTTCCCCCAGGTCGCAAGGTACGAACAGGAGGCCGGGGCAGGCTGGACCATGAGGAATAAAATGATCCCGTTGTAGAGTGCGAGGACATCATCGGTGGTCAGGCCCGAGGTCTCTGCCATGCCCTCGAACAGCTCCATCTGTCGCTGCGGGTACAACACGGCAGCCTCCCGTCCCATGGCACGGACCTGGTCGCGGGTGTACCCCCGCTTTGCAAGGCTGTCAAGGATATAGGCGTACTCCTCGTTCAGCTCGGTCTTCATGAGGCCACCATACTGGCGGCCCATCTGGCGGAATGACCCCGTCAGCACGATGACCGGGTATCCGCCCGCATCGTACCGCTTACCGCCTTCGAAGGTAAGGGCGGGCCCCTTTGAAGGTTTTGACTGCCAGGAGAATGAAGCCAGGTCCGGCAGGGTGAATGCAACAACGGGGCCTGTCAGGAGACAGAGGATACCAAGTATGGCAAGGAGTTTCATACACGTCCTGATTACTGTGACAGGTTAATACCTTTGATATGGGGTACACCACGGTGCCGTAGTACAAGTAAACAAGGGCATTAACACGTGATGGCAGGAAGAAATCCGCGTTATCACCTGGCGATCCATGACTTCTGTCAGGATGGACAATGTTCCTTAACTGAATGCCTACCGCTCGTAATACTCGCCTATTTCATTCCCCGTGGATTCCTCGATAAAAATTGTCGTGTATCCCCATTGATTTTCCGTAACTGTTCAGGTTCAACCACAAGATCCTAGTACAATGACGTCAAACTAACAA
>CAZGXZ010000218.1:0-2662 GCA_964530035.1 uncultured Methanoregulaceae archaeon
CCAAACAAGGTGGGAAATATCGGGTATTGTGTTACTGGTATTCACCCCGGGATCACCAGATCTTCCTGGAGTAGTAAATGTACAGGTCAAACCGGGTCAAAAATATTGGGGGTTGAATGGTTGACACGTGACCAATTGTTAAAGATAATTATCGGTCAGGGTCTATTATCATAGACACTATTGTCAGATCCATGAGGCAAGGAATGGCTGGAGGGTATGGTATAACCGAGATATGATTGAAGAAATCAACAGGCTGCTCGGATCTGTTCTCGTTTTGATTAACAGCTGTTCGGAAAATGACATAACAACCGATATCTTTGTCCGGCCTGCAGACCCGACCCAGTACCGGGCAGCCCTTGAAGACATAACCGACCGGATTGCCACACTCCGGGCCTCAGGACTGAACAGGGATGAGGTCACCCGCCTGGTCACATCCCCAGGATGCGACTTTCCGGATGGCCTTAAAGAGATAACCCCTGCCGGGCAGCTTGCATCCCTGATGGGTGGAGGTTTCACTCCCCCGCAAAGGAGCCTTGTCCGTACCATTCTGCGGGAGTGGGCATCGGTGATTTTTTCGGACGATCCTGAAAACGGTCTGGCCTTACTTGAAGAAAGGACCCAGCCGCTCGCCCTTGATTCGCTCCTGTCCCCTGCTGTTACCCATATGAAGCGCTTCAATACAGTGATGCTCCTTCAGATGGGCCATCAGATGCAATACCCCCTGGAACGGCCTCCATGGGAAACAGGGGAGAATATCCTCGTTGCCTTTCATGATGCGCCTGAATTTTTCTGCAGCAGGCTGAACCTCGCGGTCTTCTGGTTCCTTGCTGCACGCGGTCACCTGAAAGTGCCGGTATTTAAGTATACGGTCCTCCAGGCGCTGCATGACGTGGGTGTGTTCCGGGGGGGAGGAGAGAATGCCCTTGTGAGGATGTACCGGGATGATGATGTCCTGTCACCCGGCTTGTCCGAGGCCGGACGCCAGCTGGCGGGAAGACTGGAACGTCTCTATGATATCAGGGAGCTATTTGAAACGGCACTGACCTGCGGGTCAGGCCCGGCCGATGTCCTTTGCAGGAACAGGAGTCAGCCCGCCTGTTCCCTGCCACTCACTACCATGGAAAAACGTGCCGGCCAGGTACTTGGAGGGTTTGCATCCATTGCCGCACACAGTTCTTCATCCATGGGGCTGGACACGATAATTGCATTCTCAGAGCAGATTGCCTCCCGTATGGCTGGACAGGCAGAGCCCGGCCCGCTGCAGATACAGGCCGTGGACGAGGTCATTCTGGAATGTCTGCACCTATTGAGAGTGCTGACCGGGGACTATCGATGGCGGGCTGTCCCATTCCCCGATGAAGACGATCATTATCGGCCTCTTGTTTCATTGTCTCCGGATTTGGCCAGGATGCAGTATGATAAGGAAAAGCTGGCATACCGGCACCCTGCAGCCACCAGGGCGCTCGTCGTCGAGGCGTTGTACAGGAACCTCTTTATTACCATGCCTGGTCATGATACAAAGACCAGTCGAATGGATGCCTGGTTCAACGTGCTTGTCTCCATGGTCTGTTCCCGTCGGGCGGTGATGAAAGGGCGGGAAATGCACCCCGGTGTCTGGCGGTGGTTTGAACGTTTGATCGAAGAGGAAACCTCGCCGGCAAACATTCTTGCACAGGAAGCCTGCATGGAACTCGTGCACCCGGTTTACCAGTTTCTTGAGGGAGTGGTGTTTGAAGGGAGGACTGGGGGAGTGTGCGGGTATGTCCGCGACCCCGCTGTTGTACAGGCCCTCGAAAGGACGAGGGACGCGAGAAGGAAGGCAGGCAGCCCGGCTTGTGACCCCGAAGGTGGCATCGCCACGGTCCGAAATGAAGTGTGGCCGGTATTCCAGTACCTGGTGTCTGTATCTTCAACGAGAGTCAATAAGAGTGGGTTCCTGGGCGAAAAGGGAGAATTGGGTCAAGGAACGCTCCTTGAACCCCAGGGCAGCGTACCAAGGGTGGATACCTCTGTCAGAAGCCCAGATCAGCCATCGGGTGATACCGAGGGGGTTGTTATCGAAGGGAATGGCCCTGGTCTTCTTGAGGATGACGGGCTCTCTATTCCGGGCTTTAGCGATATAACCGGATTACCAGGATCTGACCGACTGGGGATTTCCGGGAACCCTGCGGGAAGACACCAGGGGGGTGACCCTGGCTCCGGCTCACTTCCCAAGACAGGACCCGTGGATGAAGACCTGTTCTCAGGGATGTACCAGGATACGGAAGAGCTGGAGGATGCATGCAACGCGAGCCGAAACCTCATGGACCACCTCCCTGTCGATCCTGATGATTATGATCAGATCCGGTCTGGGGGGGCGGGCATTTCCGGTTCTCTGAAGGACACGATGTCAACCCTCGGCAAACTCGCAGAAAAGATGGATGAAACCGCCCGGGCTCTCGAACATAAGGTTCAATCAATGCTGGGCGGCGAAAAGGGATACGGGAACTCCCTCATGAACGATGGAATTCAGCAGGGGGCCGCTCCGGGGGACAAGTGGAATGCCGCATGCAGGGTTTCAGAAAAAGTCACTCATGCTGCGCGGGAGTACCGAAACTCACTGTCGGACCTTGAAAGGGACGTTCATTCATCCGGGACAGATCCCGGGAATATCATCGAGCGG
>CAZGXZ010000219.1:0-2623 GCA_964530035.1 uncultured Methanoregulaceae archaeon
GGCGGGTGACTGCACTGGACACGAGGCAGGAGAATGTTACGATGGATGCGAAGAGCGGGCCCCAGTTTACGTAGGTTCCGTAGGGAAAGAACGTCATCGGGTCGTAGGTCGGGTAAGCGGGAAACCTGGGGAGCATGAGCTCGACCTGCCGCAGGAGGTAGAGGGAATCGCCTGTTTCGACATGACCCAGGAGCTCTCCCTGGACGGTGAAGACTGGCCAGATCCTTAAAATCACAGCAAGGCACCCGAATAGGAAAAGAAACAGCACGGTCAGGGATGACCTGTGCTCGGCTAAGGAAGGGAGTGCCTTGAAAATGTGTCCTTCTGCCGGATTTCTCATTCCACGATACTAGGTGGCGTTGCAGCCACTTCAAGGTGCGTATATCGTGGATTGGGAGGGACATGTGCGGGGAGGGGATAGTCGAAACCCTCTCGCAGTCAAGATAATGAGGTCCGCCCCGAAAGGTACCTGAAACACTGACGTGTGAACTATGTCTGAACTATCGCTCTGCTCCACGGTTTCAGCGGTCAAGGACCAGGTCTCCTGCGACCTTGCCGGTGAAGCGGTCATCCTCTCCCTGAAAAACGGGGTATACTATACCCTGAACCCAATGGGTGCAAGGATATGGTCCCTTGTCCAGGCGCCCACACCTGCGTCCACCGTCCGTGATACCATCCTTGCCGAGTACGACGTTGATGCCGGCCGGTGCGAAACCGAACTGCTCTCTCTTTTAAAGGACCTTCACCGGGAAGGACTGATCGAGGTTGAAAACCCAAACATTTAACCGTTTTTTAAACCTTTCCACGGAGGAGCAGGTTCTTCTTCTCCGTGCGGTACTGCTCCTCGGGCTGGTCAGGCTCGGGCTGTGGCTCCTTCCCCTCAGGGCGCTCCAGCATGCCCTTGGAAGCCTTTTCGCAAGGGGGAAGACACCAGGAAAACCGCAGCCTCCCGTTGAGCGGATCTGTTGGGCCGTGCGGCTGGCAGGAAGCATCGTGCCCCGGTCGACCTGCCTTGTCAAGGCCCTGGCAGCCCAGGCCCTGCTGGCTTCCGGAGGCCAGGCCTCAAGCCTGTGTATAGGGGTAGCAAAGGACGGGGACTCTTCCCTGGGGGCTCATGCCTGGGTGGAAATAGATGGGGTGGTCATCATTGGTGAGACGGAGCCAGGGCGTTACACCCGCCTCATGACTATGCCGGGAGAGCCGGAATGAGTGGCATCGGAGGAGTATTCAACCTTGACGGTGCACCTGTGCCACGTGAAACGCTCGGATTGGTCGCCGCTGCCATCAGTCACCGGGGCCCTGACGGGCTTGAGAGCTGGACGGACGCACGGGCCGGCCTCGTACATAGTCATTTCTGGACGACACCCGAGGACCTTGGTAAGAAACAGCCCCTGTCAGACGGGGCATGCTGGATAACCGCGGATGCGAGGATTGACAACCGCGACGAGATCCTGCCGGTGCTGGAACACCCGTGTTCGTCATCAGTCCCAAGCGATGCCGGGCTCATCCTTGCGGCATACCGGAAGTGGGGCGTGGAGAGTCCGAAACACCTCGTTGGTGACTTTGCCTTTGCCATCTGGGACCCGCAGGCCCAACGGCTTTTCTGTGCCCGCGATCCAGTCGGCATCAGGCCATTCCAGTACGCCCGTGCCGGCAACACCCTTGTCTTTGCTTCAACGACGGGTGCGGTCGTCGCGGCATTTTCCTCCCGTCCCGTTCCAAACCTGCCATTCATGTCGGACCTCCTTGCAGGAAGGTATGAACGCTGGATATCGGAAACCGCGTACAAGGATGTCTTCCGCCTTCCCCCGGCCCACTCTCTCATCGCTGACACGAACGGAATTTCCATATCCCGGTACTGGACCTTCGGGCAGGGGCAGAAGGAACCCTGTACGACGAAGGAGGAGTACATCACCCGTTTCAGGGATGTATTCAGGGAGGCGGTCCGTTGCCGGCTGAGGTCAGCAGGGCCTGTCGGCATGACGGTGAGCGGGGGTCTTGACTCGTCTTCGATTGCCTGTATGATAAAACGGCTTATAGAAGACGGGATGGTTAAGGATCTGCCGGTGCGGATGTATTCATCCGTCTATGACCATACACCGTGTGCCGATGAACGCGTGTTCCTCGACGAACTCCTTGGCGCATGTCCCGGGTTCCCGGCGACCCTGATCCCCTCGGATGACCTGTGGGGGATGAAGGAGTTTGCAGATGACCACGGGTTCCCCCTTGATGAGCCCGAGACAGACGTGATACGGGCCCTCCTCCTGGCACAACTCCAGGCTGCACAGGGACACGGGTGCCGGGTCTTTGTCAGCGGCCACGGGGGGGACCAGGTCATGAACACGGATGCGTATTATTTTCCCGACGTCCTGAACGATGTCGGGCTCTATGACCTGATCAGGGAACTCCGGCACTTCTATGTCTATCGCCGGTCTGCCCCCGTGTTTTTCCTTAGTGCCTTCATTGCACCGCATATTCCAGCAATGTTGAAAAAAAGGTTATCCACCCTTTTTTACGACCCGAGTGCCGGGGGGCTCCTCACCCCGTTGTGCACGAAGGTGATTCCGGGAGCGGATCCTGAGGAGATCCCCAGCGGCCTTGGAGGAAACGGCTCTGGCAGGAT
>CAZGXZ010000220.1:0-2588 GCA_964530035.1 uncultured Methanoregulaceae archaeon
ACCCAGGCGGTTGCACCGCCATCAATCGTTGTTACCACTTCTGACACCTTCGTTTCCAAGGGAGGTTTTCATGGAATCATGTCCTGGATCAGTGTCCCGTGCCAGTCACCGGGCATGCCGGTATGTCCATTTCTCCATGACATCCCAAGGCACAGTCTTCTCCCGGGCACTTCAGCCGGGAATCCCTGTCTGCCCGGGAACGGGACATGAGGCGGGTTTGTATCAGAGGGACAACCTTCACCATGCATCTCATCCACCATGAAATCATTGCCGTGCTGAGGCATGCCGGCAGGGAAAGGTGTGACAGGTGTGATATGAACTGATCCCATGCCGCATACCCTGGAACGACCATGTTCCGTGTCCATGAAGCTGGCCTGGATACAGGGTCGGTGTCGTTCCAGCGGTTTGTGCATCAGGGCTGTCCCTCTGATAGAAGGAAGTTATCTTCCATGCATATAAATACATTCTTATTAGACATAGCATTACGCGCCATTGAGGTCGTTTTCAGAGAGGAGGATCGACCGAAACACGGTCACCGCGGAACTGGCCCATGTCATGAATGATAAATAATAGAGAGAGGACCGGACAGGTCACAATAACCAACCCGCCACGTTCCGGCAGTTTGTCATCGGCTGACACACAGACGTGCCTTGTGGCCGCGACAAGCGGACACCTGGCCGACAGGGTCTCCAGGCGGCACAGAAATTCCAGTGGCTCCGCCGACGGGCAGTAGGAAGGAAGCAATGAATGAATACTTAAAAATATTATGCGTTCTGCAGTTCCTGACAAATAAATATTCAAAAAAATTATAGGAAAATTAAGATTATTTTAAAAAAATTTCATAGAATCAGAATTATCATGGTCATCTCCAGAAGAGGCGCCCACAATAAAAAAACCAGCAGCATGATAAATGGATTTATATCACAGGGCATGACACATTATTTCCACCTCTGGTCCCGGATTACAGGGGCAATCCCTTTCCGGCAGGACGTACAATTGCGTGGTTGACATGTGCGGGATAATAGGAGTCGTGGACCGCCGGAGAAAACCGATGGATGGTTCACAGATACAAAAAGCCCTCTCCCTGATGGACGAACGGGGGAGCGGTGAGGGTTCCGGGTATGTTGTGTACGGCGCATTTCCGGAGTACAGAGACTATTATGCCATTCACGTCTTCTTCGACAACATTCACCTGACAAAACCGGCCGTTGACGAGGTGCTCTCGTCCTGGGGTGCGGTACGGCACGAAGAGGAGGTCCCGACCTACGATACCGGGAAGATCAAGAAGGTCCATACACCGTACCGGTATTTCTTCAAACCCGATACGAGTCTCATGCCGAGGAGCGCCACACCAGGCGACGATATCGTCACCCAGATCGTGATGAAGGTCAACACGACGATCCCGGGGGCCCTGGTGTACTCTTCGGGCAAGAACGTCGCGGTGTTCAAGGCATCGGGATGGCCCGAGGACGTCGCCGATTTCTACCGGATCGAGGACTACGAGGGGTACATCTGGCTCGGTCACAACCGCTACCCGACCAACACCCCCGGGTGGTGGGGAGGGGCCCACCCCTTCAACCTGCTCGACTGGTCCGTGGTCCACAACGGCGAGATCACCTCCTACGGCACCAACATGCGCTATATCGAGTCGTTCGGGTACACCTGCACCATGTTCACGGACACCGAGGTCGTCGCATACCTCTTCGACCTCCTCATCCGGCAGCACAACCTCCCCCCGGAGATCGCCGTCCGGGCGCTCGCCCCTCCGTTCTGGGACGAGATCGAGCGGATGCCGGAAAAGGAACGCCTCCTCAACACAGCCCTCCGCCTCACCTACGGACCGGCAATGATGAACGGACCATTTGCCATCGTCGTCGCCAGCCATGACGGCATCGTCGGCTTCACCGACCGGATAAAGCTCCGGCCCCTCGTTACCGGGACGAACGGAGACCGGCTCTACATCTCAAGCGAGGAGGCGGCGATCAGGACCTATGACCCGGAGGTCACCGGGATCCAGATGCCAAGGGCCGGTGAGCCGGTCATAGGGCGGGTGATAGCATGAGCATCGGTTCGGTCCCCATGAAGTACCGGGTCACCATCGACCGGGACCAGTGCATGCTCTGCGGGCGGTGCATCGAGAACTGTCCTTACGGGGTGTACCGGAAGGATGGGGAGCATATCAGGATCAACTCCCGCAACTGCGTCGCATGTCATCGCTGCATCGCCATGTGCCCGAGGGACGCCATCTCCCTCGAAGAGAAACCGCAGGACTACCGCTCCCACCCGGTATGGACCCGCGAGGTCAGGGAGGCCATCTACAACCAGGCACGGAGCGGGAAGATCATCCTCGCGGGAATGGGAAATGCCCTCCCCTACCCAAGCATCTTCGACAGGCTCGTCCTGGACGCCTGCCAGGTCACGAACCCGAGCATCGACCCCCTGCGGGAGCCGATGGAACTTCGGACCTACATCGGCAAGAAACCCAGGAAGCTCGAACTTTCACGGTCTCCTTCAGGCGACGTGGACCTGGCAACGACCCTTGCACCGAACCTCCAGTGTGAGACCCCCATCATGATCGGGCACATGAG
>CAZGXZ010000221.1:0-2347 GCA_964530035.1 uncultured Methanoregulaceae archaeon
AACCTCTCATAATGGGGTGAATAAAATTGAAGATGTGGAGGATTTCAACAAAGCCAAGAAATTGAGAAAACCTTCTTAAATGGGAGGATTTCTTGTTCATAGTTACCGCAACCACTACATACTGATACGGAATGCACCTCGACGTGATCAGGTGTTGTTACCTGCTCCAGGGTATCTCCCTTGTGACCTATTTGACCTCCCGGTGCCCGCTCTCCTTTCTTACGCGGGCTCTGAGGTATTCTGAATCCATCTGCCGACGGGGGTTGCTGCTATTACTGCCGTTCTGATTCAAACGGGCTTCGGGTTCTGCGATACGGGCTTTCAATGGTGCATTTTTTTCGCGTAACCCGGCAATAATGCGGTTTTGTTCCTCGATGATGGTGAAAAGGGATTGAACGTATGATGCAGGACAGACTTCCTGGTTTTCCTGATTCAGGAAAGTACTGACTACAAATTTTTATTGCGACGTCATTATACAAGGATCGTACGGTTAGGCTGAATAGTTCCACCTCATTTATCTTATCACTCCGTAAGCACAGGTGTTCAGGGAAACGGAGCTGGAACGGTATGGGTCTGGAAGAGCAGGAGACGAATAACAAGGACCGCGGCACTATGACACCAAGCAGAATGGATCTCCTGGAGATAGCAGAATGCTCACCGGACAGCCCTGTGAAAAAAGACCTTGTCCGGATGAGGGGATCGAACATCGTCCTGGTATGCCTTGAGGCGGGACACGAGATACCTCCGCATCCGGAACCATACGCGGTGGTATTTGTCGTTCTCGAGGGAGAGGGGACCATCACTTCCGGCAGTGTCAGGTACTCCGTGAAACCCCTGGACCTCGTATCCATCGGAAAAGACCAGGACCGGGGGATCCGGTGCAGCCAGCGGATGGGAATACCCGGCATCCGCGATGAGACCTGCAGGGAGAGCCCTGATGCCTGAAGCGATCGTGGTAGCAGACCTGACGAAAAAATTTGGCAGTGCCGTAGCAGTCGACCATATCTCCTTCTCGGTAAAGGAAGGCGAGATCTTCGGCTTCCTCGGGCCGAACGGCGCCGGGAAGACCACGACCACGCGGATGCTGACCGGGGTTATCCCTCCCGATTCCGGTTCTGCACTGATTCTTGGCTATGACATCCGGCATCAACCGGTACTGGCAAAGCAGGGATTCGGCGTGGTGCCTGAGACTTCGAACGCGTATACGGATCTCACGGCATGGCAGAACCTGATGCTGATGGGCGAGCTGTATGGCCTTTCCCGCATCCGTGCATCGGAGCGGGCATCCCATCTCCTCGGTATGCTCGGGCTCCTCGACCGGAAGGACCAGAAGGTGCAAGCCTATTCGAAGGGGATGAGACAGCGGCTCATCCTGGCGATGGCCCTCCTCCACGAGCCCGGGCTGCTCTTCCTGGACGAACCAACAAGCGGCCTCGATGTGCAGAGTACCCAGATGATCCTCTCCCTTCTCCGCGACCTGAACCAGAATGGCACCACGATATTCCTGACCACCCACAATATGGATGAAGCAAACCGGCTCTGCAACAGGGTCGGTATCATCCGGAGCGGGAGGATGGTCGCACTCGATGCCCCGGAGAAACTGAAGACAGCGATCGATCGTCTCCACCGGATCGAAGTGAGCTTCGACCGGGAAGTACCCGCAGACCTTCTTGCCCGGATCCCTGGAGTGGTGAGCGCAAACCTGACAGGTGACAAGTGGCAGATTACCGCAGAAGACAGGGATCCCATCATCAGGTCCCTGGTCGCAGTCAGCCAGGAGCAGGGTGCCACAATTGTAACCCTCAATACCCTTGCTCCCTCGCTCGACGATGCATTCCTCCGCCTCACCCGGGAGGCATCCCCATGAACCCGGCCGGCCTGGCTGAACAGGTCCGGAGGGCGTGGGCGATCGCCAGGAAGGATATCCGGGTCTATTACATCAAGGGACCGGTGCTCATTTTCGGGATCTTCATGCCGGTCTTCCTTTTCCTCGCATTCCTGATTGGGAGCCGGCAGCTCCCGCTCGCGTTCCTGGTATCAGGACTGGTCGGGATGGCACTCTTTTTCACCGCGACCGCGGTATCCCCTGCCATCTTCCCCTGGGAGGGGCAGGCAAAGACCCTCGAGCGGCTTGCCTCCTGCCCGGTCACGGTCGAGGCGATCGTTTTTGGGGATATGATCGCTTCAACCCTTTTCGGTATCGGGATCACGCTCATCACGGTCCTCATTGGGCTGGCACTCGGGCTCTTTCTCCTGCATGCGATTACGTTGTGTGTCGGTATCCTGCTTGCCGCATGCTGCTTCTCCGCGATTGGGATGCTGCTTGCAGTCCCCCCCACCAACACCC
>CAZGXZ010000222.1:0-2260 GCA_964530035.1 uncultured Methanoregulaceae archaeon
TATCTTATGCTGGGGTTTTGGTTGTTGGCAGCCCCGGGTTCAAATCCCTTTTATCCTCTTTTGTTAAAAGCAAAAGCCAAAAAATCGACTCTATTAAAATGCAAATGAACTGAAGTTCACACCCGAACTATGAAAATTTCTATTCAAATATCCTCATTATGAGGACATTTTTTTACATTTTCATTGGAAACCGTATGATCGGAATTGCAGCTGATGGAGATCTCTCAGAATGGGGTGAATAAAATTAAGGAAGTGGAGGATTTCAACAAAGCAGGATTGCTTTCGAAAAAAGGAGTTCCCGCCCATGTCCGCTTCCCCGGGGTGGGGGATCGCTCCACGAAGGTCCACGGCCCGGGGCCGGTTGGGGTTTACCGGCCTTTCATAGACGGTATGAGCTCCACCGGAACCTTCTGGAGACAGTATAACCGGTTACACCTGTTCACCGGCATCCGGGCTTGAGTCATTACCCGGTGTTCCCCCTGACTGGCGGATGATGAAGGGAGTATGGACCTCCGACGACAACGGGCCGGGTCGATGGATGACGGAAGGTTCACATCCCTGATTTCGTGGGTATAACCTGCCGGGCAGGGACTGGCTCACCCGGGTATGGTGGAGTCGCTATCCCTGATGACCCGTATTCATGGGCCAGTACAGGCTATCCGGTTGTTCGCACTCCCGTAAGTAAGCTTCCCGTTCAGTACTCCGAAAATCCCGGGACGTACAGGAGTCGCATAGTACCCGCTCCCCTGCCTTTCCCTGACCTCCGGATTCCTTCTCCAGGTAATCCTTACGTCAGCGTGGCCAGGAAGTATCACCCGGTTCGTGTATCCTGGAGCGATATCGTATCTTTCCAGATCCATGGAGTCGGGGGCAGTCCGTCCGTTAGGCTGGTCACAGAATGGAGACACGGTTGATGCGTGGATTCCCTTCCTCCCTGGAGGGAGGTGTGTCTGCGGGGGACTGCCATACGACACGGCCAGCCACGTGGTGATGACCCCCTCCCGGACGGCCCGGGATACCGCCGCCAGGAATCGGGCTGTTCGTGCTGAAGACTCCGCAGGGGCTTTCATTTCCCTAGCCCCGGATACCCGGGCGTTGCATGAGGAAACCCCTCCCCCGGGAATCGGCGGAACCGCCCCCTGCAGTGGTCGTATTTTGGATGGCGGACCGGGCATCCTTCCCTGCCTGCCGGTATTGGCCCGGGTGGTGAAGGGGGAGCCTCACGACCCCTGAGGTTTTTTCCGTAAGGCATGGGTGTCTTCCCTGCGGGAGCTCCCGGTCGACCGGGCAACATGGTCCCCCGCCAGGTCATTCCGTGGGAAAGGAGTCTTCCCTGGCAGGCACAGGGAACCCTGTGATCAAAACACCTCCACAGATTGGTTATAATGGACGATCTCTCTCCGCAATGGGGCATTCATCATCCCCTGGTAATTTGCCGGCAAACCGCGATTATGGCCGTGTCCTGATTGGCGGTCACCGCAAGGAGGAAACGAGCATCCCACGTGGGTGGAGGTATGGGCACGGGATACCATGGTACGAGTCCGGTTCACCAGGTTGTCCAGGTACATCCCCGCACCTGGGCACACTCCAACCGGTCATGACCCCTGACCTGATGAAAATAAGCCCGAATTGGCCGTTTTTTAGATCTAAAATTTCGCAGAATAGAAATTCTGCGAAAAAGTTCATAAGAGCTCGCGGTATACCTAACCAGCAGAGGAATCGGATTTCAAAACGGTGATCCTGAACTTCCAGGGTTGTCTGTACGGGTAAGGAGGTCGTATCATGGTTGACAGGACCCTGCCCCCTGCCGGAAAGTAAATGGATGGGGCTTCGTCGGAATATCCTTCAGGACCTGTAGTTTCTCCTGGCGCCATCGCAAGGCCCGGACATGTCAAGGCACTACCCGTTCCAACCGGATGGAATCATGAACTACCTGGGATATGGTGCAATTCCGGACTCGCCAGAGGAAAGTGGAGGCCTGGCGGTCCGACAGGGATTTCGGCAGGTCTTCGTTTCCATGCTCCAGGTCACGGCGTGAGAACCTTCCTTTGACGATACCATGGCTCAAGGCGGATATTTCCCTGAATGGCTGAACCGGTACAGGCACCACCTCAGGATGAGGAATTACTCCCCGAGGACCATATCCAGCTATGAACAGGTAATCCGTCACTTTGGCGGTTATGTGTGGCTTGTGAGGAACGGCGACCCTGGCATGAGCCCCGGCCCCACGACCGATCTCACCGTATCGAGGATGGATACC
>CAZGXZ010000223.1:0-2257 GCA_964530035.1 uncultured Methanoregulaceae archaeon
TCGAAGAGTCCGCCGGCCAGAAGACGGCAATGCTCATGGAGTGGGGACTTATGCTGCCGACACGCCATGAAGGCCGCCGGGAGGTCCGGCCTATCAACGTCCGCGATGACTCCCTTGAAACAAAACCTGTGTTTTCGCGCCTTTTTACCACCGGGAGGTGCCTCATCCCTGCAGACGGGTTTTACGAATGGGGAAAAGCCGGAGGTGCAGCAGGCCGTGCTCCCTGGTATTTCAGGAGACGGGACCACGAGGTCTTTGCATTCGCAGGTATATGCAATACAGGAGGTGGCGGGGAGAAAGCCGGCACGGGTTCCTGTGCCATCATCACGACCGGACCCAACAGGATCGTGAGAGTGATCCATGACCGTATGCCGGTGATCCTGGAGGAACGCGATGAACCCACCTGGCTTTCCCCCGGGTCGACACCTGAAAAAGCCATTTCCTGCCTGAAACCATGTCCGGATGACATCCTCGAGACGTACCAGGTGGACCGGATGGTGAACAACCCGGCCCACGAAGGCCCCGCCCTTGTCCAACGCACTCAGACAACCCTGTACTGACGCAGGGCTGGTCCTGACCCTGTGCCTGCCGTGACCCCTTTGCGTGATTTTCGATAGTATTCCGACAGGGGTGCTCCCGTATCTCTGCCCGGTCACCCTGCCAGGGGATACGATTGACCTGATTCCTGGCCCGCTGCCGGGACCGAGAAGTGGACCTGGGCGATCTTCCACCTGCCGCCCTCCCTGACAAAGACACCGGTCATCCTCCCGTCCATTGGAAGGTCCCTTTCTGCAATGGCAGCGATGAAGAGGCAGTCAGCCTCGAACCAGGCAACGGATCCCTGTGAGTGAACCGACAGGTCGGAAAACTCCAGCCGGATATGCCCGCTCTGTGCAAAGTCACGTTTTATCTGGGCTTTATAGGATGCGATGCCACGGACCTTTTCATCAGGTCCTGTTCCGTATCCCCCAATTTCCGGGGTAACCATGAGGAGAAGTTCTCCCAGGTCCCTGGATTCGTACAGAGCGGCCATCCGTGCCAGGGCAGCGGCAATTTCCCTATGAGCGTCGTTTTTCTCCATGATGTACTCGTGATACTATCGTCTGCCCTGCCAATGAGACTTACCATTTCCCGCGGTTCCGGGCAGTGCAATACCCGCCCGGCAGCATCAGGCCATCGGGGAAACCATGAGACAGACAACGTCAGGGATGATGTATCTCAATGACGCCCCGTTCTTTCAGGGCAAAAAAGCATTTCGCACAGGTCATGACGTCATCCCTGCCCCGGTGGGCCTGGTCAGGCGGGTGCCCAAAGAGGTGGGAATGGAGTTCGCTGAGGCTCGGCCATTTGTACTGCCCGTACCTCCCGGGGATGCGGCAGAACGCGGCGGACTGCTTCATCGTGCATATCATCGGGATTGCCATGGGTGACAAGGATAACCCGGAGCGTACGAGTTCCGCAGCAATGACCGCGACATCATAGTCGATGTTATGGGCCACCAGGTACCCGGCCTGTGTCCTCGCGGCAAGGAACTGTTCCAGGGCCTGGCGGACGGGCATACCGTTTTCATCAGCCTTTTCCGTGGTTATTCCATGAATGCTGACGGCCTCGGCGGGTACGGTAAACCCGCGGGGGATGATAAGGGTACTCATTCCGTCAATAACCCTGCCGCCTTCATCGCAGAGGAGCCAGGCCAGCTCCACCATCCGAGGCCAGTTCCCGACATCATCCCATGGTGCGTCCCACCGGCCGGGAAGACCAGTCGTCTCAGTATCGACAAAAAGGTACATGCCGTAAAGTCCCCGGAATATCGCCCCGTAATGCCATAAACATGCCGTTTCAAGCAATACAGGAAATATCGCCGGGATTACACGTTTATGGGCAGATATCCAACAGATGATGAAAAATTACGGGGGGGGTCCTTTTCAGGGGAGGCATATTCCAGAATTTTTTCCAGTAATATGATGACGGTGAATGGGAAGGGGGGGCCATTCTCCACTTCATATAAATAAGGGTTTATTTTATGCTCATTTGAAACCCTCATGAACGCTTGTCCGAGTATGTTTCAACTGAGTCAAAAAGCCTCAATTTTAACGAATAATTCTTCCGTACCTGACATAAATGTCAGGTAACCTGTATGATTGAAGAAATGGGATCTAAAATTTTTCAGACCTTGTTGAATGGTTCCAGACCTTGCTGAAAACCCGTAGCCTCACCTTTCCCGATATTCCCTACACATCAATGCTTCAGTGGGGGC
>CAZGXZ010000224.1:0-2227 GCA_964530035.1 uncultured Methanoregulaceae archaeon
CCAAGGTCCGCTCCTACTGATGCCAGAAAGTGGTCACACAACTCGACGGTCCTGTCCTTCCAGTATATCTCATTGCTTTCGGTGTTGAAGGCGTGGTGGGCCATCATCTCGAAACAGGTCATGTGGCGTCCGGACCTGCCGACGCTGTCAAGGTCGTTCAACCTGATGCAGGGCTGTGAAATAGTGAGGGGGTTCGCAGGCGGAGGGACAATTCCGGATGTTACAAAAGGCTGAAAATCGGCAATGGAGGCGATGGTCAGGTAAATGTCATCCCGCCAGCGTGCAGCGACGGGGTACCTGGGAATCCGGGTATGGCCGTTCTGCTCGTGAAAGGTGAGAAAGGCCTCGCGCATCTCTGCTGGTGAATGGCTTTTGAATACAGGCTTGCCGATAAATTCATAGGGGACGCAGGGGGCGTCGCCGCATACCTCGGTGTCAGGGTTGCGTGTCCAGAACGCCGCACCACAACGGGAACAGACCTTCCGTACAAATCCCTGCTCTGAAAAATAATTCAGGTTATATTCTTCCTCAAGCATGTGAAAACCACTGGAAATTGTGTATTATTTCGTTCCTGGTCGGTCATTAGTGTTATCATCACCCGGTGCATCACGGAGGTACTCCTGGTACCAGAGGTCGACCGGTTCATAATCACCCGTAAGCAAGGCGATTTTTTGTGCAAGGATATGAGAGCACCGCCCTCCCCTGTATCGGAAGTCGTCGCAGGTACAGAACTCCTCGTCGACGACATACTCATCGTTTTTCCCCACGACAACGAAGAAGTCAAGGTATTTTTTAACCCTGCGCCCGTCAACGATCCGGAGCGCTTTTTCCCCGCGGGTACCGTAAGCCTGCCTGATTCGCTCTCTAATCGTGGGAGTAAGTCTTTTTTGGCCCTCTATCTCCTCCCAGATGTCACTCATGGAACCGTTGAAAACCTGGGAAGCTCTTCAAGGTACGTCCACCCCATCCTTCCTGCAAACTGTTTCATGGCAAGGGCTTCGAGTGCCTGGTGGGTTGCTTCAAGACAGGGAAACGGCGCCTCGAGGGCGACGGAGTGTTTCAGCTCTGCTGACAGGAATGCATCCGCGCCAAGCTGCAAGGCTTCAGAAAAGAGCAGGGTATCGAAACCCGACCCCCCTACGACAGCGAGCCGACTGATGTCAGTACAATCCCCGTATACCCGAAGGGGAAAACCTGTGATATTAAAAATTCTCCTGGGCGACAGGTGACAGTTGCCGACCACGCCGATACTCATTGAAGCCCGGTTTGAGAGTCCGAGGAGGTCTGCAAGACAGTCATTTATTCCTCCTGGCGCACGGTCAAGATTTGTATGCATGACATAGATATTCAGGCCCGATGAGAGCGCAGAACCGAGCACCTCCGCAATCCTGCCGCGGATCCTGGTGAGGGGAGTCCAGATAGGAGTATGGTGCACGATGAGCATGTCGGCGCCTTCTGAGATTGCATCCTCCACTATGGAAGGGGTTGCATCAAGGGCTGCACATATCTTCCGAACCTCATCCTTTCCTTCGACTACCAGTCCAATCCGTCCTATGTCATAGTCCTCTGCGAGATCCTCGGGTGCGAGTGCCCATAGATCCCGGATAAGTGCATCCCTTTCCATCCGCCTTTTTCCCCCGGTTTTTTTAAAATACCGTCTACGTAACGGTATTTAACAGCCTGTTATAAATAATGCCGGCACGAAAATAGGTGTTCATGGAAAAGTCCATCGGGCTTATCAACGAGCGGATAAGGGACGGGAACGCCCGGGTGGTAACCGCCGAGGAGATGCCCGCGGTTGTCACCGATCTTGGGGTTGAAGGAGCTCTCGCTGAGGTCGACGTCGTCACAACCGGGACCTTCGGTGCTATGTGTTCCTCCGGGGCTTTCCTCAATTTCGGACATGCTGACCCGCCAATCAGGATGGAACGGATATGGCTGAATGACGTTGAGGCGTATGGGGGGATTGCCGCTGTCGATGCCTATATTGGCGCCACTCAGCCTTCAGATACCCGCGAGGCAGAATATGGCGGCGCCCATGTCATAGAAGACTTCATCGCGGGAAAAGCAATTGAGCTACGGGCTACATCGCATGGAACGGACTGTTATCCGCGCCAGAGCATCACTACGGAACTGATGCTCGAGGACCTTAACCAGGCCATCATGGTGAATCCGCGGAATGCATATCAGAGATACAACGCTGCGACCAACTCGACAGACAGGACAT
>CAZGXZ010000225.1:0-2140 GCA_964530035.1 uncultured Methanoregulaceae archaeon
TGAGTAAAATACGCTACGATACCTTCAAGGTCTGCATGGTCGATCCGGACAAACCCCACCCTTTCGAACTGGACGACACGCCCGGCATGGTCGAGGACTCCGGGTTCGCAGAAACCCTTCCTGTCTCCTTCGGGAGTATGGAGTATGCATGGTATCGACTCCTCTGCAGGCAGCCACTGGATGATGGGAGCTCCCGCGGCCCGGATATCGGAGATGGCGTCACCTGCATAACGGGCTTCGTTTACTCCATCACGGGACGCGATATGAACATTAAAGAGGTCTTTCAATCGTACGAGGCCTCCCTTTCCTGGAATTTCCCGTGAAGGGATGAACACTGCCTTCTCAAAGGAAAGAACCCGGCAACCCCTTTTTTCATCTCCCGGATACTTCATAGCCCGTGCCTGCTGGGGGACAGCTCCCAGAACCTCGAAACGCACGGGTTCTTCTACGAAAAAAAACCTGTCAGCCTCGAAATCAACCAGTGCCCGGTTACGTGCAAAGAGGTTGTCCCATGAAAACGATATATCGGTTTCTCCGATACCGATATCGGTCATGGACCGCCTGACCGCTTCGGGCTGTATTCCCCGTCGTGCCAGCGCACGGAGCGTTCCAAGCCGGATATCATCCCAACCTGTGTAGGACCCTTCTGATATGCCCTGGCGCATCTGCGAGGTGGAGAGGATAACGCCCTCTATCCCCATCCTGCCATAATGAAGGTACCTGGGAGGGGTCCAACCGAAATAATCAAAAATGTACTGTTGTCTCCGTGTATTGGCAATATGGTCCTTCCCGCGGATCACGTGCGTCATGCCGAGGAGGTGGTCGTCAACCGCGACCGAGAAGTTCATCAATGGATAGAGGGTTGCTTCGACACGCGGATGAATCGTACTGGTCAGGATCCTGAAGAGGGGAAAATCCCTCATAGCGGGGTCGGGGTGTACAAGGTCAGTCTTTATTCTGACCGATGCTTCCCCCTCGGCATATTCACCTGCCTTCATGGACTCCCAGCGTGCGAGCTGATCCTCGACCTCCCCGGCACGACAGGGGCAGGCGGCGCCGTGTTGTCGCATCTCCCTGAACCGATCGTTATCGCAGGTACACACATACGCGCCACCAAGTCCGATGAGTTTCCCTGCATACTCCTGGTACAATTCAAGCCGGTCGCTCTGGTATACAACTTCGCTGATCCCGAGCCCGAGCCATTCGCAGTCCTCGACAACCAGGGAATAAGCTGCAGGGTCGACCCGCTTGGGGTCGGTATCCTCTATTCTGAGGACGTATTTTCCCCCATACCGCCTGACATATTCATCATTCAGTATCGCAGCCCGTGCGTGGCCGAGATGAAGGGGGCCGCTGGGATTGGGGGCAAATCGCATGACGACCCCGTTTTCCCCGCCGGCCAGTGCTGGAAGAGCCTTCTCAGTGGTTTTTTTCTGGTTCTTGTTTTCAAAAAAACCTGGTTCGAGCTCGAGGAGAAGCTTTTTCCTGTCTTCACCTGACATGGCCGCAACTTTTACAACGACCTCGGTTGCTGTGGCTGTGACCGCTCTTGCATGAACTTTCAGTTCAGGGTGTTTTCCAAGGACCATGCCGACAACGGTCCCTGCCTTGGGGACACTATCATGCTTCACAGCATTTTCAAGAGCTGCCAGGTAGACACAGGCCTGGATGGTGTCCTGCACGTCAGGTCCCCCTGCTCACGAAATAGTCACCAATCGCGAGCAGGAGGTCTTTCTCCTCGGAATCAGGGAGGATCGACAGGCGTTCCTTGGCGGAACTGACAAGGTCGTCTGCAACCTGCTTAACCTCCCGGATGACACCCTCGCGTTCCAATAGTGCCACAACCTCGTCAATTTCCGAGTCAGACAGGTTTCGCTGATAGGGTTTGAGATCGATACCCTTCTCGCGGGCCTTGATGCTGATCAGGGTCTTTTTTCCCTCGCGAAGATCAGATGCCCGGTCTTTTCCACTTTTTTCAACTGGGGCAAGGAGGTCAATGAGGTCATCCTGGACCTGGAAGGCAGTGCCAATGGCAAGTCCGTAATGATACAGCGAATCGGCGTAGACCGGGGCACCACCAGCAATTATCGCCCCAATTCCTGCAGAGGCAGCATACAGCACTCCGGTCTTTTTTCGGACC
>CAZGXZ010000226.1:0-1847 GCA_964530035.1 uncultured Methanoregulaceae archaeon
GAGATATCCCGCATTGCTGCACTGCACCCGCCTCATGGCTGCGGTTCTCCTCTCCATCACCCTGTCGGCGGCCCCCTGCATCGCTCTCGGGTATATCTACGACCCGGGTCTCGAGCCTGACCTGTCGGCACACGTCCTGGGTGACCCCCGGTATTACCCTGGCGACACCTTCGCCATGACCGTCGTGCTGACGAACAAGGACCAGGACACCAAGGTCAAGATCGCCCCGCTCCTCCCCCCTGACACCTACGACCCCCGCACGGCACTCGGGGTCGTCATGAGCCCCCTGGAGTCCGGTGCACCGGTCACCGTCGAAAGTCCGCCGGTCCTGCTCGGGGATATCGGGGTTGGGGACAAGGTCCCTCTTACCCTCAGGGGGACCGTTGACGAGAAAGCCCTCCCGGGGACCCACGTCATCCCCCTGGACCTGAAGTACCGTTACGTCTACGCGCTACCGCTGACTGGAGAAGGTCGTTCGACGGTCCAGCCGCTTTACCGCGAGAGGTCGCTGACCGTTCCGGTCGGGATCACCATCAGGCCCGAGGTCAGGCCGGTGCTCCTCAACCTGACGCAGGAAAATCTCGTCCCCGGGACCCAGGGATACCTGGCCGCCGAGGTGAAAAATATCGGCCATGAGACAGGAAGCGAGGTCACCTTTACCATTGTCCCGTTCGACAACGTGACATTCAAGGTCGTAGAAGGGAGCACGTACGTCGATCGGCTCGGACCTGGGGAGACCACACCGATACGGGTGAGAATCGCCGTGAAAGACCATACAGAGGCCGGTGTGTATCCCGCTGTTCTCCAGGGGACGTACCGGGAGAGCGATGGCAGCATCCGGAACACTCCTCCCGTCCCGGTCGGGATAAAGGTGGCAAAAGGAGCCGAATTCAGGGTGGAGAGCCCGGGTATCGTGATCCACCCGGGTGAATCCGCCATCGTCAATGTTTCGTACACGAATACGGGTGATTCCCCTGCAGCAGATGCCGAGGCAAAGGTCATCGGCAGCCATCTCATCGTGCCTGCAAAGGACACCGCCGTGCTCGGGTTCCTCGGGCCTGGCGAAACACGGACGGTGCAGTTCGAAATTTCTGCAAAATCGGCGATACCGGGGAAACAGTACCCGCTCGATACCGAGGTGAAATACCGGGACGGACTCGGAGCACAGATGCTCTCGGACAGGGCGAGCCTCGGGGTCAGCGTCCAGTCACCCGAAGGCACCGAGGCAGTAACCGGGAACCGGCCGCTCATGATTGCACTCGTGGGCATCGTCGCTATCCTCGCCTATGCCGGGTGGTCTCTTCAGCGAAAATTCAGGAAATAATTGCACTGTTGAGATCCTATGACTGATATTGCAGCTGATGGAGGTCTCTTATTACAGGGTAAAAAAATTGAAGAGAGAGAAAATTTCAATGGAACTAAAAATCTCAGTTTTTAACGAATAATTCTTCCTTCCCTGACAGGATGAGCAGGTAATCTGTATGGTTGAAGAAACGGGATCTGAAATTTTTCAGACCTTTTTGAATGTTTCCAGACCTTGCCGAATATCCATAGCCTCACCTTTCCCTATAATCTTTTAACATCACCCCTTCAGCGGAGGTATACACCCACACCCCCGGAAAGATACCCCGCCGCCCCCGAAGGGCGCCCCGGCGGCGGTCTCACGACCCTTCATGAATATTCCAAACTGGAAAAAAACACTGAAGGCTCAAAACTACCAAAACCATACCCATAATAACCCTAATAATGGAATCGCCAACGGCTTGCCAGGGCTATCGTATGCAGGGGGTTTGGGGGGCAGCAGCCCCCCGGTTCTCATCCATCCACTACCCTGCCCGTTCAAGTTG
>CAZGXZ010000227.1:0-1805 GCA_964530035.1 uncultured Methanoregulaceae archaeon
CGGCGTAATCAGCAGAAAACGCCAGTCGGATGTGATTACTCCGGTATCCTCGACCACCCGCATCAGTCCGCCGAACACGATGAACGGGAGCGTCGCAAGGACGAGGTCCCGGTCAACCGGGATGCTGTGTTTTTTCATCCAGCGGTACAGGAGGTAGACCGCGATGATCAGGATGATCGCATAGGTCAGGGTATCGACAACCGTGTAGGCCTGCCCGGTCCTGATGGGATCAATGTAGTATTTGTAGAAGAATTCCCTAATCATTTTTCAGTCCGATGAGTCCAGATGATTTTAGAGTTCTCAGGAATAAACATTGTGATAAGTCAAGGTGGATGCAGCTCCCCCGGAATGTCCTGATAGGGCATGCGGCTCTTGAACAGGTGGGATCGGTATGCAGCAACCTCAGGCTAGGAAAGACGGGTCTCATCATATCAGGCCCCCACACCTGGAAGATCGCCGGGGAAAAGGTGTCGGATGTCCTGTCGGAGTATGCGATGTCGAGGTATTCCGTCGAACGTATTTCACCTGAAATCCTTGAAGAGGCTGAGAAGGCCGGTAAAAATGCTGATTTTGTCATTGGGATCGGCGGGGGGAAGGTAATCGACACGGCAAAGATAACGGCGTACAACCTCACCATACCCTTCATATCGATACCCACAGCCGCATCGCACGATGGGATAGCCTCGGCCCGTGCCTCCATCCCGCAGGGGGAGGACAATGCATCCATCGCGGCTGAACCCCCGATGGCAATCATCGCAGACACCGGGATTATTGCAAAGGCCCCCCACCGGCTGCTCGCATCAGGGTGTGCGGACATTATCTCCAATTATACGGCTATCCTCGACTGGGAACTCTCCCACAGGCTCAGGGATGAGCCGGTCAGCGAGTACGCGGTAACCCTGTCGAGGATGACCGCAGAGATCCTGGTTAAAAATGCACGGTGCATCAGACCGAACCACGAGGAAAGCGCATGGATGGTCACGAAAGCCCTTGTGTCCTCTGGCGTGGCCATGAGTATCGCGGGGTCGTCAAGGCCGGCCAGCGGGGGGGAGCATAAATTCGGCCATGCCCTCGAGCGGATTATACCGGGAAAGGTGCTGCATGGAGAGGCCTGCGGACTCGGGTCGATCATGACGATGTACCTCCACGGCGGGGACTGGCACCGGATCAGGTCGGCGCTCAAAACGATAGGGGCTCCGACAACACCGGCAGAGGCCGGGATACCCGATGAGGCTGCGGTCCAGGCCCTGCTGACGGCAAAGAAAATACGGCCCGAACGGTTCACCATCCTGGACATGGGCCTTACGAAAGAATCAGCGGAACGGCTTGTAGGACGACTGTACGAGGTGGATGACAAGGATGACTGAACAGAAACCAAAGGTAACCCTGATAGGCAAGGAACTGGCGAAGAAAGGCCTTGAATTCATATATGAAGGTGTAACGACGGCCGAGTGCAAGGGGTGCAAGGTGAAAAGGGCCTGCAACAACCTCCATCCCGGAAGACGTTACCAGATCGTCAACATACGGGCGACCCACCATGATTGTCCCATCCACCTGAACGGCGCATGTGCCGTCGAGGTCGTCGAGGCCTCCATCACCACGCTCCTCTCCAGTGACATGGCGATGAAAAATTCACGTTTCCAGTTCATTTCACCCTGCTCGGCCTCGGAATGCAGGTCATTCTCCATCTGCCACGCCGAAGGGATGGTCGAGGGTGAAAAATACATGGTCACCGAGATCGGCGGGAAGGCGGATGTCGAATGTGAAAAAGGCCGGACATTAAAACACGTGACCGTCCGCCCCTA
>CAZGXZ010000228.1:0-1732 GCA_964530035.1 uncultured Methanoregulaceae archaeon
AGCCGTTGGAGGGAATTGAACCCTCGACCTGCTGATTACGAATCAGCCGCTATGCCGCTAAGACACAACTGCACCCATGGCAGGATGTCCCACCTGTGCCCTTAAGGATATGCCTTCATGCTATAAAAAAGTCAGCGGATTTGGGGCATAAACGGCCTTTTCCCACGTGGAATCCGGGGCGATATCCTTTCCCTTAAGGTTGTGAGGCCCCGTTTTCAGGAATATCCGCGCATCGTGGTAACGTTCTGCGGTCCCTTCGGGTCCTGGGGGAGGTCGAGCGTCCCGAACTTGGCCTCGTACTCGGAGACCGTCTTGCCGAGGACAGCCAGGAGATTTTTCGCATGCCTGGGGGAGATCGAGACGATGGCCTTTCCCCGGGCCTGGTTTACACCCGGTATCTGGTGGAGGAAGAGAAAGGTGAACTCGTCGTCCTTGTAGGCGATCTGGATCATGTTGCTGTAGACCGGGTCGAGGGTGGGAGGGATGGTAACCTGGATCTCCTGGTTCGTCATGCTTAACAGGTTCACGGGACGGGCGTTAATACCTTCTTCACCGGAATTTTCTTCTCTGCTCTCCGATAGGAAACGGACGTTTCCTCCGCCCGGTCCCATCCGTTCCAAGCTCCCCTGAAAATAGGGGGTCACCCTGCATCCCGGACATACCTCATTGCTCCCGGACAAAAAGGAGCCTTTATCGAAGACAAAATCCTAACGGAGAATAAGACAGGCGGTACCACCCGTCCAGGAGATCATCCATCAGGTCTGCCGGGAACCACAACCACGACCTCATCCCTGTTTCAGCCGTTGTACAGGCAGCCCGATGCCCGGCGAGGTACGCATTTGGACGTGACCAGCCTTATGAGGAGCCACCACGCTACACCATCTGCCGCCAGGTAGCCTCGTGGCTCCTCAAAACGTCTGCCCGCGAATATGATGCCGGTCAGCCGTGTTACAGGGGACCCGGACCTTTTCCCGAGGAGGTCTGGGACGAGATCTGCCTTGTGTTGGACCTGCCAGAAGAAGTCCCCCAGGATCTGACCAGTCAACCCGGACCATCCGGGGAATCCAGGGAATATCGCTCTTTTTTCGAAACCTGTATCTCGACATGGCACGGATGCAGCTTCCCACCCGGTACCGACGAGGACGTCGCGGTCTCTTCCAGGCGTTTTGGTATAACGGGCTCTATTGACATCTATGACCGCAGGCTCGGCACCTTTATAGTTGTCAGGGCGTCCCGGGCTCCTCCCCATGGAGTCTGGCTGTCGGACAGGATGAGGGTGACCGCCTACATGCATGCCCTCGCCGAAACGTTCCCTGAAAAGGGCAGTCCCGTTCAGGGATTCGTGACATACGTCCCGGACGGAGCCGTACGGACACATGTCCCGTCCGCCCGCGACGACCGGGCCCTTATCAGGGCGGTCCGGTCTGTCAGGCACATCAACGCGGGAGGAGTGCCGGAAAAGCCGGTGAACCCACCATGCACCGGCTGCCCGTTCAGGGACCGCTGCAGTCCTTCCGGTGGCCGGAGGCTCAGGGACCTTTTTTACTAGTGACACTGAATCGGGGGGCTGCCGCCTGCCCAGCCCCCTGCATACGATAGCCATGGCACGCCGTTGGCGATTCCATTTCAGGATTGTTTATGGCACATTTTTGTTGTTTTTAGTCTTGAGGACGGTGTTTTCCGGTTCAAACTCTTCATGAAAGGCCGTGAAACCGCCGCCGGAGCGCCCTTC
>CAZGXZ010000229.1:0-1661 GCA_964530035.1 uncultured Methanoregulaceae archaeon
CCGCGGTTTATCTGAGTCCTCTGTCTGATATCAGCTCCTGTATGGACGGCTTTTGTAAGACAGACCTCGAGGAAGTTATCACAACTGCCCGCTTCCAGGGAAGTTGCAAGGGCTGCCCTGATCTGCCCGAGGATCTGGTCTTCACCGACTATCATGGAATCAACACCGCAGGCCACCTCGAGCAGGTGACGCAGGGCATCGACACCGGACAGCAGGGAGAAATGGTCCCTCCCCTGCTCATGGAGGAACTGTGCAAGCGCATCGGCCTCGCCATGGACGATGACTTCGACCCGGTTGCAGGTCTGCAGGAGGACCACTCCCCTGAAATGCTCTCTGGCACGGCGCAGGAATGCGTGTTCATCCTCGAACCGAAACATCTCGAGGACCTTGGCATCGGACCGGTGATGACTTACCCCTGCCACGGCAAGGGGCGAGAACAAGGGTTCAGGACCCTGCATACCGTTCCTCCACGAGCGCCCAGGCACGTCCGGGGTCTGTTGCAAGGAGACCCCACACTTCTTCGTCACGAACCGCTGCATTCAGGAGTTCGGCACGTCTCGCCTGGGGGATTCCACTATCTTTCAGCCAGGCGCGCAGCCTTTCCTGGAGATCGACCATGCCATCGATACAGGGCAGGGACGACTCGAGGTGTTCACGGACAAAACGGGCAACGGCAGGGCTCTTCCCGAAGGTGCTTACCGCAAGGCAGTAGTTTTTTCCCTTCAACAACGAGGGGATGATGACATCTCCTGCCATTCCGTCGGTATTGTTGAAAAAAATCCCTCTCTCCCGGCATATCCTTCCAATCCGGTCATTTGCCCTTTTATCAGGGAGCGCACCGATGACCAGGAACGCCCCCTGTACCTGGTCACGCAGCTCACCGTCCGTCATTCCGGATACGTCACGCTCTATGCAAGTACAGGGGATCGTATCGAAATGACCATCAAATGACCGGGA
Organism: uncultured Methanoregulaceae archaeon; assembly: GCA_964530035.1. Lineage (GTDB taxonomy): Archaea > Halobacteriota > Methanomicrobia > Methanomicrobiales > Methanospirillaceae > KLAP105. The sequence goes on from CAZGXZ010000229.1 coordinate 958, forward strand.
AATAACCCGGATGTCAAGCTCCCCGGAAAGAAATGCTGCCTTTCGGAAAGCTACCCTCCCTCCCCCGAATATGACTGCAGTGCGGCCTGCAGGGGATAGCATCAGGGGAATCATACCATCATAATCTGCTTCTGGATCTATCTTAACCTACCCTGGTTCGCATGACACCATCGCGGGCCTTGTTTGAGCATATGACTCCTCAACTGCCGGACCGGTTCTGTGAGCACAAAAAATGTGCCAGGTTGTCACATCAGCCGGATAAAAGTCCGGAAAATAGACTCTGGTAGAACACATATGAACGGGCGTTTGCACCCGGACCATGAAAATCCCCGTCCAAAATATCCTTATTATGAGGCCATTTTCAGCATTTACATAGGAAACCTTATAATCGGAATTGCTGCTGATGGAGATCTGCCATGAAGAGGTGAATAAACTTGAAGAGTGAGTGGATTTCAAGGGGCCGAAAATAAGCCCATTCATGAAAGGGTTTCCTGTCGGCCTGGCAGTGTATCAATGTATCAATAACGGCTCTTCCCACCCAATTTATTTCAAATGTAATAGGAAACAGGTTGGCTGATACCCAGGTCCGGGTCAGATAAAGTACGATATGCTTATTACGGTACATATCTCACGCTATAGAGCATCCCAACGCGCCGATAGTGTAGTGGTTATCACTAGGCGTTGCCAACGCCTAAACCCGGGTT